>JBJEJC010000187.1:0-26620 GCA_051877675.1 Roseburia sp. | reverse complement strand
AAACCATTATGACGTGGAAGCCTCCGGTCAGAGCTATCATATCCTGCCCGGTGAGGTGCTCATTATCCCCTCCGGAGAAATGCACGCGCTCTATGCACCGGAGTCCGGAAAACGCTTTATCTTTTTATTTGACATTTCGAGCATTGCGCAAATGAAGGGATATACAAGTATCCAGTCCCTGATGACGAGCTGCCTGCAAATCACCAAGGTCTCTTACCCACAAATTTATGATGATGTGTATCAGTTGCTGGTTCAGATAAGAAATGAATATTTCAGTTCCAATGAATTCCGTGAGCTTGCAATATATTCCCACCTGATCAACCTGTTTGTTTCCATCGGGCGAAACCATATCAACAGTCTCACCCTGTTTCCAAACACCAGGAGTCATAAACAGAAGGAATATCTGCAAAAATTTAATGAAGTTTTAGACTATATTGATTCCCATTATACAGAAGAATTGACGTTAGACGATATTGCCGATTTCAGCGGTTTTTCCAAATATCACTTTACCAGACTCTTCAAGCAGTACACCGACTCTACCTTTTATGATTATCTGAGCTATCGCCGGATCAAGGCCGCGGAGGAGTTACTGGCAAACCCGGATCTGTCTATCACTGAAATTGCATTACAGGCCGGATTTTCCAGCATCTCAACCTTCAACCGGATTTTCAAACAGAAGAAGGACTGCACTCCCAGCGAGTACCGCGCCCTGTATTCGTGGAATCGACATTTATAGAATCCATATTTTCATTACATATATCAATGCAGATACGGGGGCAGTCATATTTCACACTGTCCCCGTATCCGGATAGCGGTACTCGCTGTCCCAGAACACCGCTTCTCCACCGGTTTTCACGGTGGAATACAAAAACATTCCATAGCGGCAGCCTGTAAAATGATCCAGCTTAAAATACAGCCTCTGTTCCCCGGCTTTTACCCATCTCCTGTTTTTGCGATAGAAAAATTCGGCGATATCCTTTCCGTCCGTAAAGTCTCCACGCACTTTTAATTCCACACAGTTTCCGTCAAAGGGTGCCCGAAACACCTCGGTTCCAGGCATATAATCTGCCGTCACATCCCTAAGCGAGGTATCTTCCATCTGCCTGCTCTGCATGACAATAAAGTAACGTCCCATCTCCTTTGTCACACCAATCCATCCGTAGCACCCCTGCAAGGCACATACCCCCGCAAAGTCTCCGTTATGGATCTCCGATGCATCCACTCTCACCTTAAAGGAGCTTGTAGGAAACATCATACGCTGTGTCAGCGTATTCACTGCCTGTGCCACATTCACGCTGATCTTATTCGTCTTAATTGCCAGACCGCCGTCATCTGTCCTGCGCCATAAACTGTGATCCGGTTCATGATTCCACTGCCAGGAAGAATGAATCCTGTTCTTTTCTTTTCCCTTCTTAAAAATACTGGAGGTAACCAGCGGCTCATACCGGTAGTCCGGTCTGGTACTTTTTACTTCAATCCGTTCCGGCATCTTCCCATTATCGCCGAATACCGGAAGCATTTTTCCATCCGGACTGCCCGGGTCGGGTTTCCAGGTTACCGGCACAAGAACCGGCATACGGCCCGCCGCGCCATGGTCCTGAAACATCACCGAATACCAGGTTCCATCCGGTGTATCAATGATTCCCCCCTGGGCAATTCCCTGATTACGGTAACCATTGTCATCCTCAAAAATATCACCGCCGATAAATTCATCCGTAAGCCGGTCTGCATAAAAACACGCCTGCGTTCTTCTCGCACGTCCCTCTCTTGGCCAGTGAATTAAAAACAGATAATATCTGCCCTTCAATTTATAAAAATGAGCACCCTCGTAACCAAGATAGACATCGCCCTTCTCTTCGACTATCATCCGGTTTAATCCGCCCTGTTTAGGGGCTGTCAGTTCTTCATTCAGTTCCGTCAGATGAATCTGATCCATTCCCCAGACGATATAGGTTCTTCCGTCATCATCAAACAAAAGCGAATTGTGATGGTATACCCCCTCCACATAATGCCTCTCCCATGGTCCGGTTATCTCATCCGCAGTAAAAAGATAGGTTTTTCCAACATCATAGGCAGAAAAGCACACATAGAATTTATTCTCATGATATCTAAGGCTTGCCGCCCACATCCCTTTTCCATAAATACTCTGTTCCCCCTGCAGACGCTGTGCATCCGTACTTTCCAGCCGGTCAAACACATAGGCTGCAAACTCCCAGTGGACCAGGTCATAGGAACGTAAAATAATTCCGCCCGGGAAAAAGTGCATGGTCGTACTAATCATATAATATGTATCTCCTACCCGGATGACCTCCGGGTCCGGAAAATCTTCTTTGATAATCGGATTGATTTGTTCCATAAGTGCCTCCGCAATTTATTTGGCTTTCGAAAATCGAATAACTGTAAAACTCTCAGCGACTAAAATTATCTCACCTGCAAGTGCTTCCTCAGACGACGTATAAGACACCTCCATAGGCTGAGACAGTTCAGAATTATCTTTCTCCGCTTTTCTCAGTTTCACAACTGTCGCTTTCTTATCCAAAGGCCTGCCATCCATTGCAAGCAGAAGCCTTTTTTCTTCCTTCCCTGCATTTACCATTTTTATTATGTATTCCGAGCTCTTTTCATCCCATGAAACGCTTACAAACAACCCCTGCTCCCTTAATTCTTTCTCCTGACCATCCAGCAGGATTGTTTCTGTTCCGAGATTTTCACTAAACATCTTCTGTACATAATAGCTCGGTGTCAAATATACCTTTTCCTCATCAAACCATATTAAATCCGGCGCCCACTGTGTAAAACCAATGCGGTTAAACAATGGTGCATAAGAAGCCATGACAACGACATCGCAGTTTCGCTCAACTCCGGTAAGGAATGCCGCTTCTGACAGTGCACCCTCAACCGTATTCCCTCCGTTATTCTCAGGATGTGCCGCATATTCCCCCGAAAAAACTTTTACCTCCCTTGGATACTCATCATAAAATGCATTATTTTCCAAAAACCACTCTGGTCTCATATAGTAATGCTCATCCACTGCAAAGCAGAAATTATTGTTATCTGCCTCTTCGCAATAGAACTTCCACGCCATATCATATGTATCGCTCTTCACGTTCGGACCCGCTGAGCCAATTAATTTTATCTCCGGGTGGCATTCATGAATTGCCCTTTCAAAGATTCGATACCGCTCAAAGAAATCAACCTCATCCGTCTGCCACTGTTCATTTCCAATTCCAATGTATTCTAACTGAAACGGATTCGGATGTCCCATCTCTATTCGCATTTTTCCCCACTTTGTGTCAGCATTTCCATTTGCAAATTCAATCAGGTCAAGAGCATCCTGTACAAACTCCATAAACTCTGCCGTTTCCGGCTCAACCTGTTCCTTCGACTGATACT
Source organism: Roseburia sp. (assembly GCA_051877675.1). Classification (GTDB taxonomy): domain Bacteria; phylum Bacillota; class Clostridia; order Lachnospirales; family Lachnospiraceae; genus Roseburia. The sequence goes on along the minus strand of JBJEJC010000187.1, from coordinate 23,227 downwards.
GACATGCCAGCCCCACATTCAATACCGGCAACGGCTTTGCCCCCACCATTTCACATAACAGGAAATATTCGTAAAAACCTATTCCCAATGTCTGATTATAGTGAGAATACATACTGTGCCATCCGTTCTCCTGATTCGAATTATGAACAGCCCACCGGTTATAATTCGCACGCCTCTGTTCCGGTTTGCCAACACTTTCTTTCCAGCGGTATCTGTTCTCTAACGTGTTTCCCTCCACAACACAGCCCCCCGGAAAACGAATGAACCCCGGATGTAAATCCTTTACTGCATCAAACAGATCCCTGCGAAAAACACCTGCAACCGCATCCAGTGGCATCATGGAAATGAAATCAAATTCTACCGTACCCTCCTGATCCAGATAAAGAACAAATTCTCCCCCTTTTACATCCGCCTCGGCGCAAAACGTAATTTCATATCTCTGCCATTTGTTGTTCCAGGAGCCTTCCGGTTCATGAACACACCTAATTTCTTTTTGAACATATACGGTTCCGTTTTTCCGGATCTGCAAATGAATATTCCCAATTGGATAGGATGCCATTCTGGCATAAAACGACACTTTATACTCATTTCCCTTAACCAGATAGATTCCCCGATATGCCTGATTGGCAAACCCCTGTCCTCCTCTCCCGGAAGTGAAGCGCAGATAGTGTGGATTTTCTCTTGCCACAGGGCTTCCGACAACATACTCCATCTTACCTGTTCCGTTTTCTTCCGTCGCTTTCCATGCATAACCGCAGTCCTTCTTTGCATAGAAATCTCCCGGCTTGCCATAGCAATCGTATGCTTCAAAGGAACGATTTTCAATCATTTCTGCATACAAGCCACCGTCTGCCGCATAATTGATATCTTCAAAGAACAATCCTATCATGCCCTCTGCGATTTTATGTCCTTTTTTATGGCTGATATTCAATCTCTCTGCCATTGCTTGCCACGTTCCTTTCTACTTTTTTTCCACCACTAACACAGTTTCAATCTCCTTATATGCCTCTGCCACATCCAGTTCTTCTGTCAGATCCAGCATCGGAGCACCGTCCATATCAAAATGCACTCTGCGGATTCCGCTGCTGCGCACACCTTCTACCCCCGGTCTTGCATGATAGGTATTCCAGACCATTCCATCTTCATCCGTCACATAAGCATTGTGACCGGTTCCAAATTCTCCCTCTACACTTCGGGAAGTCAGAATCGGATAGTTGGTCTTTCTCCAGTTTTCTCTGATCAGCAGATCTTTCCCTTTCCCAATCTGGAGAAGTCCAACTACATACGAGGAGTCCACTGCTGCGCTGGAAAATGTAAGATATAAAGTATCTTCCGATTTCAATGCATAAGGGCCCTCATCTACAAATGTGTGATTATTTGCCCAGCCATACTCCGGCTTTGAAAGGATAACCGGATCACTTAATAATCTCCATGGCTCTTCCGGATTCAACTTTGCAATATACAGCCATGCGCCTAAGTCCTTCGGTAGGAACTGACGCTGTGACCAGACTGCATAATATTCGCCCTGCCATTCAAAGCAGGTCATATCCAAGGTAATCTCTTTTCCAGCTTCGCAAAGCTCGCTTCCATCTTTTCTTACCACACGCCTAGGTCTTGACCAGTCGTCCCTGTTTGCAGGATTTCCACCCTCCTTTAATTGCATGACATGGCTTTCTTCGTAGAAAAATTCTCCCGTCGTAGCTGCATGGAAAATATAAAGCGTCCCATTAATCTCATGAAACTCCGGTGCCCATAAAAGTCCACCGATTTCCGGATACGTCTCACAGTCCAGAATCAGCTTTTCTTCTGCTGTCAGAAGCCCTGGTATGGTATCCGCTTCCCTGACATATAACGTCCGGTTTCCATCTGCATCGTTCGTAGCAATAAAATAATATTTTCCATTCCATTTTCCGATACACGGGTCCGCACGATTTTCCGCCACCGGAAACGGGAAATGATCCTGATGTACTGTTCCTTTGATCCGGTACTTTCCCTCCACCTTAAAAACTACATCCGACACCACCCAGTCCACTCTTTTTGGAACCGTTGTCCCGTCACTGTAGGCTGCAGTGGCAAAACAGCGGTCCAGTTCCTCCCGGCTGGATGCCATCACCTGTTCAGGAAAGGATATTCCGGTATTCACCGGAGTAAGCAGCTTTTTTTTAAGCCGTTCTGCCACAACGGAAGGAATCTCTATCACATTGTGTGCAACCGCTCCTTCTATTTCCACCTTCTCCGGCAGCATCACTCTGTTCTCGCATATTTCCTCTCCTGCCATCGTCACTACGGAATCCAGTTTTCTCAGCCGAATATCAGAAGTCTGCCCCACGCTGCAACTTCCGTCGCGGTTTCTCCATCTTATAACATAGCCGTCTCCCTCAAAATCGCAGACAACTTCATCCACATACTGCTCCTCTAATGGCACCAGACCAAGTTCCTCATATGCTAAAAAATCTTCTGTTACAAACAGTACCACACTTCCTCTGCTCTCTTCGTCATCCTCGCCATCTGCTCCGGTACGGACTGCCACAACCCCGTACCCCTCTCCTTTTAGCGGAAAAATGTATGGATTCCTGATACTTTTAGGATTCAGCGACCCATCTTCATTTTCTGTTGCTTTTACAAATAATACGCCGGAATTATGATTCAGCGCCTGATAATTTTCTCCATCCTCACTGATTGCAAGGTGCATACTATAAGCAAGTCTCGCGTCATAAAGTTCTGAATTTACCGGTTTTCTTGTGTAATTAAGTAAATAAAACATCCCATTTCCCCCTGCGCGAAGTTTTTTCTGATTTCTGAACTGCCTTTCGCACTCTTTGTCTTATTTACAGTATAAAAAAAAGCCTTTTTTTTCACTACCCAATTTTTGCTTACATTTCCTCACATCATGCTTTTTTGGCTGGTTTTGCATGGTGCCCAGTGAACAGTTACTCTTTTTTGTCTGCATACCTTGATGGTGCCACACCGGTATGTGTCTTGAATACTCTTGAAAAATAAAATACATCCTCAAATCCGCAGGAAGCCGCTGTATTTTTTACAGACGTTCCCATAGCAAGGAGCAGCTTTGCCTGTTCGATCCGGTAATTTAGCAGGTACTGTTTGGGTGAAATTCCCGTTTTTTTGACAAAATGACGATAAAGCGTCACCCTGCTGATATGCAACATTTCACACAGCATCTGAATATGAAATTCTGATTGATGATAATGGTTCCGAATCAATAAAACTGCCAGTTCCATTCTTTTCTCATCCTCACTCTCATCCTCTGGATGCTCTATGGGAAAAATATCAAGGTAAATACCAAGGATGGAAAGCAGGATTCCGCAGGCCTCATTTTTCTGCTGATGATAGATATCCAATTCTAAAAGTTTACAAAAAAGCGGCAGTAATTTTTCTGCCTGCTCCACAGAGCAGACCGGCATTTCCTCTTTAAACCCTGTATGTGCCATCCAGTTTTCCACCTGCTCTCCTACAAAATCCACCCAGGTATATTCCCATGGTTCTTCTTCATCCGGAAAGTATTCTATCAGTGTATACGGCTTTGTTAAAAAACTCTCCCCTGCTTTTACCCTGTATTTTTTATGATTGGCCACAAGATATCCTGCCCCTTTTATCACATAATGGATAATATAGCAGGAACGGATTCCTGGTCCCCATGCGTGCATATCCTCACAATTCTGCCTGCCCATCCCTACCAGCTTGACCGATTTTTCCGAAAACATTTCCTCCGTCATATTCTTCTCCTTATGAAACAAAAATCCATGGTTTTGTAACACAAATGCATGGTTTTTGTATATTTTTTCCATCTATAATCAATTTATAATAAAACTATCGGGAGGTCAATTGAAATGGTAAAATTAACACCGCCAATGGGGTGGAACTCATGGAACACCTTTGGCGAACAGATCAATGAAACATTAATTATGGAATCGGCAGACAGTATGGTTGAACACGGACTGTTGGAATGCGGCTATGAATATCTTGTCATTGACGACTGCTGGTCTCTCAGGGAAAGAGATACGAACGGCCGCCTTGTCGCTGACCCGGAGAAATTTCCGCATGGCATGAAGGCTGTCGCTGATTATGTACACCAGAAGGGGCTGAAATTCGGTATGTATTCCTGCGCCGGCAATCTGACCTGCGCAGGCTATCCGGGAAGCTTTGAACACGAGTTTATCGATGCTGCTACTTTCGCGGAATGGGGAGTCGACTTCTTAAAATACGATTACTGCTATCACAGCAATATCATTCCGGGAGAATATCTGTATCGCCGGATGGGTCTCGCACTGGAAAACTGCGGCAGAGACATTCTCTTTTCTGCCTGCTCCTGGGGCGCAGATGAGACTCACAAGTGGATTAAGACGTCCGCAGCCTCCATGTGGCGCTCTACCGGCGACATTTTTGACACCTGGGAGTCTATCCGGGATCTGGCAAAACAGCAGCCGGCTCTTTTCCCTTATAACGGTGTCGGCTGCTTTAATGATATGGATATGCTGGTAGTCGGCATGTATGGGAAAGGAAATGTCGGGCTTAAAGGATGCAGCGATATCCAGTACCGGACTCATTTTTCTCTCTGGGCATTTTTAGGCTCTCCGTTAATGATCGGGTGCGACATCCGTGGCATGACACCGGAAACCAAAAAGACTCTGACCAATCGCAAACTGATTGCAATCAATCAGGACCCTGCCTGCCGCCAGCCCTACCGTTTAAACGGCATCTGGCAGAATGACAATCTCCTCACCTTCGCAAAAAATCTTGCCAACGGTGATATTGCCATTGGTCTGTTTAATCTGAATGAGGAAAAGGCGATGGCGCGATTTAATCTGGATGAAGTTTCCCTTCCTGTGAGCACAGGCAAAACCTTATCCATGACCGATATCTGGACCGGAAAAGCCGCCAATGTCGCAAACGCAACTGTGATGTGGGAATTAGAGCCTTATGACTGTGCCGTTTTTCGTGCAAAGGTGGTTGATTTACCTTGAGCTGCTGCATGAACTGCCAAAAGGAATTGTCTTTCAACGAAATTGGAGCTTATAAAAAGTTCATAAACCGGGGAAGCACGTCTTATCTCTGCCTTACCTGCCTTTCCAAACGGCTTGACATTCCGGAGGATTTTATTCTGCAAAAAATTGAGCATTTCAAAAGCCAGGGCTGCACACTTTTTGTGTAGCCCTGGCTTTTTCCCTATTACTTTCCTTATTATTGAACCGCATCGTAAAACATCCACTCAAATTCTGCACTGTTATCACTTTGTGCACCATTCGCAGAAGCATACATTCCGATGGTACAGCCTACAAATCCGCCGGATACTTCCGTACTCAGGCATCTGATATCTACCTCTTCTGCCACCAAAACGGTGTTGCCGTCCGCCTCATAAGAAAAATCTGCCTTCTGTCCGCGACTTGTGATTTTTAAAATAATGTCGCCTTCCGGCACGCCACAGTCCGCAAGCATAGTATCTTTTCCGGCTTCGCAGCGGATGACCCTCACACACTTCTGTTCTCCATCCATAGCTTTTTCAAAACGAATATGGTATTCATTGCTTTGCATCACTGCGATTCCGGCACATTCATCATTTGTCTGCGGAGTAAATCTCATCAGGACACCTGCCTGATAGTCCTGGTGTCTCTGACGCAGTGCAAGATAGGACGGAGACGCCAAATCCTTTAAGGTTTCTGGCTGTAATGACAGCTTTAATACGCCTCTCTTGGCGTCGAGCCGATACATATCCTCCTTTGCATTTCTAAGAGACAGGAATGCGGCATCTAACTTACTCTGGTGAAAGCTGTAAACCGGACCGTGCGGTATCACTCTGCTTTCCGGCAGCGGGATTTCAACCTTATCCTCCAGTTTTCCGATTCCCGGATTTACAACGGGCCATCCGTCTTCCCACTCCACTTTTGCAAGGAATGTCTCTCTGCCCATATTCGTATATCCCTCACAGGGTCTTGATGCCAGCATTACAACATACCAGTTTCCCTCACAGTCTTCCACCAGGTCGCCGTGTCCTACATATATAATTGGATATTTTTTCCCGAGGTGCCTGTGCGTCAGAATCGGGTTTTTCGGATTGCCTTCAAACTCTGCAAAAATATCCTTACTTCTTGCAACCGAAATGCAGTGATCCGGTCCCGTTCCTCCCTCTGCAATCATAAGATAATAATAGCCATCCTTTTTATAAAGGTGGGGTCCCTCCGGCCAGATTACATTCTTTAAAGCGCCCTTCCAGATTTTATGGCTGTCACCGACCAGCTTCATCGTTGCAAGGTCCAGCTCCTGCGTCCAGACCTCCCAGTCCCCATTGTATCTTACCCCCTCCGGATTCGGTCTTGTTCCCACATAATAGCAGGTTCCGTCCGTATCAAAGAACAGGCTGGGGTCAATTCCCGGTGCATTCTCCAAATAGTGGGGTTCTGACCATGGTCCTGCCGGATTTTCCGCCGTTACAATAAAATTCCCGCCAAACGAGACATTTGTGGTTATCATATAAAATGTACCCTCATGATAACGGATGGTCGGTGCGAAAATTCCCTGGGAGTGACCGCTTCCTGCTGCCAATGGAAGCTGGGAAGGACGGTCCAAAATGTTTCCGATCTGTTCCCAGTGTGCCAGATCGGTGCTGTGAAAAATCGGTACTCCCGGGAAATAAACAAATGTGGAGCATACCAGATAAAAATCATTTCCTACCGCGCAAATAGACGGGTCCGGGTAAAAACCGTTTAAAATCGGATTTACTGCTGTTGTCATAATGTTATTCTCTCTTTCTTTTTTATATTTTTACATTTGCAGTCGCGCCTTTTTGCAGCTTCACCTTCGTCATCCGGTTTCCATAACGGACGCAGGTAGTAAAATCATCCTGTGCATGAATCAGACATTCCGAAAGCTCATGTTTTTCCCACTTCAGTGAAATCTCTGCATTTCCCTTAAGACGCAGTCCCCTGATGCTGCCGGAAGCCCACGCCTCCGGTAATGCGGGAAGCAGTACAATCCGTTCCGCTGTACTTTGTACTAACATCTCTGCAATAGCCGCTGCCACTCCGAAATTACCGTCAATCTGAAATGGAGGGTGCCGGTCAAAAAGATTCGGATAAACGGAATTGGCGAGCATCTGCTCGATATTCTGATATGCCAGTTCCCCGTCCCACAGCTTTGCATAGTGATTGATAATCCATGCCCGGCTCCACCCGGTATGCCCGCCTCCGTTCGCAAGGCGCGTCTCCAGCGTTTTTCGCGCTGCCGCTGCCAGCTCCGGTGTTTTATCCACCGCAATCTGCTCTGACGGATGTAAGCCGTACAAATGGGATATATGGCGGTGTCCGGGTTCACATTCCTCATATTCCTCCATCCACTCCATAATTCTTCCATCGCTTCCGATTCTTGTCGGCGGCAATTTCGCAAGCGCCTGCTCCACCTCCTGTAAAAATGCCCCATTCTTGGCCTGTAAAATCTTTCCTGCCTCCAGACACTGTGTAAATAAGTCCCTCAAAATCTGATTGTCCATTGTAGCGCCATAGCTTACCGCACCTTCTTCCCCGCCGGGCAGACGGTAAGAATTTTCCGGTGACAGTGACGGACAGGTGACAAGATAACCGTCCTTCTCCACCAGGAAATCAAGAAAAAACACTGCTGCCTCACACATGATTGGATAACTCTTTTTTAAAAATTCCCGGTCGAGTGTATATTGATAATGCGTCCACATATGCGTACAAAGCCATGCTGCCCCCATCACCCAATAGGTTGCGGGATACCAGGTATCCTGTGGTGCCGTATCCCCATAAATATCCGTATTGTGATGTGCCACAAAGCCTCTGCAGCCATACATTCTGTCTGCTGTCTTTCGTCCATTCTCTGCCATTCTTTCAAGCAGATCAAACAGTGGCATATGGCACTCTGACAGATTACAGTTTTCCGCAAGCCAGTAATTCATTTCCGTGTTGATATTTATAGTATATTTGGAATCCCATGGCGGCATAAAATCCTGATTCCATATTCCCTGTAAGGTTGCCGGAAGTCCCCCCGGACGGCTGCATGAAATAAGCAGATACCTTCCGTAATCAAACAGCATTTTGCCAAGACCTATGTCTGACGGTGCATTTGCTGCTCTTTCTATCCGCTCATTTATCGGTATTTCATCATATTTTTCTGCCCCGTCAAGCTGAAATTCCACTCTTGAAAACAACGCCCGGTAATCCTTTTTATGTTCCTCCAGTAAGGCTTCATATGTATGTGCTGCCGCAGCATTCATCTTGTCTGCAATTTCCTGCAATAATTTATGACAGCCATCCTTACCTTCCTGCTCGTTTGTCTCCTCCTGTTTCCTATGCTGATAGGAGGTATCTGCGCAAAAAAGTAACAGCACCTCTTCTGCACCCTCCACACACAGATTGCTTCCGATTGCTCTTACCTGTCCGTCTTTTGTCCATGCCCGGATTCCCATTGCAAAATCGCTTCCGCCTTTTCCCAGGTTTCCATACAGACAGACCCCGTTTTCTCCCAGCTTTTTTATGCCGTCAAAATATTTTCCGCGCGACAAATTCGCCTGAAAGGAAATCTGCGCTGCCGTATCTGCGGTAAAATGCAGAATCAGACAATCCTTTGGATGCGACAGAAACATTTCTCTCCTGTAATGGACTCCCTGACTGTCAAATTCCGTCCTGCACACCGCATCCTCCAGATCAAGGCTTCTCTCATAATTCTCCACCTTCCCAATGCCACGGCTGTAAATATGGATGTCGCCCAATGTCTGATAGGGATGCATACTGTCCGGGCAGCCCGCCATCGTCAGATTCATCCGTCTTTGCGCCTCAGAAATCCTGCCTTCAAAAATGTGTTTTCGGATTTCTTCCAAATGTTTCCCTGCATCCGGATTAATCCGGTCCACCGGTCCCCCATACCAGATGCTCTCCTCGTTTACCTGGATTCTCTCCTCATTGATGCCGCCAAAAATCATCGCACCCATTCTGCCGTTTCCCAAGGGCAGTGCTTCTTCCCATATTTTTGCCGGCTCCCGATACCATAGCCTGCTCATACCGTTTCCTCTCTTCTACCTGCAGCCGCTGCCTGTGTAAATAAAATCAGAAAATTCTGCTCTGCCACCGGTTTTCCTTGTCGCATATACAAATAATCCGAACCGGCAGCCCGTAAAATGATCCAGTTTAAAATACAGCTTTTTCGGAATACCAATTTGTTTCCAGCCATTTCCGGCATCATAGAAAAAGACCGCTTCATCCTTCATTTTTTCAAAATCAGCCTCCACCTTAAACCGGACCTTTGCACACGATACCGGAATGCACGCTCTCTCCGTCCCTTCCTCCGTATCCTTTTCCATTGCCTGCAGCGATGCATTATCGGCTGGTTTTTCTCTCATAACCACATAATATCTGCCATCCCGCTTTGTCAGTGCAGCCATTCCATAGCATCCCTGGAATGCACAGATTCCTGCATAGTCGCCTTCCATAAGCCCTGTGCCGTCTACCGTGATTTCTCCGCTGCATTCCGGGAACATCATTCTCTGCGTCAGCACATTTTTTGCCTGTGTGACATTTGCGCACAGTTTCCCTGTTGTGATTGTAAGGCTTCCCTGTTCACAGTCATTTGCAACAAGCGCCAGCTCCGGTTCGTGGTTAAATTGCCAGCAGCTTTTAAAACCAAAGGAATCATATGCTTCCTGCACCGCCACCCGTTCAAACGAGGCATCCACAACAATGCCTCTCTTTCGGAAATCATCGCTCTCCACCAGTGGACGGTATCGGTAGGCTTCTCTTGTACTGCCGACTTCAAAGGTCTCCGGCACTTTCCCGTTTTTCCCAAATACCGGGTAATCCTTCTCCCAGGTTACCGGCAGCAATACTGGGATTCTTCCTACTGCACCATGGTCCTGAAACAGAACTGCATACCATTTTCCATCCGGTGTATCCACAATTCCGCCCTGCGCAACTCCCTGATTACAGTAGCCTCTGTCATCATTCAGCACGTCGCCGCCCTTAAATTCCCCCTCCAGTGAGTCCGACATAAAGCATGCCTCCACACGCTTCCATTCATTTCTCAGGGAATGGATAAAGAACAGATAATATTTTCCGTTAATTTTATAAAAATGAGTTCCCTCGTAGCCAAGACCCGGATTTCCCTCATCACTTACGACAATCCGGTCCAGTCCGCCTTCCTTTGGTCCGCTCAGATCCGGCTTTAACTCCAGAAGACGGATATGCTTATTCCCGGATGCAAGATACACGCTTCCGTCATCATCAAACAACAGCGAGCAGTCATGATAAAAGCCTTCTATTGTCTGTTTCTTCCAGGGACCGTGGATATCGGATGACTGGTACAGGTAGGTTTTTCCCGTATCATTTGCGACAAAGCACACATAGAACGTCCCGTTCCGGTAGCGAAGGCTTGCTGCCCACATTCCTTTTCCGTAGATACTCGCATCTCCCTCGAGTCGCTGTCCCGGTGTGCCGTCTAACCTGTCATACACATACGCCGCATGCTCCCAGTGAATGAGGTCATAGGAGCGCAGAATCTCACATCCCGGCATAAAATGCATGGTCGTGCTGACCATATAATAGGTATCCCCGACACGGATTACATCCACATCCGGATAATCCAGCCTTGTAATCGGATTTACATCCTTATCTTTCCACTTTTTCTCGTTCATTCCGCTTACCGCCTTCCTAATGGAATAATCTGGCAAAAAATTCCTTTATTTTTTCCCACAGACTGAAATTACTCTGCACCTGCTCCTCATTCGCATTACCGGATTCTGTACTCAGTGCCTCCTCATCCTGGCACACAATCGAGATGTCATCCAGATAAAAATCTGCGTTTCCGTCTGTCTCAAAATATAAATACGCGGAGTTCAGTTCCTCCGGAATGGTGCATACCGCAGACAACTCCACCCAGTCCTCCGATGTGGTCTGTTCTGCCAGTTGTTTTGGTTCCGCCGTATCTAAGCCCATTCTGAGTTTCTTGTCCTGCGTTTTTGCAAATGCCGTAATATTAATTGTTTTCCCGATATAGGAGGATACATCCATCTTCATTGTTGCATCCTGCTCATTTCTTCTGACGCGCAGAGAAAAACCAATCGCTGCACCCTCTGTATGATTCTCTTCATTTACAATTGTAATCACAGATTGATGACCGCTTCCCCGACTGACCGCACCGATATCCTGCGGCGTCACGGTCTTTGTCTTTCCGTCCTCCTTATATGGCTCGAAGGTGACATACAGATCCTTTGCCTCTACTGTAATCTTCTCCGGCGTCAGAGAAAATTCCTCCCCCTTAGCAGCCATCACCATTGCCTCAAAGGCAGGTTTTTTTGATAAATCGCCATTGAAAAGCAGCGGGTTGGAATCTCTTCTCCAGGAAGCATCGTCGGTCAGTCCCCATAAGGTCACAGACGTAAGGTTTACTCCGTCTTTTACCTCTTCAATTAGCCGGGAGAAAAATTCATAATAGAATTTTGCCTGATAATAATCTGCATTCGCATCCGTTCCGGTGCGTCCCACATCCAGTTCCGTAATATGAATCTCCGGCACAGCCGCGTTATACTTTTCCAATGCCGTCATGTACTGCTCGATACTCTGGGTATCATCAAGATGTCCCTGCATACCGATTCCGTCTAACAGACCGTCTCCGTAAATGGTGCCGTCTCCCTCCGGATTGATTACGTCGCTTGTTACCTTCTCATGGTTTTCGTTCCACGGCTCCTCGGTGAGGAAACGCACAATTGCATCACTCCGGGTGCCAAACCACTCATTGTAATCGTTATAAAACAGCTTTGGCTCAATGGAAGAAAGGTCATCTTTATCCGCATCCAGCCCGTACAGAGACGCATACTGTTTTGCATACAGCGTCTCCGCTTCTCTTGCATACAAAAAGGCATAGTACAGATAATCCGGTCCGATAATCTGATACCAGTAGCTGCGGCGCAACCCATCCGGCTGACTCTCATCCGCAGCTTCATTTACCACATCCCATGCGTAAATAATGTCTGCGTAGCCATTCTGATAGGTGTACTCCAATACTCCGTAGATATACCGTTTTAAACGTTCCAAAAGTTCTTCCCTGTCCACCAGACATTCTTCATCCAGCTTTGCTGTGTCGGATCTTGTGATTTTACCGTCCGAATATGCCTGATAGTCTGTTGCAAAGATAGAGGGATCTACCTGACTGTGCCATACCAGCACGTGTCCCCTGACCTTCATCCCGTTTTCCTTCGCCCAGTTAAGCAGTTCCTCTGCTGCAAAGTCAACTTGAAACAGAGTATCCGAGGAAGAATCAAAATTATATGCAGGCTTAAATTCATTTCCAAATGTCATACTGTTAAATTGAGCCGACAGAAGTTTTTCCTTATCCTTATTTCCGATTTCTGCCGTCGGGTCGTTCCAGTGATCTATCGCCTGGCAGGCAGCGCCCAGTAAAAAATAATCCTCATAAAGTTCATCCAGCAATTCATAACCGCTCGTATCCACATAGGCAGTATTCTGCCCAGCTGCTCTCACCTGCATCGCGCCTCCTCCTGGCAATCCGAATACTGCTGTTCCCGCCAGCAGTAGCGCCAACATTTTCTTTTTTACTTTTCCTGCTTTCATTCGAAACACATCCCTTTCTCCACCGGCATATATGCCTACTTATCCCGGAATACACGCTGTAAAAACGCAACCGCACTGCGCCGCCAGAAATTCCAGTCGTGTCTTCCCTCTGCAAAGTATTCCGCCACCGGCACGCCATGTGCTTTTACATCCTCTGCATTCTCAACTGTCTTTTCATAAAAGGCATCCTGCGTTCCGCACGATACAAACAGAAGCTTCATTTTCTCCCCAAAAACTTCCTTCCGGTATAACAGATATCTGTAGTCCTCCTCGTCATCAACAACGGTAAGCCCGCCGCTGAAAATACCAAGCCATGCAAATACATCCGTATGATGAAAAACAATTTTCTGTGACTGGATACCACCCATGGAGAGTCCTGCCATGGCACGGTGCTCCCTGTCTGCCAGAGTCCGGTAACAGCCGTCAATATACGGAATACAGTCTTCCACCAGTTCCTCTTCAAAGGAACCGACTGCCGGATGGCTCGTGCCGTCCGGGCGGAATGCGTAACCGGTGTTCATTACAATGATCATCTTCTGCATGCTTCCCTCTGCAATCAGATTGTCCGCTATATTTGCAATCTTCCCCTGGCGCAGCCATCCAAGCTCATTTTCACCGCCGCCATGCTGCAGGTAAAGCACCGGATAACGTGTCTCTCCGGCAGGATCATAGCCTGCCGGGGTATACACATAGCAGAGCTTTTCTCTTCCTGTCTGTGAGGAGGTATAATAATTCATATGAATCTGTCCGTGCGGTACATTTTTTAATTCATGGAAATGAAATTCCGGTTCCGGTACTTCCAGATAATTGATGGTCTGGAAGCAGCCATACCCCACAGGCGCCTGCTCATGTAATACTCTTGTGCCATTCACCTCAAACGTTACATAATGGAAGCCGGGTTCCAGATTCTCCATTTTCCCGGACCAGAATCCCTCCTGTTCCTTCTCTTTTTGCAGCTTAATTTTCCCGCAGTCAAACACATCCACTTCCACTTTCTTTGCCTCCGGTGCATACATGGATATTTCCACGCCCTGCTTTTCGGTATGTACAAAGCCCGGCCGGATATCAATATAGCGTCCTGCCGGATTTCCGTTTTCATCGGATGCAAATATCACCTGCTTATATACCGGGTCAAAAAAGAGCATCTGTTCCTCCAGCGTCTGCTTTTTTAACTGCTCTTTTGCAGCAGGAAGCATTCCGCCGGGAAGATTTGCTTCTTCCCTTCTCACATCCTCTGTTCCACTCTCCCATGCAAATAATTCGGGCACGAAATCAGCAAGGCTTTTTCGCCAGACAAGCCATTCATGGTAGCCCTCATACTCCTTTGTCATACAACGGATGCCTGCTTTATCAAAGGACTCTGCATAGCCTTTCAGCGCTGAAAGAATCTCTTTTTCCTCGCTGCCACAGGATAGAAATACCAGTTGGATTTTATGTGCGGTTTCCTGCAAAATGGTGTTCAAAGGCTCCATGGAGACACCGGAAAATACACCTAACGCGGAAAACAGCTCCGGGTGCCTTGCCGCCGCCAGCGCCGACTGCACGGAACCAAGGGAAAGTCCTGCCACCGCACGGCTTTCCCGGTCCTTCTTCGCCCGGAAATTTGATTCGATATACGGAACGATATCTTTTACAAGTTCTCCGTCAAAATCCCCCGGATAAAATACCGGGTCCTCTCCGGGTTTGAATGCATAGTCGCAGGTCATAACCACCAGCATCTCCCTGCATCTGCCCTCCGCAAGCAGATTATCCATGATGAAGTTCATTTTCCCCTGCCATACCCAGCCGGTCTCATTTTCCCCCACACCATGCAAAAGGTATAATACCGGATAGAACTTTGCGGCATTCTCTTTCTTTTCGTACCCTGGCGGTGTATACACATAGCATTCCTTCATATGTCCGTTGATGCTCGAAACATATTTGCAGATGCTCACCGTTCCATGGGGAACTTTTTTCAGAAAATAGAAATCCACATTCTTCTCTGCAACCTCGAAGGTATTAATCGCAGAAAAGCAGCCATAGGAAACACCTGCTTTCGGATTCCATATCCTCACATCATCCACATACCAATGGTAGTAATGCATTCCGAAGTGAAATTTCTTTTTCCCGGAAAAACCTCCATTACCATCCGCAGTCAGTTCAAATCGTCCTGTTCCGGCAAAACCGCCAAGACATCCAATCTCTACTTTTTTTGCGTTCGGAGCATACATATAAAATTCTACTTCTCCGCCTTCTCCCACCGTTACGCTCTGGCGCTCGTCCCTGTATACCACTCTCGCATACTTTTCATCCCCGGACACCATAACCACTTCCGCCGTCTTATGAATCGGATCAAAGAAATCCGCATGAAGTGTCAGTGCCTGATTACGAGTCTCATACATACTGCTTTTCCCCCTGCTTCTCCAAAAATATTCAAATATCCTTCAGATTTTCTTATACACCGCAGCCACCCTTAATTAAAATACCAGGACTCCAGTTCAAAGTTTTCTCCACAGAACACAAAGTAAATATCATGCTTTCCGGTAACTTTCTGCGCAAGCTGTACCGTAGTGTCTGTAAACTCCGGCGAATTATCAAGGTTAAGTTCTACGTAGCCCACTGCTTCTCCGTCCGGGGAATCCACACAGATTTTTATGCAGCCAGTGCCGTTTCCTCTTGCCGAAACGGTAAACGCTTTTGCCCCCTCTGTGCCAAAATCAGCTCCATAGATACCAATCCAGCTTCCATCGTGAATACCGGTTACAATCATCTCACCGGAGCCGCAGGCAACACTTTCCTCACCATACTGTGTGGTCTCGATTCCCGCCATTGCTCCCATCGTCGCAGCATTTACACGCTCATACGGCTGGAAGGCTTTCACCTGCTCTACACCGGCTTCGGTTCCCTGAATCATTTCTATCCTGCCTTCCTCATCAAAGGTGACTTTATCGATATTGGTGCTGCGGTAGCCCTTATTGATTCCCATCGCTTCCTCTAAGAGTCTTGCATGATATGACATATACCACTGCCCCTCAAATTCAAACATACAGTGGTGGTTGTTTCCGCCTCTTCCAAAATAGTACTGCGGATTTTTTAAGACAGGTCCGCACAGCGTAAACGGTCCCATGGGATTCTCGCTTGACATCGTAATGATTTCGCCGCTATAGAAACCGATTTCCTCTGCTTTTTCATTTGGAACGCTGAAATTCGAGCAGTAGGAGTAATAATAGGTTCCGTTGATTTTATTGATGCCGGAATCCTCAAACAGATAAGACACATTGTCAATTGCAATCGGATCTCCGTCGAGGCTTATCATATCCTCCCCAAGCTTTGCAACACGGGCGGTTCCCGGATTGTCCGCTTTGTCCTCACTCGGAATTCCTCCGCCGAAATAGATGTAAGCAGAGCCGTCATCATCCATTAGTACCGCCGGATCAAACAGCCATGTGACCTCTGCACAGGTCGGCGTTTCTCTGGAAATAAGTGCCTCCCCAAGCGGGTCCGTAAACGGTCCTGTCGGGCTGTCACTTGTCAGCACTGCAATGCCGTTTCCGCTGTTTGCAAAATATAAGAAGAATTTCATTTCTCCGTCAATTTCCTTGCAGGCTGCTGCCGGTGCCCAGGAATTATTTCCCCAGGTTGCCGCACCCTTTTGGGAAGCTGCATAGACACTTCCGTGATCGGTCCAGTTTACCAGGTCTGCGGATGAAATCACATTAATTTTATAGATATTGGAATAGTTGTTCTCAAGAATACCCCCCTTCTCATCCAGCATCGGCTCGTCACATGTCATGTAAAGGTAGACACGTCCGTCATAGACCATTGCATACGGGTCCGCTCCAAAGCGCTGTGTCATAACCGGATTGTGATTTCCGATTCCTTTATAGGATTTCTCCGGTACTACGGTTTCAAATAATTTTTCAAATTCTACTTTTGTCATTTTCTTTTTCTCTCCTTCTTCTTTCTCAAGTTCTGTGGATTTTCCTTCCACCTGCTGCTTTTCGCTCTCCTGCTCTATCCCCTGCCATCCGGTATCCGTCGTCCCTCCTGCGGCACATCCGGATATGCCAAATGCCAGACCAATCGATAGCTGTGCCAGTAAAATTTTTTTCCGCATACGGCGGTTTGACCTGATTTGTTTTTTCATATCTTCTGCATTTCCTCCGGTGCGCTGATGATGACTTTTCCATCCTGATACTCCAGCTTAACCTTATTGTCCTTAAGCTTCATCTTATCAAGAACCTCTCTTGGAATCTGGACACGTCCCGCTTTATCGAGAATGACATATTCCTCCTGTGTGTCCTCATTCCTCCAGTCTACCGTAACCTCCTTTAAACGGTCCGCGTACTTTTCCTTCAGAATTCTCTCACTGCTTATTTTGCCATCCCGGATAGCAACCACGCGCTTTACCTTCTTCGACAATGCCACATCATGCGTAACAATTAGAATTGTCTGCCCCTCTTTATTCAGCTCCGTAAAAATATCAAAAATTACGTCGGCTGTCCTCGTATCCACAC
Source organism: Roseburia sp. (assembly GCA_051877675.1). Classification (GTDB taxonomy): domain Bacteria; phylum Bacillota; class Clostridia; order Lachnospirales; family Lachnospiraceae; genus Roseburia. Next base: position 6,141 of record JBJEJC010000187.1, on the reverse strand, counting down.
TTCCGGTCGGCTCATCCGCCAGAAGAATTTCCGGTGAATTTGCAAGCGCAATCGCAATCGCGATTCGCTGCTGCTCTCCGCCTGACATGGTGTTCATACGATTGTTCTTTTTGGCAGACATTCCTACCCGCTCAATCAGCTCCAACGCCTTCTCCCTCTTTTTCCTTGTACTGGATAAGTTCATCGGAAGCATCACATTTTCCAGTGCTGACAGGTAGGGCAGAAGATTTCTTCCGTTGTTCTGCCATACAAAGCCCACCGTATCCCTCTTATAGGTGACCAGCTCCTTTTCACTCATTTTAAAAAGATTTCTGCCGCAAACAGTAAGGCTCCCGGCACTTGGCCGGTCAAGACCGCCTATCATATTTAAAAATGTGGACTTTCCGCTCCCGCTGTTCCCAATCAGCGCCGTCAATTCCCCCGCTTCCACCGTAAGATCAAGCCCCTGGAGGGCAAGCACCTCTGTCTGCTTTGTTTTATAGATTTTCACCAGTCCATCCGCCTGTATCATTGCTTCCGACATATCTGCTCTCCATTCTGAAGTTCAATCAGCATATCCCCTGCATCCATAAGCCCCGTATCGTGGGTTGTCATAACGATGGTCACATGCTCCTTTTTTGTAATTTCCTGAAACATCTGTACCACCTCCGCAGCCATAGCACTATCTAACTCCGCGGTCGGCTCATCCGCAAAGAGGATTCTCGGATGATGCGCGATTGCACGCGCAATCGCGACACGCTGCTGTTCCCCGCCGGACATCTCTGCCGGCATATGCTTCATTCTGCTTGCGAGTCCCACCCTCTTTAAACACTCCTCCACTCTCTCCTTCCTGCCGCTTTTCACGCCAGCCATGCGCAAGGAAAACTCTACGTTTTGAAAAGCATTCATCGTCGGTATCAGTGATACTGCCTGAAACACAAATCCAAACTCCGTTCTCCTTAGCTTCTCTCTGTTTCTCTCAGACATTTTCGTAATATCTTTCCCGTCAATCATCACCGTTCCCGAAGTCGGATAATCCAGTGCACCGACAATATTCATCAGTGTTGTCTTCCCCGAACCGGAACGTCCTTTTAATATCGCAAGTGTCCCCTCCGGCACAGAGATTTCAATATCCTTTAACGCCTGGAACTCGCCGCCGCTTACCGGGAAAATACGGTTTACATGTTGGATTTCTATGATATTTCCCATTATTCTTCTCCTAATTTCAGTGCCTTTGCAACATTCATCTTAAATACGAGAACGGCAAGAATAAACAGGCACGCCACCATTACCACTGCTGTCACCCCGTATAGCTGAACCAGGTCCCCTGCATTTGTGACAAGTCTTACGGGAAGCACCTGGTCCGCCGCCGCGTATGCTGTCTGGAACATTGCGGTAAACATCTCCGATGCCGCCTTTCCGATTCCAAAGCCCGCCGCAACAGACAGGACACCGGAAAAAATCTGCTCGATGGTCAGCATATGAAAAATCTCTCCTTTGTGCATTCCGCACGCTCTTAGAACACCAAACATCATTTCCCGCTGGCGGATGGACATCACCCAGTAAATCAGATATCCTGCCGCACAGAGAAGAATTGTGACAAGAAAGCTCATGGTAAGCACACCGTTCGTTCCCTGCAGCAGCGGGTCCTCCTGCACCTTAGAGAGCTGCTTTTCCCGGTCTGTATAGGACTTTACGGAAACATCATTCTCCTTCATCCAGTCATAGAAGAAATCCGTGCTTTCCCCATCCTTCACCGTCATCCATACCTCATATGGCGTTACTCCGAATGACTGGCGGAGCGAAGCGTAATTTGCGACTATGAGGAAGTTATCCCACTTTCGCATCTCCCCTTCTTCATTTAAACCAACTCCTCTGGGTGAAAATCCCGGCCAGTATTCCACAAATCCAATAATAGTTCCCTTTGCCTCTTTCTCATCGCGGTTTCGGAAACGGATTGTATCGCCTTTCTTCATTCCGTATTCCGTACTGAGGTTTTTCGATACAATCACGCCATCCGGCATCACCGCCAGCTCATTCAGAAGTTGATGATACGGCTCCGATAACAGGGCATCCGACAGCTCTGTATTCTCACCAAACTCCCTGGTATGAATTCCCATCAGGACTCCGCCGTACCAGGTATCCTCATTTACCTGTATCATGGATTTGTCGTCTCTGATTACTTTCGTGAGTGACTCTATTCCGGTCAAAGTGCTGTATTTGCCAAAATCCGGTTCTATGTACTGCTTCTCCGTTGCCTGCCCGGTCTGGGATGCAAAGGAAGCCGTTGTAGACCACACCTCCTGAAGCACCAGATCCGCCCCATCCAGATAGGATTCATTTTCCACCGCATTTTCCATAATTGTCCTGGCTACGGTCGCATGAAACATTCCCAGGGACAGGGTTAAAATCAGAAACAGCATGATAAACTGCTGCTTTCTTCCGTTTTTCACGATTTCCATAAAGGAGGCGTAACTCGCCGGACTCCACCATCTTTTGCCAAGGAAAAAGATTCCCTTTACCAGAACCGGAACCAGCCGGAGTATAAAAAGCCCTGCTCCGAGAATAAACAGGGATGAACTGATATATAACAACGGGTCCAGCGCTTTCCCCTGTAAGACACGCTCTGTCAGTTCCGCCGTATGGCTCCGGTAATTATAGTAGCCATAAAAGGAGATTCCCAAAAAGATAAGGTCAAGGAAACATTTCTCCCACCACGACTTCCTTTTCAATGCCTTCTGCTGCTTTAAGTTCACAATCGTCACCCGGCTGTGTTTGATTGCCGGAAGTGTAATCATAATAACGCAGAGCAGAAATGCAGCCGCCGCATACAGCACAGCCTCTGTGGTATACCGCGCAGCCAGCTTTCTTGTCAGCCCAAACTGCAGGAAGTTATCTGCGGAACCGAGCAGTCTGCAAAATACGCTTCCAAGCGGAAGCCCTGCCGCACATCCGATTCCCGCCAGAAACATACTCTGATAGAGATACAGACGAAAAATCTGTCCGCCCGAAGCCCCCCGGCTTTTTAATACCGAGATTTCGTTGCGCTCCATTTCGTACATCTGCCCGGAAATCATGAGCAGGAACGCTCCCAGCAGAATCAGCACCGGAATCTGTAACATAAATAAGGTGGCATCAATCCGCTTCTGTTTTGCCTGGAAGTCTTCAAGAATCCCTAAATACGCGGGCTGTGACATGGTGCCGCGGTATGCGCTCTCCTCCAGCAGATACTTCGTCTCATTTACCATCCCGTTTACATCTGCTGCCTCTATGCTGTCATATGCAAACAGAGAATAGTAGTTACAGGTTATCGTATATTTCTCTGCGTTCTCCCCGGTAAAGTATGCAGCAAACAACTCCTCCTGCATCAGGCAGTCATTTTCCAGATTCTCCGGAGAAACCTGCCAGTAAAAATCACTGCTGTCCGCTTCCCTGAAAATACCCACGATTTTGAGTCGGACCTTTTCTCCACCCACGGTCCGAAAGGAATCAAACTCGATGGTCTCACCGACCAGGAGCTTTAGATTTACCATGGCAGCCTCGCTGATGACAACCTCGATTTCACCATCCTCTGTGATTCCCTCGTCGGAATACATGGTTCCCGAAATCATCTGCGCATGTTCGGCAAGCCCCGACAGACAGCCAAGCCTTACTTCCAGTTTTGACACGTCATCCCGGTTCATCAGGGAATGCGCATCCGCTCTTGCAAGACTGTAATATCGGATGTTCTCTTTTCCCGCAACCCCAAGCTCCTCAAACAGTCCGTCTGTAAACGTTTCCATTTTGGAAATGGCTTTTCCGCCGGCATTCTTTTTTGCCACCACAATCATTTTATTTTCCGCCGGCCACTCTCCGTTCTCGGAAAGATATTGATTAAATTCATCCTGAAGCATCCGGTTGTATACAGCATCCCGGTACATGGGGAAGCTGACTGCGGTTGCAATCAATAATGTAATTCCAAGCAGCAGGCTAAACGCCATCCATTTCTTATGCCATAATTTTTGCAGCATTACTCCAAGCATATTGTCATTCCCTCTTCCAATCCTTCCAGCACCCAGTACTCGGTCTCATTGCTTCCACCCGCGATAAAGCTCTGTGCCGTTATTGTCCCGTCACTGTCTTTCACATAAACATAGGTATTTCCATTTATCGTAAATACCGCCTTTTTGGGAATTAAAAGCACCCCCGGCATTTCCCTGATTCTCGTTTTCACCGTAAATTGTGAGCGCTGGAAGAAATCCATAGCCCCGGATGCCATTTTCTCATGAATCAGCTCTGACACCTCGTCCGGGATGCCAATATATGCCTCCCCGCTTTTTAAGTCCGCCGAAACGCCTGCCGCCCCCAGTGTCACCACCGTTCCCTCGGTCTGCCTCTTTTCCTGATTCTGATCCGTATATTCAATGGAAACGACGTTCCCATAATTCAACTGCTGGTTTTCATTGTTTACGGTAAGATAGCATTTGTCCCCATTTGCCACCATGGCAATCGGCGCTCCCTGTGCAATCTCATCCTCGGCGGAATAATCTGCAAGCCAGAAAATAATGCCTCCTGTGGCTGCCCTGATCTCCGTTGTATTACTGTCCGCCTGCATTGCTGCCAGTTCTTCTTCAATCTCTGCAATATCCTGCTGCCGTCGGGCAATCAGCCGCTCTGCCTCCTCTTCCTCAATGGCATCCAAAAGCCGTTCCTTAAGCCGCTGCAGCTTAAGCTGTTTCTCCAGTATTGCTGTCTCATCCGCTTTTACATGGATCGTTGCAATCACATCTCCTGCCGCCACCGTCTGAAACGCATTCGCCTGATATTCCACAAAGTATACGGTTCCGTTTTCAACCGGGTTGCTTATATAATCCGCCAGAGGATAGTCGATAAAAGCCTCTTTTTCAAACTCACTGAAGAAATCGCCCCGCGTTACTTCTACCGTCTTCGTTCCAATTTCCACAGAATCCGAAAGCTGTACCTCATCGCCCTCCTTTAGCCCCTCTGTGATTTCGATATATGTCCCGTCACTTACCCCGGTCTTTACCCGAATATATTGATTTTCTCCATTTACACTGCAATAGACATAGCTCCCCGCCGCATCTTCAAAAACTGCTGTTTTCGGTATGGATAATACCGGCTCTGTCCTGCTGTATATCTCCACTAATACGGCGAAATCCCCCTGTCTGATTTCCTGATCCGGGTCCTCTATAAGAAATGAAGCGTAGACCACATTCCCCTCCGCCGTGATTCTCTCATATGTCGCCTGGTCACAGGGCTGATAGGTAACCTCATAGCGCTTCCCGCCAATCACCGCGTAAACTTCCTCGCACTTTGCAATATCCGATTTGCTGACATACTCACATTTCAGGATTTTCTGTGTGTCATCCGCCACCGCCACCAGAGGCGTCCCTGCCTCCACCCAGGCTCCCGGCATATATCCCCCTGCCGATACCACTGTGCCATCCATCCCTGACACAAGCTGATATGTCGTCTGCTCCTTCTTCGCGTTTTCCAGACAGGTGGTATAATAATTCAGATCCAGCTCATACAGTTCCGCCCGGTGTGCCTTTTGCAATGCTCTGGAACGGTTTGTATACTCCTGCTGCAGCTTTTGCATCTTCTCCGCCTTTTCCGCTGCAGCCTCCTGTTCCTCCTTCGCCTTCTTTATTGCCTCAAGAGCAGCCTCATCCAGTTCTGTTTCTTCCTCTTCTTTATTTTTATCTTTCTCCTTCGCTTCCTTTTCTTCCTTCTCTCTCTGTTCCCGCTCTGCAGCCTCCCGCTTCTCCCGGGCTTCTCTCTCCTCATCAATCTCTTTTTGCAGTGCATCCTCCGCATCATTATAGGCATCTGTCAGTTGTTCAATTTTATCCTCTAAGCTCTTCTGCTCCGATTCTGCGGCGGAATCATCCGCATATGCAAGTACGCTGCCCTTTGAAACAACATCTCCCGGTGCCTTTCCATACTCTGTCAGAACAACACTTTGGGAAAAGGAATATTCCTGCACATACGGATATACCGTGCCTGCAAGGACTTTGTAATCATAAAGTCTCCGGTATGCTGCCTTCTGTGTATTTGCCGCCGCACTTACCGGCTCAATCAGCTCAATGGATGCGGATGCCTCCTCGGTCTCTGTTTCCCCACAGCCTGCTGTAAGACCCAATGTCCCTGCCATGAATAACG
>JBJEJC010000186.1:0-27374 GCA_051877675.1 Roseburia sp. | reverse complement strand
TTTCATTGAGCTTTCAAATAAAAAATTTGCTCATACATATCTTGAATTGTTTATATGCGGATTACTATGTGGTTTATTAATGCTTATTGCAGTGTATACAAAAGATACCATCATTGTAATATTTTGTATTATGATATTCATTTTATCTGGATATGAACATTGTGTAGCAGATTTTCCGTTTCTTTTATTAAATTTGTCTGTAGAAAACGTGATAAAGTTTTTGTTTATTGTTTTAGGAAACTCGGCTGGTTCCATCATAACCTATCAATTTTTAAGCAAAGGAAGAAGAAATATTTAGGAAGGACGCCCGATTATTGGGGGCTTACGTTATAACTATGCAATATGGAATGCCAACATTAATTGAAAATAAAACCCTGAATGATAATATCATGCTTTGTAAGGAATTAGGGCTGAATTTTGTGGAGCTGAATATGAATTTCCCGGAATATCAAATTGATAAGCTGGAACAGACGTCAGATTTTTACAGGGCTGCGGATGAGGCGGGGATTTATTACACAATCCATTTAGATGAGAACCTGAATATCGCAGATTTTAATCCGTTGGTGAGAAATGCATACCTTGAGACAACGAGAAGAACCATTGAGGTGGCGAAAAAGCTTGTGGAACTAAAGAATCGCTATGGAGTACAGCATCAGCCGGTAACCATCAATATGCATATGCATCATGGTATCTATATCACGCTTCCGAATCGAAAGGTGCAGATGTATGAAAGAGACTTTGCCATTTATATGGAGTATTATCAGATATTTCGAGATCTCTGCGAGACATGGATTGGAGAATCAGATATAAAAATCGCAATAGAAAATACGGAAGGATTTCGAGACTATGAGAAGAAGGCAATTGACGATCTGCTTACTTCTCCATGCTTTGTATTGACCTGGGATATCGGTCATTCTAAAGCAACCGGCGAAAAGGATGTTCCTTATATTTTAGAGCGGAAAGAAAAGTTGAAGCATTTCCATATTCATGACGGAAGCGAGAAGCCGCCTAAGAACCATCTTGCCTTGGGAGACGGAGAAATTGATTTGACAGACCGTTTAAATCTGGCCAAGAATTGCAACGGAAGATGTGTGCTGGAAACAAAGACAATAGAGGCACTTCGGAAATCCGTGAAATGGATTTCGGATAATTTTGTGGAGGAAGAAGGGAAGCTACAGATATGAAAAATCTGGTTGGTTACAGTGACTTACCACAGGAAGTGAGTCATCAGATAGAGAATGTTGTGAACATATGGAAAAAGAACATAGGCGATGAACTGGTTGGCGTATACCTTCATGGTTCTATTGTCTTAAATGCGTTTCATCCCCAATCAGGTGATATTGATATTTTGGTGGTTCTCAAAGAATCCCCGGATATTACAACCAAACTGGCAGTTGCAAAGGAGATTCTTGAAATCGACCGAAGCCCCTGCCCGTTGGAAATGTCCGCAATTCTGCTTGAGGATGCAAAGGAATGGAAAACACCGGGAAACTGCGTCTTTCATTACAGTGAACTATGGACGGAAAAATACCGGGAAAAACTGAGAAACAGGGATGCCGAATGCTATGTGGTCGATCATGAATTTCCGGATGCCGATGTTACCAGCTATATTAAGCTGATTAAACAGAGCGGGATCGTTTTGTCCGGCAGGAAAATACAGGATGTGTTTGGCGATATTTCCGATGAGGATTTTTGGTCTGCGATTAGTGCTGACATAGACGATTATGATTTTCATGACTATGATCCCAGATATTTTCCGAGTAATATTCTAATTCTTGGCAGAATTTTATCCTTTAAAAAAGAGAGAAGGATATTATCAAAATATGAGGGCGGTCTGTGGATGATTGATCATGTACCGAAGGAGCTGAGCTATCTGCCGAAGCTTGCAATGAAGATGTGGTTTGAAGAGGAACAGCATGAGCTTCTTGAGTCTGATTTGGAAAAGTTGAGAGCTTACTTAGTTGCAGAAATAAAAAGATAGAGGTATGGAGTCAGAATTGACAAAGACGCAGAAGAGGAAGGATACAAAAAAATAAAAAGGGACTGATAATCGAACGTATTTTCTGGTATAATATGTCCAAGAGAACGTTTTTTGAGTGAAACGGTATGTATGGGAGATATTATAGGAAAAGGAGGGCATGAGCATGGCAGAACAGGAACCGCATATCTATATTGCAATCGATTTGAAGTCTTTTTATGCGTCCGTGGAGTGCAGGGAAAGAAAATTTGACCCGCTGACTACCAACCTGGTGGTGGCAGATGCCAGCAGAACGGAAAAGACCATCTGCCTTGCGGTATCTCCCTCCCTGAAAGCCTATGGCATCCCCGGGAGGGCAAGACTGTTTGAGGTGGTGCAGCGCGTGAAGGAAGTCAATCTGGAACGAAAAAGCAGAGCACCGGGCAGGCAGTTTACGGGTTCTTCCTGCTTTTCGGAGGAATTGAAGGAGCACCCGGAATTGGAGGTGTCCTATATCGTTGCTTCGCCGAGAATGGCACTTTACATGAAGTACAGCACGACCATCTACAACACATATCTGAAGTATATTGCCCCGGAAGACATCCATGTCTATTCCATCGATGAGGTTTTCATGGATGTGACGCATTACCTGGGAACCTATCAGCTGACGGCGCATGAGCTTGCAGCAAAAATTATCCGGGATGTGATGAAGGAAACCGGCATCACTGCGGCTGCCGGAATCGGGACAAACCTGTATCTGTGCAAGGTGGCCATGGACATTGTGGCAAAGCATGTCACACCGGATGAGGACGGAGTCCATATTGCCGAGCTGGACGAAATGAGTTACCGGAGACTTTTGTGGAATCACAGACCGCTCACGGATTTCTGGAGAGTGGGACATGGCTATCAAAAGAAGCTGGAGGAGGCGGGACTTTATACCATGGGGGATATTGCCCGATGCTCCATAGGCGGACCGGGGGAGTATTACAACGAGGAACTGTTGTACAAAATGTTCGGTATCAATGCGGAACTTCTGATTGATCATGCCTGGGGATGGGAACCCACGACCATTGATCTGATTAAGGCGTACAAACCGGAGACAAACAGCATAAGCTCCGGTCAGGTGCTGCAGTGTCCCTATGATTTTGCCAAGGCAAAATTGATTGTCCGGGAGATGACGGACCTTCTGGTGCTTGATCTTGTGGAGAAGGAGCTTGTGACAGACCAGATGGTGCTTACCGTTGGTTATGATATCGAAAATCTGTCGAATCCGGAAATCAGCAAAAGCTACCGGGGAGAGGTCAAGGTAGACCATTATGGCAGAAAGGTGCCAAAGCCTGCCCACGGTACGGCAAATCTTGACCGTATGACCTCGTCCACAAAGCGGATTACGGATGCAGTTATGGAGCTATATGACCGGATTGTTGACCCCAAGCTTCTGGTGCGCAGAATAACCGTGGTGGCAAATCATCTGGTGGAGGAAAGTACTGTGAAAGAAGCAGAGTCCTTTGAACAGTTGGATTTGTTTACTGACTATGAGGCTGTTGCAAGAGAGCGCAAGGAAGAGAAGAAAAGGCTTGCCAGGGAGCGCAAATTGCAGGAAGCCATGCTTACCGTGAAAAAGAAGTATGGAAAGAATGCCATGTTAAAGGGGATGAATTTACAGGAGGGCGCTACAACAATCGAGAGAAACCGGCAGATTGGAGGGCATAAGGCTTGAGAAAGAACAGTGACAGAGAGGATATGCATAAATATGATGACATCATCAATCTGCCCCATCATGTTTCCGTCAGACACCCCCGGATGGCACCGCTTGACCGGGCGGCTCAGTTTTCTCCGTTTGCGGCGCTGACCGGGCATGAGGCAGCCATAAAGGAAACGGCAAGGCTCACGGAGGAGTGGGTGGAGCTGGATGAGGACAGCAAGGGGGTGCTGGACGAGCAGCTGCAGATGATACGGGAGCATTTGCCGGAAAGACCGGAGGTTACATTTACTTATTTCCAGCCGGATGAAAGAAAACACGGGGGTGCTTATCGGACCGTTACGGGAAAGGTAAAAAAGATAGATGCATATGAGCATCGGATTGTATTGGAGGATGGAACCGCCATTTCCATCGAGAAGCTGTTTTCCATAGAAGGGGAGTTATTCCGGGGAATGGTATAAATATGTATCGGACAATTGTGAGAAGGCGACAGGTGATGGCGTGGAAGAGAACATAAGCAGAAATATATATACAGGAAGGCGGTTTTGTAGGTTTCATTTTCCCTTGGAATGGTGTATAATGTCAAAAGTACTATGTTTTGGTGGAAACACCCGGAGGCAGATTTTATGAAAAATATATGGAAAATATTTACTCAGGATTTGAAAAACCTGCTGCGCCATCCTTTTGCACTGATTATTGCAATCGGGCTTTGCGCTATTCCATCCCTGTATGCGTGGTTCAACATATACTCCAACTGGGACCCCTATGCGAATACCGGAAATATTAAAATCGCTGTGGCAAATCTGGATCAGGACTATGCGACCGGAGACGGCACAACGGAAAATATGGGAAATGAAGTAGTGGAGGAACTGAAGCAGAAGGACAGCATCGGCTGGGTGTTCCTTGACACGCAGGAGGAGGCCTTAGAGGGGCTTTACCGGGGCGATTATTATGCGGCTGTTGTAATTGAGAAGAATTTTACATATGGAATGTATCATGTATTCCGGGAGGAAGTTTCGGATTCCTCCATCGTGTATTACGAAAATGAAAAAAAGAACGCTATCGGAACCAAAATTACCGATTCTGCGATTTCCAGTTTGAAGACCAGCATCAATGAGAAATTCATTAATGTGGTGGTGAGTACAATCTTTGAGCAGACTAACAGTCTCTCAGAGGAATTGCAGGATACGGATGCGCTTACTTATTTTGAGGATAAATTAAAAACTCTGAATGCCAATCTGATTGCGTACAGCTCCATGATTGATACCTTTGTGGAGGGAAATCAGGCATTGTCTGTGGTGATTGCCGAAACCAACGGGAATATTCCAAAGCTGCAGGAAAATCTGGACAAAGGGCAGGACAGTTTTGCGGACTCCAAGGACAGCCTTGAGGAAACCCAGACCTCCTTAAATTCCTTCAGTGCTAACGTGGACACCACAATGAATTCCATCGAAAGCGCAATCAATCAGATTTCAGCGGATATTTCCAATGCAAGCCTCGCGGAGAATGCCCAGAACACGGCAAACAGTCTGAATCAGACCACACAGGATACGTCTACACTCATACGTCAGTTAAACAGTCTTTATTCCGAATTGCTGGATATTACACAGGATGAGGAAACAGAGACGGAGGCAAAGAAACAGATTGAGGATATCTTAAAGACAATTGAAGGCATCGGTGACGGCGCTAAGGATATTCAGAAAGAAATCAGTGGTCTTGTGGAGACCGTGTCCGGAAGTATCGACATTGATACAAAGCAGATTGAGACACAGATTAACAATCTAAAACAGCTTGTGCAGGATATGCAGAAGATTCTGGAGACGTTGCAGGAGATTTATGAAAAAGTAGACATCAAAGACCAGCATCCTGAAATCGGTGAGCTTATTACACAAATAAACCAAATGCTGCAGGAGATTATTACTTCGCTCGATCAGACAACCATTACGTCGGATATTACGGCTATTACGAGCTCCCTGCAGAATATTGCGGAAAAGACTGGCTCTGTGCTGAAGCTGTTGGAACAACTGACGGAACAGATGGAGGCACTCGGCATGACGGCAGCCGGGCAGGCGTCAGAGATAAAGAGTACGGTGGAAAAGGCGTTAGAAACCGTTAAGAAGGTACAGGAAGCTGTCAATACGATAGATACCGGCAGCCTGAAAACAGATTCTACTGTCACAGCAAATGTGGTTGACATGGCGGCATCCGACATGACGCGGATTCTGGGAAGCTGTGCCGAAGCGGTAGGCAACATGAGAAATATGTATACCAACACGCTGGTTCCGCAGTTAAACGGGCTGATTGACAGCATGAGCATAATGTTGGAAAATGTGACGGACCTTCTGAATAACCTGAATGGCACTATGGGAGATATGAGCGTGATTTTCAGTGGAATTCAGACCACGGTTTCCGGCACAAATGACAGCCTTGAACAGATTCAGTCTGTCATCGACCAGATTACGGAAAAACTTACGGCTTTGCTTGCGAGGCTGGATGCGGCGGCGGAGGACGAAAAGATACAGGCATTTCTTACCTTCCTGCAGGGAGATCCGGAGAGCTACGGGGAATTTTTCTCGCAGCCTGTGCTGGTGACCACGGAGGAGGTTTACCCCATTAAGAATTATGGGTCGGGAATGACTCCGTTTTATACGGTTCTGGCATTGTGGGTAGGCGGAACGATCCTGGTTGCGTTAATTAAAGTGAAGGCAGAGCCGAAGGGACTTACCGGAGTGAAATCCTATCATCTGTATTTTGGCAGGTATCTGCTGTTTTTCCTGCTGGGACAGATCCAGACGGCGATTGTAGTGCTTGGAGATATTTATTTGCTGCATTGTCAGATTCTGGAACCGGGGTTATTCTGGTTTGCAGCGTCGGTGGCAAGCTTTACCTTTACCCTGCTTATTTACTCCCTGACGATTTCCTTCGGGGATGTGGGAAAAGCACTTGCCGTGGTGATTATGGTCATCCAGATTGCAGGCTCCGGCGGCTCCTTCCCGATTGAACTGCTGCCTTCGGTTTACCGTAATATTTATATCTTTTTCCCGTTTCCCTACGCCATTGATGCCATGCGTGAAACCATCGGCGGTATGTATGGAAGCACTTATACCGTGAAAATACTCGAGCTGCTTATTTTTGCAGTGATTTCTCTGCTGATTGGACTTGTGATACGGATTCCTTTTGTCAAAGTCAGCCATTTCATGGAAAAGCGTATGGAAGACACCGAAATGATGTAAGGGGAGAATGCTATGGATAAGAAAGAGAAATATGAAGTCATGTATAAGAAAATCGTGAGCTATGAGCAGGAGGTTCACGAAAAAAATCAGAAGCGTATCCGGATTGGACTCAAATGTATTCTGATTATTCCGCTGATATTCTTGTTTTTCCTGTTCTGGACGGACAGCAACAAGGTGGTATTCCTGATTCTGTGGATTGTATCCCTGTTTCTGCTGGCGGCGTATCTGATCGTGGTAGAGTATATGGATTTTAATCTACAGGAGCAACTCAACGAATGGAAGGGTGAAGACAAAGAGGTGGATACTCTTCTGGGAAAAGAATTTGAGACAGTAGAGAGCAATCTGGCAAATGTCATGCAGAAGATTGACGATACCTTAAATTCCAAGGCAGAGGTTGCGGAAACCGTGGAAAAGGACGGAAAGGAAGCGGAGGAAGGGGAACATGCGTAATATATTTAGGATTTTTATCGCGGATATGAAGCGGATCAGCCAGAATGTGGTGGCTGTGGTCATTATCATGGGACTTTCCATCCTTCCGTCCCTCTATGCCTGGTTCAATATTTTTTCCAATTGGGATCCTTACGGTCCAAGTGCTACCACGAATATGAAGGTGGCAGTGGTGTCGGAGGATAAGGGTGTCACTATAGCGGGGGTATCGCTGAATGTGGGAGCATCTGTCATCGAGGCACTGCATGAGAACAATACCATCGGCTGGGTATTTCTGGATACGGAAAAGGAAGCGAAGGAAGGGGTTTACGGTGGCGATTATTATGCGGCACTGGTGATTCCGGAGAAGTTTACGGAGGAAATGATCAGCTTTCTTGGCGGGGAGGTAGAGCATCCGGATATCATTTATTATGAGAATGCCAAGAAAAATGCCATTGCACCCAAAATTACCGGCAAAGCGAAAACAACCGTGCAGGAGCAGGTGAATGCGACTTTTGTAAGTACACTTGCCGAGGGAGTCATGAAGGTGGGAGGTACGCTTGCAGGCGCGGATGAGAACTCCCAACTGACGGATTCCGTGCTTGAACGTCTTACAAATCTGAGTCAGGATATTACCAGCTATGTGAATGTGCTGAATTCCTTTGTGGCAATCATGGATTCGGCGCAGAGCCTTCTTGCCACCAGTCAGGCCATGCTGCCGGGGCTTGACAGTATGGTGAACAATGGGGAGAGCATGGTAAACAGTATGGAGGGAATCATCGTTTCCGGAAGCGCCACTGCGGATACGGTGTCGCAAATGGTGTCCTACAGCTTTGAACTGGTGGAGAACAGCCTTAACAATGTGTCAGAGAGCCTTACGAATATGCTGGGGCTTATGAAAAGCACAGGAGTTACGGATGTAAATGGGATTGAGAAGGCACAGGCGGTTGTTCCCTATCTGGAAAAACTGTTTGACAGTGCGGTTTCCAGTTGGGAGGAGGATGCGGACGAGAGTACCGCAAAGCAGATTGATACGGTGCGCAGCCAGTTTGATGTTATCAGTGGGGACCTGGAGGAGCTTTCCAAAAACGCAAATGCATCAAAGACCTCCATCGAGGAGCTTTCCGGCAAAATTACGGCTCAGATTGATGTGTGCAAAGCATCCTTAAAGACGCTTGAGGATTCTTTCCTTTATGAAGTGCGTCCCAAGCTGGATGCCACAATGAATTCCATGCAAAGCTCCATGATTGCCACTGCATCTATTTTAAACGGAATCGATGCCGATTTCGGTGAAGTGGAGGAAGTGCTTGGGGATTATCAGGACACCTTACAGGAGGGAAGCTCCAGTCTGATGGAATCCCTTTCCATGGCTCAGAATCTGTTGAAGGGGCTGTCTGATCTGATAACGGATATCGCCGGACTGGGACAGAATGAGCAGTACCAGCAGCTCATGGAGCTTCTTCAGTCTGATCCGGATATTTTAGGCTCCTTTGCATCTTCTCCGGTGAATCTGGAGACGGTGGAGGTATATCCCATTGCCAATTACGGTTCTGCCATGGCGCCGTTTTACTCCATCCTTGCACTGTGGGTAGGTGCTCTGATTCTTGTGGCAATCATTCATGTAAAGGTACATCCGGTGGAGAATGTGAGCAACATGAAACCGTATCAGGCATATTTTGGCAGGTATATCACCTTTTTCCTGATAGGACAGACACAGACACTGATTACCGTTTTAGGGGATTTGTTCTACATTAAAATACAGTGCCAGAATCCGTTTCTGTTCTGGCTGGCGGCTGCACTCAGTAGCTTTGTATTTACGCTGTTTATCTATTCTCTGACGGTTGCCATGGGCAATGTGGGAGAAGCACTTGCAATTGTAGTGATGGTAATCCAGGTGGCCGGTGCGGGAGGAACCTTTCCTATTGAGACATTGCCAAAGGTATACCAGATGATATACAGGTTCCTGCCATTCCCATATGGCATGAATGCGATGCGTGAGACCATTGGCGGTTTATATGGTGTGGATTACTGGAAGGATCTGGGGTGCCTTGCCCTCTATATTCCGGTGTCACTGCTGATCGGACTGGTGCTTGCGATTCCGTTCCGCAGACTGAACAAGGTGATTGAAAAGAGCAAAGAAGAATCGGGATTGATGATTTAGGAGAATGGAATGAGACTGATACAGAGTGTTCTGCTTCTCACGGGCTTCTTTATGGTGGCGGCACCGAAGTATGCCACCCGTAAGGATGCCCGGGAGGATGCGGAGATCGTGAAGAAGACCCGGACCAGGGGAATCTGGCTTTTTGCCGCCGTGGTAATCTGGCTGGTTACGGAGCAGCTTATGTAAAATTAGTTTGAAAGTCAAAAAAATGTTTACATTACAGATTAATATGATAGAATAAAAACATAACAATAAGACTTAAGATGGAGGAGTTAGTTATGTTTTGTCGAAATTGTGGACAGCAGTATGTAACCGAACAGGCTGTTATGTGTGTGAAATGCGGTGCCCAGAAGGGAACCGGCAATAATTACTGCCCGAACTGCGGACAGCCGACACAGCCGATGAACCAGGTCTGCTTAAACTGTGGAATATCTTTGGCGGAGTTCGGACCGAAGGGCAACAAGTCCAAACTTGCAGCCGGACTTCTGGGAATCTTCCTTGGAGCCTTCGGTGTACATAATTTTTATCTCGGTTATACCGGAAAAGCAGTTGCCCAGCTGGTAATCACGGTGGCTACCTGTGGAATCGGTTCTGCTATATCAGGAATCTGGGGCTTTATCGAGGGAATCCTGATTCTTTGCGGTAAAATCGATCACGATGGCAATGGCCAGCTTCTTGGCGATTAAGTGATGAAAAGCACAGAATAAATTTCTGTGCTTTTTTATTATTGACAAAAAAATGTGATATGCTATTATTAATTTTAGTGTGATGTGTGTGAATCGGAAAGTGTAAAAGCTTTCGACAAGATTTTTTAAGGAAGGTTTCTTATGAGGAGACAGGTGTTGTCTCTCTTAGTTGAGAATAATCCTGGTGTGACCAGCCGTATATCAGGTCTGTTCAGCCGGAGAGGCTACAATATTGACAGCTTTTCTTCCGGAGTGACGGCAGATCCCCGCTATGAACGTATCACGATTGTGGCGAGTGGGGATGAGCATATTTTAGAACAGATTGAGAAGCAGCTGGCAAAGCTTGAGGATGTGGTTGACATTAAGAAGCTGGAACCGGGAGCTTCAGTTACGAGAGAGCTGATTTTAGTTAAAATCCGCGCGAAGGATACCGAGCGGCAGCCGGTTATGAACGTGACAGACATTTTTCATGGCAAGATTGTGGATGTGACAAAGGATTCCATGGTGATTGAATTGACAGGACAGCAGGATAAGCTGGATGCTTTTCTGGATCTTCTGCAGGGCTATGAGATACTGGAACTGGCACGGACCGGGATTACCGGATTATCCCGCGGAACCGCAGATGTCAAAATGTTTGACGAGGCAGGAAATCTCTTGGAATTATAGGGATCTGCTTACATAATAAGAATTTTGGAGGAAATTTATCATGGCAGCAAAAATATTTTATCAGGAAGACTGTAACCTTTCCCTTCTGGAAGGAAAAACAATTGCAATTATCGGCTACGGTAGCCAGGGACATGCACATGCATTGAACTTAAAGGACTCCGGATGCCATGTTATCATCGGACTTTACGAGGGCAGCAAGTCCTGGGAGAAAGCAGAGAAACAGGGATTTGAGGTTTATACCGCTGCAGAGGCAGCAAAGAAGGCTGACATCATCATGATCTTAATCAACGATGAGAAGCAGGCAGACCTTTACAAGAACGACATCGAGCCGAACCTGGAAGAGGGCAATATGCTGATGTTCGCTCACGGCTTCAATATTCATTTCGGATGTATTGTACCGCCGAAGAACGTAGATGTCACCATGATCGCTCCGAAGGGACCTGGTCATACGGTTCGTTCCGAATACCAGGCTGGAAAGGGCGTTCCGTGTCTGATTGCAGTAGAGCAGGACGCTACCGGAAAAGCACAGGATCTTGCACTGGCATATGCGCTTGGCATCGGTGGAGCAAGAGCCGGTGTGCTTGAGACCACCTTCCGTACCGAGACCGAGACCGATTTGTTTGGTGAGCAGGCAGTTCTCTGCGGTGGTGTATGTGCATTGATGCAGGCTGGATTTGAGACCTTAGTAGAGGCAGGGTACGATCCGAGAAATGCATATTTTGAGTGTATCCATGAGATGAAACTGATCGTAGATCTGATTTACCAGTCCGGCTTTGCAGGAATGAGATATTCCATCTCCAATACCGCAGAGTACGGCGATTATGTAACCGGTCCGAAGTTAATCACCGAGGAGACCAAGAAGACCATGAAGAAGATTCTTTCCGATATTCAGGATGGAACCTTTGCGAAAGAATTCTTACTGGATATGTCTCCGGCAGGAAAACAGGTTCACTTCAAGGCTATGAGAAAGCTGGCTGCAGAGCATCCGTCTGAGGAGGTCGGCAGAGAGATTCGTAAGCTTTACAGCTGGAACAATGAGGAAGACAAACTCATCAATAACTAATTGAATCTTATAAGATAAAAAGTATATGCAGGATATCTCTTTTTTGTGTTATTATTAAGAGGTATCCTGCATTTTTAAATGCCGGGATAAGAAAGGGAAATGATGTGAGGAAATATCTGAAAAAATACTGGCTTTTCGCGGTGCTGGCACCGCTCTTTATGATGGGGGAGGCATCCATGGACCTGCTCCAGCCCCGGTTGATGCGGACAATTGTTGACGAGGGCGTTCTGGGGCTTTCCAGTGGAGGGATTGGAGACATCAATCTTGTAATATCCACCGGACTTAAAATGATTGGTCTTGTGGCACTTGGCGGTTTCTGCGGCATAATGTCCGGCGTTTTTGCCAATCTTTGCAGTCAGAATTTCGGAAATGATGTACGCAAGGATGCATTCCGGCGGGTCATGGCGCTCTCCTTTGAGCAGACAGACCGTTTTTCCACGGGTTCTCTGGTTACCCGTGTCACCAACGATATTACGCAGCTACAGAACTTTGTAATGCAGTGTATCCGCGGCTTCGTGCGAACCTTTATTCTATTTGCCGGAGGAATTATCTGTATGCTGTCGCTGAATCTGAGCTTCGGTGTGGTGGTGGCATGTGCCCTGCCGGCAATCTTAATCTGTGTGATCTTTTTTATCGGGAAAGCAAACCCCATGTTCTCGATTCTGCAGGAGCGTCTGGATAAGGTCAATCAGGTAGTGCAGGAAAATGTATCCGGTTCCCGTGTGGTGAAGGCTTATGTGCGGGAGGATTACGAGAAAGCACGTTTCGGGGAAGCAAATGATGCGCTGGTGAAAAAACAGTTGGATATTCTGGTGTTATTCTCCTACATGACCCCTATCATGAATATCATTTTGAACGTGTCGGTGGTGGCGATTATTAAGGTGGGGGGCATCGAGGTTTCGTCCGGTGCTTCTACGCCGGGAGATGTGATGGCAGCTATTACATATGTCTCTCAGATTTTAAATGCTGTGATGCGAATGACTATGATTTTTCAGTCTGTGTCGCGCGGTGTGGCATCCGGAAAACGTATCAATGAGCTTTTAAACTGCGACCCGGCAATCGCGGACGGAAGCTTTGACGGTGTCACTGCGGTGAAAGGAAAAGTGGAATTTAAGAATGTATCCTTTTCCTATCCCGGTATGGGAGAGGAAAAGGTGTTAAAACAGATTAATCTTACCGTGGAACCGGGGGAGACACTGGGTATTCTTGGCGCTACCGGCTGTGGTAAGAGCAGTCTTGTCCATCTCATTCCACGTTTCTATGATACCACCGAGGGGCAGGTGCTGGTGGATGGTGTGGATGTGCGGGATTACCGCCTGGCTGCCCTGCGGGACAAGGTTGCCATTGCCCTGCAGAAAAGCGAGATTTTTTCCGGAACCTTGGGAGAGAATATCGCCTGGGGAAATCCTTATGCGGATGAGGATAGTATTCTCCATGCAGCTGAGACTGCGCAGGCAATGGAATTTATCGGAGATAAGCCGGAGGGGATGGAAACTGCCGTGTCCCAGCAGGGACACAGTTTATCCGGCGGGCAGAAGCAGCGTCTTGCAATCAGCCGTGCCGTGCTGAAAAATGCGGAGATTCTGATTCTTGACGATGCCACCAGCGCATTGGATTTAAAGACGGAGGCGAAGCTTTATGAGGCGCTGGATCGTGATTATGCGGGGATGACCCGGATTATTGTGGCACAGCGGATTGCTTCCGTGCAGAATGCGGACCGTATTCTTGTGATGGAAAACGGTATGGCTGTGGCGTGTGGAAGCCATGAAAAGCTGCTGGCGGAGAGTGAAATATACCGGGAAATCGTGAAATCCCAACAGCGGGAGGGAGGTGTGGAAGATGGCGAATAACACCCAGTCAATGAATAATTATAAGATTCCGGGAAACCGGGGAGGTCATCAGAACCGGCAGGCGGCAGAGAAGCCGAAGGAGGGCAGGAAGACTTTAAAACGGATTGTGCGTTACTTCTCGGCGGAATCCCGGCAGATAGGGATTCTTCTCTTTGCGGTGGTGGTGAATGTCATCTGTTCGGTGTATGCACCCAAGCTGCAGAGCAACGCCATTGACCGGATTGCGGCGGGACGCTTCGGAGAACTTGGCGAAATATTGATTGTTATGCTCGTTATTTATGGAGTAATGAGTATCTGCACCCTGTTTCAGGGGAAAATCAGCGCAGTCTTAAGTCAGAGTATCGTAAATCGGATGCGGGATGAGCTGTTTGATAAAATTGTAAATCTTCCCATCCGTTACCTGGACAGTCATACCCATGGCGATATCATGAGCCGGATGACAAATGATGTGGAAAATATTTCCAATACCATATCCCAGTCTTTAAGCTCACTGGTTTCCGGGGTGTTGACCATCATAGGTACAGTTGCGATGATGTTTTACATCTGCCCGAAACTAGCGCTTTTGTCCTGTACCACAGTGCTTCTCACGCTGGCGGCAACGAAGTTTCTTTCCAGCGCGATGCGAAAATTTTACCGGAAGCGCCAGGTGCTGCTGGGCAGCTTAAACGGAACGGTGGAGGAGATGGTGGGCGGCTATCACACAGTGGTGGCTTATAACCGTCAGGAGGCGGTCATCCGGGAATTTGATGAGACCGCGGATGAACTGACCAAAACCGGAATCGTGGCGGAAATTTTAGGCGGTTCCATGGGACCTGTCATGAACGTGATTAACAATGTGGGCTTTGTGATTATTGCGGCGTTTGGTGGTTACTTTGCAATCCGTGGAGTCATTTCCATCGGTGCAATCTCTGCTTTTATCGTGTATGCAAAGCAATTTGGACGCCCCATTGATGAACTTGCACAGATATACGGGCAGATTCAGACTGCCATTGCCGGAGCAGAGCGTGTTTTTGCCGTGCTGGATGAGGAATGTGAGGACAAATCGGGTGCAGAGGAAATGGAGAATGCAAAGGGTGTGATTTCCTTCCGGAATGTGAATTTCTCCTATGTGCCGGGACGGCAGGTGCTAAAGAACTTTAATTTTGAAGTGCGCGCCGGACATAAGGTGGCGCTGGTGGGAGCTACCGGAAGCGGGAAGACCACGGTTGTCAATCTTCTGATGCGCTTTTATGATGTAGACAGCGGTGAAATACTTATTGACGGAGTCAATATTAAGGATATTGATTGCTGCAATCTGCGCCGCAACACAGCAATTGTTTTGCAGGACACCGTTCTGTTTGCGGATACGGTGAAAAATAACCTGCGTTATTCCAATGAAAATGCCACGGAGGAGGAAATCCTGCGGGCTGCGCAGATGAGCAACAGCGACAGTATGATAAGACATCTGCCCCAGGGATATGATACGGTGTTGGCTGCCTCCGGGGACAATCTCTCACAGGGACAGCGTCAGCTTTTATCCATTGCCCGGGCTTTTCTGGCGAATCCGAAGATACTGATTCTGGATGAGGCAACGTCCAGCGTGGATACCCGTACCGAAAAGCATATTCAGGATGCTATGGTGAAACTGATGGAAAACCGTACCAGTCTGATTATCGCACATCGTCTTTCCACCATACGGGATGCGGATTGTATCGTGGTTTTAGACCAGGGACAGATTGCAGAGACAGGAAGCCATGAGGAGCTGATGGCACAGAAGGGACGTTATTATGAACTTTATATGACACAGTTTGCCGGAAATGCCACGTAATGAGGTGAGATGTTCTAGGTTTTTCCTATAGCTGACAATCAGATTTCTGTATTTTACAGAAGCGTCTAAGTAATATATTATATAACCCATAGAATAAGTATGAATTAAATTGGCGTGAATGAAATACAGAAAGGTACAGGTAGGAACATGAAACAGATTCTTTGCTTTGGGGATTCCAATACATACGGACTGATTCCGGCGGCGGGAGGTCGCTACGGATGGGAGGTGCGCTGGACCGGTCTTCTCGGAAGAAGACTGGAAGCGCATGACATCCGGGTTATTGAGGAGGGACTTTGCGGGCGGACTACGGTGTTTGATGATGCACTGCGCGAGGGCAGAAGAGGAAGTGAGCTGCTTCCTGTCCTATTAGAGAGCCATAATCCCGTAGATGCGGTGATTCTTATGCTTGGAACCAACGACTGCAAAACCGTATATAAAGCGTCGGCAGAGGTGATTGGGCGGGGAATAGCAAGGCTTTTGGATCAGATCAAGGAAAGGGCGCCGCAGAGCAGAGTGCTGTTAATCTCTCCTATCACACTGGGGGAGAAGGTCTGGCAGACAGAGTATGATCCCGAATTCTCAACGGCATCCGTGGCGGTGTCGAAGGAACTGGGCGCAGTGTATGAGCGGATTGCAAAGGAGCGGGGAATTGCATTTTTGAAGGCAGCGGATTATGCCGCAAGCAGTGATGCCGACCAGGAGCATCTGGATGAGGAGGGTCACCGTGCATTGGCAGATGCTGTGTATGAGAAACTTGCTTCGGAGAGATGGTTCCTGTAATTTTATGATAACATGCTTGTGGCTTCAGGCGGAAATGTAATGGCAATGCCAATGTGGTCTTGACAAATAAAATCAATATGTTAAAATAAATCATGTTTTTAAAAGAAAAAGACAGTGACAAGGAGTACTAAGAGTCGCAGGATTTCAGAGAGCTGCCGGAGGGTGCAAGGCAGTATCCGAAGCTCCCAACTCGCCTTGGAGTCCTTCCGTTGAGGCATGGTATGATAGAAGCATGTAAGTAGGCGGAAGCGTAGCGTCCGCGTTAAGGACAATTGAGTGCGTATTTTCACAGAGGCATTACCGCATGCAGGAACTGTAGCGGAGGTGATGCGGCTGGAATGCGAAATAGAGTGGTACCACGGAGTTTGCAGTATCTTCGTCTCTAATGAGATGAAAATACTGTTTTTTTATTTCATAGGAAAGATCTTGTTATATTAACGTGTGAAAGTGAATGCCTTTCCTATGAAATAAAAACGCTCCGCGAGGATCGCGCTGCGGCGGAATGGTAAATGTTGCTGATGCGACCCGCCGCAGGCGGAGAATCCTGCGGAGCAGGATTCTTTTTTAATTTGAGATAAGTAATCAGGAGGAAAAACATGTCAGAACTTTACAATCACAAGGTCATCGAGAAGAAATGGCAGAAAATCTGGGATGATGAGAAAGCCTTTGCAGCAACCGACGACTTTTCCAAGCCGAAATACTATGCGCTGGTGGAATTTCCGTATCCGTCAGGGCAGGGACTTCATGTAGGACATCCGAGACCCTATACGGCACTGGATATTGTGGCGCGCAAGAGAAGAATGCAGGGGTACAACGTGCTTTATCCCATGGGTTGGGATGCATTCGGTCTGCCCACCGAGAACTACGCCATTAAGAATAAGGTTCATCCCAAGATTGTCACTGAGAAGAATGTGGCACACTTTAAGGATCAGTTGCACTCTCTGGGCTATTCTTTCGACTGGGACAGAGAAGTGAACACCACGGACCCGGAATACTATAAGTGGACCCAGTGGATTTTCCTGAAACTATTCAAAGCAGGACTTGCATACAAGAAAGAGATGCCCATCAACTGGTGTACCTCCTGCAAGGTCGGTCTTGCCAATGAGGAGGTTGTAAACGGTGTCTGTGAGCGCTGTGGTGCACCGGTAGTCCGCAAGGTCAAGAGTGAGTGGATGTTAAAGATTACCGATTATGCAGATAAGCTGATTGAAGGTCTGGACCATGTGGATTATATTGAGCGTGTCAAGGTTTCCCAGAAGAACTGGATTGGCAAATCACAGGGTGCAGAGGTGGACTTCTCCATTAAGGGAAAAGAGGATAAGCTGCGCATCTACACGACCCGCTGCGATACGCTGTTTGGTGTTACCTACATGGTAGTATCCCCGGAGCATCCGGTGATTGACAAGTATAAGGATGAACTGAAAAACTGGGATGCCATCCAGGCATACCGGGATGAGGCAGCGAAGAAATCCGATTTTGAGCGTGCGGAGCTGGCAAAGGATAAGACAGGTGTGCAGCTGGATGGACTTACCGCAATCAATCCGGTCAACGGGAAGGAGATTCCTATCTGGATTTCCGATTATGTACTGATGTCCTACGGAACCGGTGCCATCATGGCGGTTCCTGCGCACGATGAGCGTGACTGGGAATTTGCGAAAAAGTTCAATCTTCCGCTGATTCAGGTTGTGGCAAAGAACGGTGAGGAGGTTGACATCAACGAGGCGGCATTTACCGATGTTGCCACCGGCGTGCTGATTAACTCCGATTTCTTAAACGGACTTGAGGTGAAGGATGCCAAGGAGAAAATGATTGCATTTCTGGAGGAAAAGGGCATCGGAACTGCAAAGACCAACTATAAACTGCGTGACTGGGTATTCTCCCGCCAGCGTTACTGGGGAGAACCGATTCCGATTGTACACTGTGAGAAATGCGGCTATGTACCGATTGACGAGAGTGAGCTGCCGTTGATGCTTCCTGAGGTGGAGAGCTATATGCCCACCGACAACGGAGAATCACCGCTTGCAGCCATGACAGACTGGGTGAATACGACCTGTCCCTGCTGTGGAGGTCCGGCAAAGCGGGAGACCGATACTATGCCCCAGTGGGCAGGATCATCCTGGTACTTCCTGCGCTATTGTGATCCCCACAATAAAGAAGCACTTGCAAGCCCGGAGGCATTAAAATACTGGATGCCGGTTGACTGGTACAATGGTGGTATGGAGCATACGACGCTTCATTTGCTTTACTCGCGGTTCTGGAATAATTTCCTTTACGATGAGGGCGTAGTGCCTTATGCAGAGCCGTACAAGAAGAGAACCTCCCACGGCATGATCCTCGGCGAGAACGGCGAGAAGATGTCCAAATCCCGCGGAAATGTGGTGAATCCGGATGATATCGTTCGTGATTACGGTGCAGATACACTGCGTACCTATGAGATGTTCATCGGTGCCTTTGACCTTGCCGCAAGCTGGTCTGAGGATGGCGTAAAGGGCTGCCGCCGTTTTCTGGAGCGTGTATGGAAGCTGCAGGATATTATGACGGACGGTGATGCCTACTCCGAGGATCTGGAAGCGAAGATGCATCAGACCATTAAGAAGGTCAGCAATGATTTCGAGAATCTGAAATATAATACGGCAATCGCTGCGATGATGGCTCTCATCAATGATTTCTATAAGAAGAATGCCATCACAAAGGGAGAGTACAAGACGCTGTTAATCCTCTTAAATCCGGTGGCACCGCACATTACCGAGGAACTCTGGGAGATAATCGGTGGAGAAGGACATCTGTATCAGCAGAAATGGCCGGAGTTTGATGAGGCAAAGACGGTGGAAAATACCATTGAGATTGCGGTTCAGATTAATGGAAAGACCAAGGGAACTCTTGCCATCGGCAGAGAAGACGCAAAGGATGATGTGATTGCCCGGGCAAAGGAGTCTATCGCAGACAAACTGACCGGAAATATTGTAAAGGAAATTTACGTTCCGGGCAGAATCGTTAATATTGTAATGAAATGAAAGAAACAAATTTATTAAAAGGTTCTATCTGGAAAGGGATTGTGTCATTTGCAATCCCTATTTTCCTGGGAAATTTATTTCAACAATTGTATAATACCGTCGATTCTATGATTGTCGGTAACTTTCTTGGAAGTGAGGCGCTTGCAGCGGTAAGCTCCTCGGGAAGCCTGATTTTTCTTCTGGTGGGATTTTTCAATGGAATTGCCGTGGGAGCAGGTGTCATTATTTCCAAATACTATGGGGCAAGGGATTACGCAAGCCTGAAACGTGCGGTGCATACTGATGTGGCGTTTGGGTTTGCGTCAGGCCTTCTGCTTATGGCAATCGGCATGCTTTTAGCACCTCGGATTCTGGTATGGATGGGGACGCCGGCAGATGTGCTTCCGAAATCCGTTGTATATTTCCGCACTTATTTCGCCGGCTCCATGGCATTTGTTCTGTATAACATTGTCACGGGAATCCTGCAGGCGGTGGGAGACAGCAGGCACCCGCTGTATTATCTGATTTTTTCGTCGGTGGTTAATATTGTACTGGATCTTTTCTTTGTCGGAGTGCTTGGCTTTGGTGTTGGCGCTGCGGCACTGGCAACGGTGATTTCCCAGGCAGCCAGCGCAATTCTTTGCTTTGTCCGTCTGCTGCGGACAGAGGAGGTCTATCAGGTACGCTGCAAAGAAATTCGTTTTCATAGAGATATGCTGGGGCAGGTCATACGGTTTGGCCTGCCGTCGGGAATGCAGAATTCCATTATCTCCATAGCAAATTTGGTGGTACAGTCCAATATCAATGCCTTTGGTGTAGTAGCCATGGCAGGATGCGGAGTCTATGCAAAGATTGAGGGCTTTGCATTTCTTCCCATCACCTGCTTTGCCATGTCACTTACCACGTTCATCGGGCAGAATCTGGGTGCGAAGCAGTATGACCGGGCTAAAAAGGGAGCATATTTTGGGATTGCCTGTTCGGTGACCTTAGCGGAGCTTGTGGGAATCATTGTGTACTTTTTTATCCCTTATTTTGCTGCAGCATTTGACAGCAATCCGGCCACCGTGGCGGTGGCAGCGAGGCAGGCGCACATTGAGGCGCTGTTTTACTGTTTCCTTGCCTTTTCCCACTGCATTGCCGGAATTATGCGCGGGGCAGGAAAAGCGGCGGTTCCCATGTACGTAATGCTGATTTCCTGGTGCTTAATCCGTATCACCTATATTACAGTGACGGTGCATCTGATCCCGGATATCCGTGTCATTTTCTGGGCGTATCCCCTGACCTGGTCCATCAGTTCCGTTATTTTTCTTACCTGCTTTCTGCGGGGAAAATGGCTGCATGGCTTTGAAGAAAATAGGGGAAAAAGTACTAGACAGAATCTGGGGTAAACTGTATAATAAGAACATGAAATGAAATATTTTTTTGTCTATTATTGACAAAGGGCGTGGATTTTCAAATTAATACGATTTTGGAGGAAAAGGGTATGATGTTTTTCAAAAATCTGAGTATCAGATATAAGATTCTGATTCCGGTCATTTTGCTGGGATGTCTGATGCTTCTCCTTGGGTTCACAAGCTTTAACAGTACTGGGAAGATTATGGATGCCAGTAAAGAAATCAGCAGCAATTATGCCGTAAAGATCGAATGTCTGGGTGATATTGCAACGCATTACCAGACCTTACGCCGTGTGGCATTTGCACATATCGTGGCGGATGAGGACAGTCTTCAGCAGTCACTGGAAGACGAGGCGGATACGCTGAAAGCTCAGATTTCAGAGCTTTGTACACAATTTGAAAGTCTGATTGATTCCAAGGAATTGGAAGAAAAGTTTCAGCAGTTTGAGACGGATTATGCGGCATATCTGGTGATTTATGACAAAATCTTAGACTGCAGCCGTACCGGAAAGGACGATGAGGCAACGGTTCTGGCAAACAATGATTTGAAGGTGGCAGGTACTGCACTTACTGCAGAATTAGAGGATATGAGTGCCCTGAACAAAAATGCGATGCAGACTGCCATAGCCAATCAGGATGCGGTGTATAAACGGGCAAACGTTACAATTTTGATTATTCTTATACTTGGAAATGCAGTGCTGTTATTTGTTGTCTGGGTATGCTGGAAATGGGCATGCAAGAGACTTATTAATATCAACAAACAGCTTCGGGAGATTATTGCTACAATCGATGCAGGGCAGGGCGATTTGACCAAGCGTGTACAGTGTTTCTGTACGGATGAGATTGGTACGCTGGCAGCCGGTATTAATACCTTTATTGAGACTCTGCAGGGAATTATGGGACAGATTAACACAAGCTCCAGCCAGCTTGGCTCTATTGTGAATCTGGTTTCAGATAAGGTATCTACGGCAAATGACAGCTCATATGACATTTCCTCTGTTATGGAAGAATTATCCGCTTCTATGGAAGAGATTTCCTCTACTTTAACAGACATTAAGGAGCATGTCGGTGTTGTGGACGGCAATATTATCGAGTTGTCCGATGAGTCCCAGGGCTTGTTCGAATATGCGGTAGGAATGCAGAAACGTGCGGAGGAACTGGAGCAAAATGCGGTATTGAATAAACAGAATACCAGCGATGTGGTCAATGGAATTGTCAGCAAGTTGCAACAGGCAATTGAGAGCAGCAAGAGTGTAGACCGTGTAAATGATCTGACTAATGAGATATTAAGCATTTCCAGCCAGACGAACCTTCTGTCTCTGAATGCATCTATTGAGGCAGCGAGAGCGGGGGATGCAGGTCGCGGATTTGCTGTTGTTGCCGATGAAATCAGTCAGTTGGCAAATTCCAGCAGAGAGGCAGCAAATAATATTCAGACCATCAATAATATGGTAGTGGAAGCAGTAAATGAGCTGATTGACAGTTCAAATTCCATTGTGAAGTATATGAACGAGAATATTCTTCCGGATTATGAAGGCTTTGTAAATGTCGGGAAACAGTATAATGAGGATGCGGTTCATGTGAACCAGATTGTAACCCAGTTCAATACGATGTCTGTCAACTTAAAGCAGTTGATGGGAAGTATTACAGAGTCTATCGACGGCATTGACAATGCAGTCGGGGAAAGTGCCAAAGGAGCTACGAATGTGGCTACGAATACATCAGAACTGGTTCGTGATATCAGTGAGATTTCGGATGCAATGGGCAATAACAGAAAGATTGCAGGTGATTTGACGGAAGAGGCGGATCGATTTATCAATCTGTAAGTGATGAAGAAAAACAGGTCGTGAAAATTCACGGCCTGTTTTTTTGGGTGGTGCGCCTTACGGCGCAGGATGTGGCTGTGTGCCTTGCGGCACAGGGTGTGGGTGTGCGCCTTGCGGCACAGGATATGCCGGGGGGTGAGTGGTTTGAGAATCAACGAATATTCGGCCTTCGGCTCGATTGATAAAATCTTATAAATTCGGCCAGCGATTTGGAAGGCTTGCTGCCGGTCCGGTAGGCAAAACCCACTTCACGCTTGTGAATCGGAATTCCCAGAGGGATCTCCACCAGCGAGCCGTCTGCCAGATCGTTTTTCACAAAGCTTTTGATGACGCAGGCAACACCGACGCCGATGCGTGCAAAGTCGATGAGCAGATCCATACTGGAAATATCAATGGAATCCCGGACCTGAATCTGATTTTCCTGCAGATAGTCATCAATATACTGTCTGGTCATATTGTTTTTATCGAGAAGCATCAGCGTGGAACTGGAAAGAATCTGGTCTTTCTGCACGCCCCGGGCGCGGAGATTCCGGATATAATCTTTCGTTGCCACGAAAATATCTTCAATTTCTTCCAGATAATCAAAATGAATGTTCTTAAGATTCTCCGGCTTTCCCACCAGACCGATGTCAATCTTATTGTCCTCCAGCAGCTTTAAGGTATCGTTGGTGGAGTGGCAGGTAATGGATATGGAGATATGAGGGTTCTGCCGGATGAATTCCTTCAGATAGGGAAGCAGAATATATTTACACAAAGTAGAGCTTACGCCAATCTTTAAATGCCCCACACCAAGCTCAATGGAGCGACGCAGCTTTTCCTCTCCCAGATCCAGAGTCTCAAATGCAGCGCTCACATGGTCGAATAAAAGCCTGCCTTCCTCGGTCAGGACCACGCCGCGGGAGCTGCGGGAAAAAAGCTTACAGCCCACGTTTTCCTCCAGCTTCTGGATGGATTTGCTGATGGCAGGCTGGCTGATGTAGAGCTCCTTTGCAGCCTTTGAAATGTTGCCTGTCTGGGCAACCGTATAGAAAATTCGGTAGGATGAGAGATTCTGGTTCATATGAGGGACCTCCTTGTTCTATTATGATGCAATTATAACATGAAACTAAGTTATGGTAAACATATTTATTATGTATTTTTATTATAGTAATTCTTGTGATAGAATGACAATCAGATAAGAACCGGACACACACCGGCTCTTATGAACACACACACAGCACACAACCGGCAGAGAAACATCACACACTGTTTTCTGCCAAAAAAGATGTATTGAAAATATGTTGGAAAACAAGGAGGATTACGCATGGGAATGACCATGACACAAAAAATCCTTGCAGCGCATGCAGGACTTCCGTCGGTCAGTCCGGGACAGCTCATTGAAGCGGATCTGGATCTGGTTCTTGGAAATGACATCACGTCACCGGTGGCGATTCATGAAATGGATAAGATGAAGGTGGATGGTGTATTTGATAAGGATAAGATTGCATTAGTGCTGGATCATTTTGTACCGAACAAGGATATTAAATCAGCCCAGCATTGTAAATGCGTCAGGGAATTTGCATGCAAGCATGAGATTACAAACTACTTTGATGTGGGAGAGATGGGAATTGAGCACGCGCTTCTGCCGGAAAAAGGTCTGACCGTGGCGGGCGATGTCATCATTGGTGCCGATTCCCACACCTGTACGTATGGCGCTCTGGGTGCATTTTCCACCGGTGTGGGAAGTACGGACATGGCGGCTGGTATGGCAACGGGTAAGGCATGGTTTAAGGTTCCGGCGGCAATTAAGTTCAACCTTACCGGAAAACCTGCAAAATGGATTAGTGGAAAGGACATCATCCTGCACATCATCGGAATGATTGGTGTGGACGGAGCTCTTTACAAGTCTATGGAATTTACAGGCGACGGAATTCAGTATCTGACCATGGACGACCGGTTTACGATTGCCAATATGGCGATTGAAGCGGGTGGAAAGAATGGAATTTTCCCTGTGGATGATCTGGCAAAGCAGTATATGGAACAGCATTCCAAGCGCCCCTATGTGGTTTATGAGGCGGATGCAGACGCGGAATATGAGCAGGAATATACCATTGATCTTAGCACCCTAAAGCCCACTGTGGCATTTCCACATCTTCCGGAAAACACAAAGACCATTGACGAGGTTGGGAACATTAAGATTGATCAGGTTGTAATCGGTTCCTGCACCAACGGACGTATGGATGACCTGCGGATTGCAGCTTCCATTCTGAAGGGAAGAAAAGTTGCAAAGGGACTTCGTGTGATTGTGATTCCGGCAACCCAGCAGATTTATCTGGATGCCATGGAAGAGGGACTGCTTAAGATTTTTGTGGAGGCAGGTGCTGTCGTCAGCACACCGACCTGTGGTCCGTGTCTGGGCGGTTATATGGGAATTCTGGCAGAACATGAGCGCTGCGTGTCCACCACCAACCGTAATTTTGTGGGACGCATGGGTCATGTGGAATCGGAAATTTACCTGGCAAGTCCGGCAGTTGCCGCTGCAAGCGCAGTGACAGGCAGGATTTGCGGACCGGATGAATTATAGGAAGGAGGAATTCAGATGAAGGCAGCAAAGGGTCATGTATTTAAATATGGCGACAATGTGGATACGGATGTCATCATTCCTGCAAGATATTTGAACTC
The DNA here is from genome assembly GCA_051877675.1 of Roseburia sp. Classification (GTDB taxonomy): domain Bacteria; phylum Bacillota; class Clostridia; order Lachnospirales; family Lachnospiraceae; genus Roseburia. The sequence continues at coordinate 2,169 of JBJEJC010000186.1, read as the reverse complement.
CTCCGATCCGAAGGAGCTTGCAGGGCACTGCATGGAAGATATTGACAAGGACTTTGTGAAAAATGTGACAGAGGGAGATTTAATCGTAGCCAATAAGAATTTTGGCTGTGGTTCCTCCAGAGAACATGCACCGCTTGCCATAAAGGCAGCCGGTGTGAGCTGTGTCATAGCAGAGACCTTTGCACGGATTTTCTATCGCAATGCCATTAACATCGGACTTCCCATTATCGAATGCCCTGAGGCGGCGAAGGCCATCGAAGCAGGAGATGAGGTGGAAGTGGACTTTGACACCGGTGTTATCACGGACAAAACAAAGGGAACTTCCTACCAGGGGCAGGCATTCCCTCCCTTTATGCAGAAAATTATTGACTGCGAGGGGCTGGTCAATTACATCAATCAGAAGTAGCAGAACGCTATGGGCAGGAAATGTGCGCCTAGCGGCGCACATACAAGAAGCCGTGCAGAACGCACGGCTTCCCTGTTATTTCTGACAGCTATCCAGGTAGGCAAGGTAACGCTTTGAAAGTTTCAGCTTTGTATAGATGTCGGCATATTCCCTTGGGGTATAGGAATCCACATAGTTTTCGGGAAATTCCTTTCGGATGCCGGCAGCTTTTGCCAGATCGGCAGCCTTGTTGTAGGCAATGGCAGCCTTTTCGGCAGTGGAATAGGTGCCAACGGTATAATTTCCATTGATGTGAATCTGAACCCGGTAACGGCTGATACCGTTTTTGGTGTAGCAGAAGACACCATGGTAGGGGTTGACCACCATAATGTTTGCGTAACGGTAATCGGTGGAATCCCCGTTGCGGAAAATGAAATCTCTGCCTGCCACTGCATAGGGGCGGATGCCATAGCGGGACAAAACAGAGCACTGCATACCGTAGTCACTGACAAACAGATGTCCCTGGCGCTTCTGGATTTTGTGACTGGAATAGTAAAACAGGTCATCAATGTCAAACTTCAGCTCTTGCGAGGGGGAGAGGTAGTAGAGAAAATATCCCTTGGCAAGATAGATGGGATTGCGGATGTAAATGCCGTTGTCCCGGAAATTCAAAAGGGTGACGGCTTTTTCAAATGCCAGAGGACGGCTTTCTGTGGTGATATCATGGATGCTGATGGAGGTATCGTTAAGAAGCCTGACTGCGTCCAGATAGGCGGCGTTTGCAGCCTCCTCCGTATCGTAGCTGCCAAGGCTGATGTGCTTTCCGCGGTAGGTGATATTGGAGCGGTAATAAACAGTACCATTTTTCTTTTCTGCAAGATAAACACCAGGAAGCATAGTCTCTCCTTTTTGGTTACTTTACATTTATGAGATGATTATATCATAACACGTTTTTCTTCTGCTGGCAATCGGAAGCGGGAAAAGGAGATTGCTTGACAGAGGCAGACACTTTCCTATATAATGTGTGAAAAGCTGTTAATCATTAGGAAATCAGAAGAATAAGAGGATTTAGAACATGGAATTAATGTATGCAAGTACAAGAGATGCAAAGGAACAGGTGACCGCTTCCCAGGCAATCTTAAGAGGATTGGCGAATGATGGCGGATTATATGTTCCGACCTCCATTCCTGCATTGGATGTGGACATGGATGAATTGGCGAAAATGAGTTATCAGGAGACTGCATATGAGGTCATGAAGCGGTTTCTCACCGATTTTACGGAGGAGGAGCTGAAGCAGTGCATTTGTGCTGCCTATGACAGCAAGTTTGACACGGAGGAGATAGCTCCGCTGGTGCATGCAAATGGCGCTTATTATCTGGAGCTGTTCCACGGTTCCACCATCGCCTTCAAGGATATGGCATTGTCCATTTTACCGCATCTGCTCATCACAGCAGCCAGAAAGAATGAAGTAAAGAATGATATCGTAATTCTCACGGCTACCTCCGGAGATACCGGAAAAGCTGCACTTGCCGGCTTTGCAGGAGTAAAGGGAACAAAGATTATCGTATTTTATCCGAAAAATGGTGTCAGCCCCATTCAGGAGAAGCAGATGGTGACCCAGAAGGGGGATAATACCTTTGTTGTGGGCATCAAGGGTAATTTTGACCAGGCGCAGACCGGAGTGAAGCAGATGTTCTCTGACAAGGCGCTCGCCGCAGAACTGGATAAGGAGGGCTATCAGTTTTCCTCGGCAAATTCCATCAACATCGGACGTCTTGTACCAC
>JBJEJC010000185.1:0-5437 GCA_051877675.1 Roseburia sp. | reverse complement strand
GCACCGGTGAATTTTCACCGGTGCCGCAGCCGTTTGGCATTCCTGCATATCTTTAATTGCTGAAATTCTGAACCCAGTAATATTTTCCGTTTGCATAGCAGCATCCCACGCCAATCCTGCCATAACTGCTGTTTAAGATATTCGCCTTGTGCCCCGACGAATTCATCCAGGCTTTCATAACCTTTTCCGCCGAGGTATAACCGTAGGCGATATTCTCGCCTGCTGCCCGGTAGGTATAGCCGGACGTGTTATAAAGTGTGAAGCAGTCCGAGCTACAATCCGGTCTGGTATGAGAAAAGTACTCCGCAATTTCCCATGCACGCTGCTGGGCAATCGCATTTAAGGTACTGTCTGTTTGCAGGCTGGTAAGTCCCGCACTTTTCCGTTCTTTATTCACCTGCTCTACCACATCCTCCGCCATGGAAAGCTCCGTCTCACTCAGTTTGCTCCATGCAGCATAGAGGGTCACTGACCCGTTTTTCTTTGTGCTGAGGTTCTTTACCTCCTGCAGGGTCTTATAGGATTTCCCGCTTCCATCCGCCTTGGTATTCCAGCCCGTACAGATATAGCCTTCCCGCACGAAGCCACACAGAGGAAGCGTATACGTTTTTCCATAGGTTGCGGCGATTTCATTCACAGAACCGGAACCGCCATTAGAGTCGAACGTAATCCGGTACTTATTTACGCTCCATTTTGCATAAAGCGTCTTATTTCCGGTGCTCCCCTTCTCAATCGCAGTAATTTTCTTCGTGCAGTCCTTATCCAGATACCAGCCCTTAAACGTATACCCCTTTCTCGAAGGATTCTTTAGGGAAATTGTGGCAGTCGTTATCGTGTAGGAAGAAGGATTCTTCTTATCGTTGGTTCCCTTATTCAGTTCATAAGTGATGGTATACTTCTTCTTTGACCATTGGGCATACAGCTTTACCGTCGCCCCGTCCTTTTTCGACAGATTCTTTATGCTTTGCTTATTTTTATAGGATTTTCCGGTCCCATCTGCTTTCGTATTCCAGCCTGTAAATGTGTAGCCCTTCCGCTTAAATGCATTTGCCGTCAAAGTCTTGCTTTTTCCTACGCTGCAGCTTATGGAATCCATCTTCCCGCTGGTGCTGCCGTTGCCGTAGAATTTCACCGTATATTTTTTCAGCCGCCACTGTGCGTAGAGCGTTACCTTACCTCCGGACTTTGCGGAGAGATTCTTAATGCTTTGTTTGTCACTATAGCTCGTCCCGCTTCCGTCCGCTTTGGTGTTCCAGCCTGTAAATACATAATTGGTACGGGAAAAAGCATTTGCAGTCAGCGTATATTCCTTCCCGTATTTGCATTTCTTCAGGTCTTTCATGCTGCCATCGGTGCTTCCATTCCCCTTGAAGCTGATGGTGTACTGGTTCGCGGTCCACTGGGCATACAGGGTAATCGTCTCCTCCCCCTGCTTCGCCAGATTTTTTACCTTCTGTTTGTCACTGTATGCAGTCCCCTTGCCATTTGCACTGGTATTCCAGCCGCTGAAGGTGTAGCCTTTTCTCTGGAACCGGTTCGCACTCAACTTATAGCTTGTTCCAACTGCGCAGTCTGTCATGGAGTCCATGCTGCCCGCCGTACTCTTGTTTCCATCAAACTGAATGGTATAGGTCTCCTTCTGCGATTCCTCCGTCGTGTCCGTTGCAGCCGTCTTCGCCTGCGAATGAATCATATCTACGTTTGTCTTATTCTGTTTTTCCTTCTTGACGCCTTTCGTCTCTGTAGCTTTGTAATCCGCAGTGTCATGCTCCGCGACTTCGCTCTCCGCAGTTTCCGGCTCCGCAGCTTCTGTTTCCGACTCCGCGGCTTCCGGCTTCACGCCCTCCGTGTTCTCCGGCTCCGCAGCTCCTGTTTCCGGCTCTGCAGCTTCATCCGCGGTCACTTCTGCAGATTCCGTCCCGGTTTCCGCGGCTTCTGCTTCCGGCTCTGCGGCTTCATCCGCGGTCACTTCTGCGGATTCCGTCCCGGTTTCCGCGGCTTCTGTTTCCGACTCTGCGGCTTCATCCGCGGTCATTTCTGCGGATTCCGTCCCGGTTTCCGCTACTTCTGTTTCCGACTCCGGCTCCGCGGCAATTTGCTCTGTCTCCGTGGAATTTTCCTCTGCCTCCGTAGACATCTCCTCTGTCTCCACAAGGCTTTCCTCCTGCTGTCCCGCATATAACCCCACCGGACATTCACCGCAAAGAATCCCGCCTGTTAAAATAAGTGCTGTCAGTGCCTTCCAAAATCGCCGTTTCCCCATAACGTCACTGTCTCCTTCTTCTCTATACTACCGCTATATCCACCATAAAATATTCCGGTGACTACTTTTTCCATTCAATCCGCATAAGTTTCCTCACCGTTACCCGGAAATATCTAATACTTTTCTCCTATTTACAATTTCTGATGAAGGCAACGTTCAACGAGCGGCTCTATTGCATCCTGCCTGGTATGATCCGCCCCTTTTACCATTTCCAGCATATGCAGCTCCTCCTGCGTCTTGCTTTCCTTCTTCGTCAGTTTTCCCGCTATCATCTTAATCATGGTTCGCCCCATAAATCCCACCTTTTCCGGCGCATATCCGCCTTCAAAATAATAGAAGTTTTCTTCCGGAATCCCATTTTGCTGTGCAATCGTCTGCCGAACCGTATCCGTCGGTGCACTCATTCCCGAGCCAAATACGAGCAGTGACCGTACATTCAATGGTTTCATTTTATCATAGCCAGATACCATATTCCCCATAATCCAGCCTCCATAGATCACCTGATCATAATGGCTTAAGGCAGAAATATCAGTTTTCTTCAGTTCTGCCGCCTCACACCCAAGTGCCTGTGCAATCCATTCCGCATATTTCCTGGTAAACCCTGTTTTGCTTGTATATACTACAATTCGATTCATAATTTTCTTCCTTCCTTAGTAATCCAGACAACTCAGATTCTCTTCCATCTGCATAATTGTCCGTATTGTAATCTGCAACTGTTCCCTGGGGATTCCGTTAAAGATTGCGCCTACTACCCTGTTGCTCCCCTCCTCATGTTCCGCGCAAAACTCACGTGTCTTTTCTGTAAGGACAACCCTCTGCTTTCTCCTGTCTTCCTGATCTGTAACTATGGTTACAAAACCCTTCTTCTCAAGCTTTAAGAGAAGCTGCTTTACATTCTGGTGTGAGCTCCCCATAATTTCCGCCAGTTCCCGGATTGTCGGACTCTCTCTGCACAGATTCGTACAAATAATCACAAAAAATTGTTTCCAGCTTATCTCCCTGAAAAACTGATCGGCTTTCGCCTGATAGCGGTTGTCAAAGGCACTGAGCAGACCCAGAAGGAAAAAGGATTCCTCTATGTTCCCAAAATATCCTTAGAAAGCTGTAGTGCATGCTTATAATACCATCCATCTTCATCCTCATCCGCTTCCACAAATTCTACATATTCATTCAGAATGGCCAGTTTAATATCATATATGTACTGTGAATGCTCAGGCTTTCTATTCAATTTCTCAAAAACTTTCTCTACAAAGATTTCCTTTTGGTTATCGTTCATATAAATTGGAAATGTTGCCCCATCAACGGTTGCATGAGCGAGAAACCGCGCAATATCTAATGAATATGGCATAATTCCGCCAAATCCCCAATCAATAATGTAAACACGGTTGCTATGATTAATCGCATTTAATTCTAAAAAATCTCCGTTGGACAGTGTCCTTGGACAAGTTAACTGACGTTTCAGGAATATAGAATATGCTTCACCTATAATTGGCTCATTTTTGATATAATCATAGCGTTTATTAATTCGTTTCCAATATACATCAAACCTGTCGTCAGCCTTATTTTTTGCAAACGCTTCTCCCTCGTTCATCCAATAAGCATTTTGAATTTCCGTAATACTATCTGCTGCTGCCAAAGCCAGCTCGTCCGTCATATTTCTTAAATCATTACCGGTAATATTTTCAATCAGGATCCAAAAAACGTTCTCATCTTCCCATTTCCCATAATAAGTTGGAACTGAAAAATGCTTATTCATTAGGAACTTTTCGTAGTTTGATACTTCTCGGCGCTCCGTTTTCTTCAATATTTTACTACCAGAAGAAGTAGTAATCACATATACATCATAATATCTAACTTCGTCCTCTTCTTCACCATAACGCTCACAGACCTGCTGTATTTTACATATTTTTTCATCTGAAATTTTCTTAAAAATATCTGTTATTTCTTTATCTTCAATAATTTCGATTTCAAATTTCACATCCAATCCTCCTGTTATTCAATATCATTCATAATACAGCTCTCTTTTTTGAAGTTCATTTCTTTACTATTGCAGAACCAATCCCTTGATTTTTCTATCTTTTTTCGAACCCAGTTCATTACCTTGGGATAGTCAATTGTGTCCAACTGTTCATAATCGTGAATCAGCCGCTTACATAATTCATAGATTTCTTCAATATCTTCGCCCCTTGTCTTTTCATATAACAGATTCATAAACCACCTCCACAAGTTCAAGTTTTCTGTATCTTTCCCCATCTTCTTACCCTTCGGACAAGAAGATGGGAATCGGGATTTACCTATAAAATGAGAAACATCAGAGAACTTATATGTAATCATCCGCATCTAAGAGGAACATTCCAGCTTGGAATTACATATAAGCAATCAGAAAACGATAGGTTTATATGTAAGTTTTCCCTTTCAAGGGGCGTTTTCCAGTTTGGAATTACATATAAGTTATGAGAAAACAGTAAGCTTATATGTAAGCTTCCATTCTCAGTAGCTAAATCCAAACCATAAATTACATATAATAAATATAAATCCGTGGATTTAGATGTAAATCTTGATATTTAGCTACACCAAGGAGAGTATCAAATTGGGGGCGTCCATACTCAAGTAATACTATTTTATACGCTTCTTCAATAAACTCTTCAATAATATTTTTATGGTTTCCATAGCATTCTTTTATCTTCGCCATTATACTTTTATCATTATTCTTATTAGCAATATAAAACTGAGGATATGCTTTATTTTCATATAGAGTATATGGTCTTACTCTTTCATCATTTAATGTTGAGTCAACAATGATTTCCTCAAGATACCATAACGGATCTGGCCATGATGGTTCAGCGCCTTTAAATCCATGCATTTCTTTCCATTTTTCATAAAATATCATATGATTTATTTCATGTACGGCTCCCGAAAATACTCTTTCTTCATCTTGATAAGAAACATAAAAGCACTTTTCTTCTGTGCTTCGTGGATAAAAAGGCAGATATCCAACATAGCAATAAATTTCTGGATATTTTTCACTCCATTGATAATTATACAATTTGCATTGCGCTTCAATATTATCATAAATAAATGAATTAAAAACTTCTGTAAAATGTTCCATTCTATTTAAAATATCTAGTATAATATCTTTTAAATAACTGGACTATATTTAATTTCCATGGTACA
>JBJEJC010000184.1:0-5497 GCA_051877675.1 Roseburia sp. | reverse complement strand
TTTCATCTAAGATCAACAGAATATCATGCTCATCGCAGAGTGCGCGCACCCCTTCCATGAACTCCTGCGTAGCCGGATAGATACCGCCCTCTCCCTGCACTGTCTCGAAAAGGATGGCACAGGTTTTATCGTTCACCAGCGCTTTCACACTGTCCAGATCATTAAAATCTGCAAAACGCACGCCGGGCATCAGAGGTTCAAAGGGTTCCTGATAATGTTTATTTCCGGTGACAGACAATGCTCCAAGGCTTCTTCCGTGGAAGGACTGGTTCATGGCAATAATCTCATGCCCCGCATGACCGTCTCTGGTAAAGGCATATTTCTTGGCCGCCTTAATCGCTCCCTCAATCGCTTCCGTTCCGCTGTTGGTAAAAAATACCCGGTCCATGCCGCTGGCGGAGAGCACACGCTTTGCTGCCCGGATAACCGGCGGATTATAATAAAGATTTGAGGTGTGCATCAGTGCGTCTACCTGCTGCTTTAGAGCATCCTTGTATTCCTCATTGCTGTAGCCCAGCGCCTGCACCGCAATTCCCGCTGCAAAATCCAGATATTTCTTTCCGTCCGTATCATAAAGATAGACACCCACGCCGTGATCCAGCACCAATGAGAAACGGTTATAGGTGTGAAGCAGGCTCTGCTCTGCTCCGTCAATATATTCCTGCTTATTCATTCTCGTTTTCCGTCTCCTTATCCTTATAGATTACTGTACCGATTCCCTTGTTGGTGAAGATTTCAAGCAACAGACAATGCGCGATTCTTCCGTCCAGAATATGTACACGGGACACACCGTTTTCAATGGCATCGATGCAGTTATTCAGCTTCGGCAGCATTCCTCCGCCGATAAAACCGTCCCCGATCAGTTCCCTTGCGTCGGACACGGAAAGCGCTGTCATCAGCGTACTCTTATCCTTCGGGTCCTTATAAACCCCGTCGATATCCGTCAAAAATGCCAGTTTCTCCGCATTTACTGCTTTTGCAATGGCACACGCCGCATCATCCGCATTGATATTATAGCTGTTAAATTCATCATCCATCCCCACCGGACACACAATAGGAAGAAAATCTTTTTCCAGAAGATCATAGAGCACCTTCGGATTCACCTGGGTAATCTCTCCCACGAAACCGATGTCCTGCCCGTCGGCATACTTCTTCTCCACCTTCAGCAAACCGCCGTCTTTTCCGCTGATACCCACGGCATTGACGCCAAGCTCCTGCACCAGCTTCACCAGGGATTTATTCACCTTATTAAGCACCATTTCAGCAATCTCCATGGTGGCCTCGTCTGTCTTTCTGAGCCCGTTGACAAACACCGGTTCCATACCGGATTTCTCCACCCATTTGCTGATCTCCTTGCCGCCGCCGTGAACGATAATTGGCTTGAAGCCAACCAGCTTTAACAGCGTCACATCCTGGATTACACGATGCTTTAACTCCTCATCCACCATGGCGCTTCCGCCATATTTTACTACAATTATCTTGCGATTAAAACGCTGTATATACGGAAGCGCCTCAATCAGCACCTCTGCCTTCTGCAATGCTTCCTGCATATTTCTCTCTTCCATGACACTCCTCTTTTCCGCTTTTTTTGCATCTGCTTCTTTTTTTAAGAACGGTAATCCGCATTGATCTTCACATAATCATAGGTCAGATCACAGCCCCAGGCTGTGGCGGATGCCTCACCCATCTTGATATCCGCAATGGCAGTCACCGCCGGCTCCGATAAAATCTTCGTTGCCTGCTCCTCGCTGTAATCTAACGCCACACCGTTTTCAATAATCTTCATTTTACCCGCAGCACTCTCAAAATACAAATCCACCTGCTCCGGGTCGAACTGCGCACCGGAGTACCCCATGGCGCAGAGGATTCTTCCCCAGTTGGCATCATGCCCGTATATTGCCGCCTTGGTAAGGCTTGAAGTGATTACGGACTTGCTTAATACCTTCGCCTGCTCCTTAGTCTTTGCATGAATCACCTTCACCTCAAAGAGTGCCGTAGCGCCTTCGCCGTCTCCTGCCATTTCCTTCGCCAGAGTCTCGTTGATATAGTTCAGTGCCTGCCGGAAGGTCTCATAATCCTCGTTTTCCTCCGTAATCTCCGGGTTTCCTGCAAGACCGTTTGCCAGAAGCAGGCAGGTATCGTTCGTGGAGGTGTCCCCGTCCACGGAAATCATATTATAGGTATCCTCCACATCCGCAGAGAGCGCTTTCTGAAGCATTTCACGGGAAATCGCCGCATCCGTGGTGACAAAGCTTAACATGGTGCACATATTGGGATGAATCATGCCGGAACCCTTGCACATACCGCCGACTGTAACTGTCTTTCCCCCCAGTTCAATCTCTACTGCCACTTCCTTCTCGTGCGTGTCTGTAGTCATGATGGCAAGTGCCGCCTCATGTCCGCTTTCCGTACTGTGGGAAAGATCGGGAACCATCGCCTCAATTCCACTGCAGATGCGGTCCATGGGAAGCTGTTTGCCGATAACCCCGGTGGATGCCACCAGCACCTGTGCCGCCGGAACGGAAAGCAGGCTCTCCACCTTCTCTGCTGTCTCTCTGCAGTAGCCCATGCCTTCCTCTCCGGTACATGCGTTGGCGATTCCTGCATTCACCACCACAGCCTGCGCCTGCCCGCTCTCATAGACCACCTTCTGATCCCATTTTACCGGAGCAGCCTTTACCAGATTTCTTGTAAAGGTTCCTGCCACCCTGCAGGCAGTCTCACTGTAAATCATTGCCATGTCTTTTCTTCCGGTCTTATACTTGATGCCTGCTGCCGTACTTGCTGCCAAAAATCCCTGTGCCGCGGTCACGCCGCCCTTAATCTGTTTCATTTTTATCCTCCATTCTATTCCGTCCGGTCATCCTGTTATGGATTATATTCCGTCTGATTCTCCGGATTCAGTACACACTCATAATAATTCACGTCATCCCGGAATTTCCAACCCAAGCCCTGCCAGAAACGGTTGCCAACTTCGTTGGTCTTAAAAGCAATCAGATTCACCTTATTAATCTGCTCCTTCTTCAGCGCCTCCAGACAAGACTTTACCATTTCCTGTCCGATTCCATGCTTTCTGTAGTCCTCCTGGACGCAGACATGGTACAGACACGCCCGTCTGCCATCATGCCCGCAGAGAATCGCTCCCACAATTTTCCCGTCTGCCACCGCTACCATGCTGGTGGTGGGATTCCTCCTTAAGAACCGCTCGACGCCCTCTCTGGAATCATCGATACTGCGGATTCCAAAACCGTGAATGCTCATCCAGAGTGCATGCACCTCGTCAAAATCTTCCATGGTCATCACGCGGATGACTGCTTTTTTATCCTGCATTAATCCAATCCCCTTATTTTTTACGGAAACATCGGAACCAGCTTTAAGCCCTCTGCCTCGTCAAATCCGAATAACAGATTCATATTCTGCACTGCCTGACCGGCAGCTCCCTTCACCAGATTATCCAGTGCTCCCATCATGATGATTCTTCCCGTTCGCTCGTCTATCTTGAAGTTCACATCTACATAGTTGCTTCCCTCCACCCATTTTGTTTCCGGGAAAACATCTTTATCCAGCACACGGACAAACCGCTCTGTGCCGTAATATTTGTCATATACCGCCTTCACTTCCTCATAGGAAGGAAGCGTTCCGTCTGCGTGCCGCTTTAAGGAGGCATATTCTGTCGCCAGGATTCCGCGGTTCATGGGCACAAGATGCGGTGTGAAGCTGACGGTAATCTCCCGTCCTGCCGCATAGCCAAGCTGTTCTTCAATTTCCGGCGTATGCCTATGGCTCACCACACCATATGCCTTCATATTCTCATTAACCTCGCAGAAAAGATTCGGCAGCTTGGCACCGCGCCCTGCACCGGAGGTTCCGGACTTGGCATCAATGATGAGGGTATCCGGATCGATGAGTCCCTCCTTCACCAGCGGATATGCCGTCAGGATAGAACAGGTAGTGTAGCAGCCCGGATTGGCTACCAGCCGCGCTCCCTTCACCTGTTCCCGGTTGATCTCGCAGAGACCGTAAACCGCTTCCTCAATAAACTGAGGACTCTGGTGCGTAATCTTATACCACTTCTCATATACCGCCACGTCCTTGATACGGAAATCCGCACTCAAATCGATAATCTTAACCTTCTTTAATATATCCTCGGTAAGCACCCCCGCAAGAAAGCCCTGGGGTGTAGCGGTAAAAATGACATCCACCTGCTCCGCCAGTTCCTCCATGTTGTCATCCAGACAGGTATCCTCAACCAGTTCAAACATATTCTGATACACTTCGGCATATTTCTTATCTATGTAACTTCTTGAGCCGTACCACTTAATCTCCACATCCTTATGCCCCAGCAAAAGCCGGACCAGTTCATTTCCCGCATAACCGGTGGCTCCAATAATTCCCGCTTTTATCATCGTACTCTTTCCGCCTTTCCGTAGTCTGTTCTGCCGCGCCATGTTCTCTGGCACTGTTTAGTAACAGTATACCACTTTTCCATGCAAAATGTAGCTTTTTTCATATTGCATAATTATACATTCATTTATGCATTTATGCAACCTGTTTTTTCCTTTTTTCAAATTTTTTCTTTGAATTGCATCTTTTCTTTCTTATTATAAATTATTGTTCTTTTTTGACTCCTTGTAACTTTTGCTAATATCAGTGTGTTTTTATTAATAAAAAATGTATATTTTTTCACTTGCGTTTGTCCGGTGTTTGTTGTATATTTATTCTAGTTATTTGCTCATGCAAAAATATACGATTCAAGAAAGGATGTATCCCAATGAAAGAAAAGGTTATTCTGGCTTATTCCGGCGGACTGGACACCACCGCCATCATTCCCTGGTTAAAGGAGAATTATGATTATGAAGTAATCTGCTGCTGCATCGACTGCGGACAGGAGGAGGAACTGGACGGTCTGGAAGAACGTGCCATCTCCTGCGGCGCTTCCAAATTATACATTGTTGATATCATCGATGAGTTCTGTGATGATTACATCATGCCCTGTGTGGAGGCAAACGCCGTATACGAGAACAAATATCTGTTAGGAACCTCTATGGCACGTCCTCTGATTGCCAAGAAATTAGTGGAGGTAGCAAGAAAAGAAGGTGCTACTGCTATCTGCCACGGTGCTACCGGAAAAGGAAATGACCAGATTCGTTTTGAGCTGGGTATCAAGGCGCTGGCTCCGGACCTTAAGATTATCGCTGCATGGCGTGATGACAAATGGAACATGAATTCCCGTGAGGAAGAGATTGCCTACTGCGAGGCACACGGCATCCACCTTCCGTTCTCCGCTGATTCCAGCTACAGCCGTGACCGCAACATCTGGCATATCAGTCATGAGGGACTCGAGCTTGAGGACCCGGCAAACGAGCCGAACTACGACCATTTACTGGTTCTTGGCGTTTCTCCGGAAAAAGCACCGGATGAAGGCGAATATGTGACCATGACCTTTGAAAAGGGTGTTCCGAAGTCTGTAAACGGCAAAGAGATGAAGGTTTCCGAT
>JBJEJC010000183.1:0-5539 GCA_051877675.1 Roseburia sp. | reverse complement strand
TAATACCGACCATATTGCCGTCCTTGTCGGTAAGCGGCACACCATCCACATAAAATACCACACAGTTTATCCCTACCACCTGTGTCATGGTCCGCACCACCGCAGCCCGGCACAGCACCTCCTCCACCGGATTCATGGAACTGTAATCCGAATTAAAATAAATGGTAAGCAGGCTTCCTTCCATCCGGTAATCCAGTATCTCCACATCACCGGGAATTGCTTTCCGGTATTCAACCTCCTCCGGTGCCTCGGTAAGTGCCGTAAGGAATTCCTGAATCAGTGCGTCCGTATCGGAACTCTGCGGATCATAAGGAACCTTCACAAGCTTGGTTTTTTCTTTATTCAGATACTCAATGTGGTAGGCGCTTTGAGCTTCCTCCTCACTGCATCCGGAACACAACCCAAGAACAAGTAAAACCGGAAGCAACAGCAGAATTTTTTTTATCCAATTACCCATAATTCTTTCCCTCTATGCAATATACTTCAGCGGGATACGCACGTTAAATATGGTGCCCTCCCCCTCCGTACTGAACACTTTGATTGCCCCGCGGTGCATCAGAACAGCATTTCTGGTAATGGCAAGTCCAAGACCAGTACCGCCGATTTCCCTGGAATGGGACTTATCCACGCGGTAAAACCGCTCATAGATATGCTCTAGGGATTCCTCCGGAATACCGATACCGGAATCCTCCACCTTCAAATAAAAATACTGATGATCCGCATTTAAGGAAACGTGCACCCAGCCCTCCGGCTTGTTGTACTTAATGGCGTTCTCAACCAGGTTCGTAAATGCCAGCGTAATTTTCACCTCATCCACATCGGCGCTCACAGGGCGGAAGCTTTCCAGTACGAGTTCCACATTCTGCTTGTCCGCAATGGGCTTTAAGCGTTTTAATATCTGTTCCAGCAGCTCATTGATATTGACATTGGACAGGTTCAGATCACCGGCAGATTTATCCATCTTCACCAAAGAGAGCAGATCGTTGATGATCTTAGTCTCCCGGTCCACCTCATTTCCAATATCCGCCATAAATTCCTTGTACAATTCCACCGGCGCATCTCCCATACTGTTGATGGAATCCGCCAGCACCTTCATGGAGGTAAGTGGGGTCTTCAGTTCGTGGGACACGTTGGACACAAACTCCTGTCTGGAATCGTCCAGCACCTTCATCCTGCCAAGCATCCGGTTAAAATTCTCGCAGATCTGAATGGTCTCCGTATAGTCATTCACCTCAAGTGCATCCTCTGCATATCCGGTCTGAATCATCTCAATAGACTTCGACATCTTGTGGAAAGGACGCACAAGCTGGCAAGCCACCAGCACGCCAAAGAAAATCACGGCAAACGTGCAGATCAGCTCAATCACCAGCGTATTGGTGGCAAGGTAATCCCGGTTCAATTGAATACTGTCCGTGGAAACGCTCACAAGCATCACACCGGTCACCACCGGTTCCAGCCCCTCCCCCATCACCTGGCTCAAGGGAAGCGCCAACTCTATATAATGGTTCTCTGCATCGTACTTGGTGATTTCCTCCCCGTAAAAGCTCTGAATCACCTTCTCGGAAATGATGGTTTTTCCCTCGTCCAGAGAATAGGTGTCTTTTACGATATGAAAACCGCTGTCAATAATCATAACCCGCCCATCATAAATGGTGGACAGTTGATCCAGTTGTGCATTGATATTTGCAGCCGACATATTATTCAGATAATCATTGGATACAATCTGATTGGCAAGAATCTTCGCCTGACTTAATATCTCACTGGTGCGGATGGAAACCGCCCGGTTCTCGTAGGACCCAAGCATTCCCATCCGCAGCAGCAATCCCGGAAAGACTCCGATAAGAATAAACAGCAAAATCAGCCTGAATTTCAGGCTCTTTAGAAAATCAAACAGCTTTTTGAACTTTATCATAAATCTGCACCCTACTAATTCTGCGCATAATAGTATCCGACTCCCCATTTGGTGTGAACATACTTCGGTTCACTGGGATTACTCTCAATCTTCTCCCGCAGCCGGCGCACATGGACATCCACCGTCCGCACATCTCCCGGATATTCATATCCCCATACCAGATTCAGGAGATTCTCCCTGCTATACACCTTATTCTGATTATTCACAAGCAGTTCCAACAGGTCAAACTCCTTCGCCGTAAGGTTTACTTCCTTACCAAGGATAAACAACCTGCGGCTTTCGCAGTCGAGCCGCAAATCTCCCGACTCGATAATCCTCGAATTCTCCTGCTTTGGCTGGTTTACCGCGGTACGGCGCATAATCGCCTTAATCCTTGCCTTCACCTCAAGAATATTAAAAGGCTTTGTGATATAATCGTCCGCCCCATACTCCAGACCAAGGATTTTATCCATATCATCCCCTTTTGCCGTAAGCATCACAATCGGCATATTGGAAAACTCACGAATCTGCTGGCACACCTCAAAACCGTCCATCTTTGGCAGCATAATATCAAGCAGCACCATATCATAATTATTCTCCGTTGCCAGTTTTAACGCTTCTTCCCCGTCATATGCACAATCCACTTCCATGCCATCCTGCTCCAAGCTGAAGCGGATTCCTTTAACAATCAATTTTTCATCATCTACAACAAGAACTTTTTTTGCCATTTCTAATTCACCCTTACACAATCTTTGACCCGGTTAAATACGCCTTCCTTAATTCCTTCTACATTCATAAGTTCTTCTGCGGACCCAAAACTGCCATGCTCTGTGCGGTATGCAACAATGCTCTCCGCTTTACTCTGCCCGATTCCCGGCAAAGTCATAAGTTCCTCCACCGATGCCGTGTTAATATTGACGCGTCCGTCATCCTGCGACGAATCATCCACCACATTTCCACTCACCCCGGCTGCAGCCTCCTCCACCGTAGGAATCCATATCATCTGCCCATCGCAGATGAGTTCTGCCTGATTCACCGCCGACGGCTCTGCCTCCGGCAGGAAACCACCTGCTAACTCGACCACCTCATAAATCCGGCTTCCCTCCGGCAGGATATAGACCCCCGGCTGTGCGACCACACCACAGATATACACACAACATTCCGGCACAGTTTCCTGCTCCGCAGGCGTTTCCGTGTCCGTACTATTCTCCCGCAACACCACTTCCGTCTCCGGTGCTGCGGACTCTAAATAAACGGCGCTATCCCTTCCACATCCCGCCTGCAGCAATGCCACAGACAGAAAAAAGAGCCACGCCAATACTTTTGTTTTCATAAGCAATCTCCTTCCATAATCAAGGGAAGGAGTCCTCAATGCCCATCATCCATATTTTAACGAACTTTGCGGATAAAGACAAGAGGATTTAAAAATATTTATATTACTTTCCGAATTTCATAATTTTCCTCTTCTATAGTGCCAATTCCCTATCCTATATATTTTTGTTAAACTAAATAAAAAACAAAGGAGAATCTATTATGAGCGACTTACAAGCACACACAAACAACTATTTAGAATATTGTCAGTACCAGAAAAGGCTTGATTCAAAAACGCTAAAAGCATATCGAATTGATCTCAGACAATTTTCTGATCGGATTATAAATATGGATGTTTCGGATATTACTCCCTACGTATTAGAGCACTATATTTCCGAACTCCATCAGCAGTACAAGCCAAAGACCGCCAAAAGAAAGATTGCCTCGATAAAGTCATTCTTCCACTATCTCGAATACAAAGACATTATCAGTCAAAATCCCTTCAACAAAATACAAGTGAAATTCCGCGAACCGGTCATTCTGCCAAAAACAATACCTTTAAATACAGTTAAAATCCTTTTATCCACCATTTACAGGCAATATTCCGATGCAAGCACTGATTATCAGCGAAAAAATGCGCTGCGAGATGCTGCTGTCATTGAATTACTTTTTGCCACAGGAATCAGAATTTCCGAACTCTGTTCTCTGAAAATGAATGACATAAATCTATCTGACAGAACCATCTTAATATATGGGAAGGGTTCCAAAGAACGGATGTTACAGATAGGAAATGATGATGTTATCCATATTTTAGAAAAGTACAAAAACAATTTTCTAACTGAAATTCAAAATACAAATCATTTTTTTGTAAATCAGGCTGGCAGTCCATTATCTGATCAATCTGTTCGCAGAGCAATCAATAAATACACTTCCCTTGCCGCCATAGAATTGCACATCACACCTCATATGTTCCGGCACACCTTCGCCACCAGTCTTCTGGAAGCCGATGTAGACATCCGCTATATTCAGGAAATGTTAGGGCATAGCTCCATTAATATTACTGAAATCTACACCCATGTTGCCATGTCAAAGCAACGAGATATCCTTACGACAAAACACCCAAGAAATCATTATACTCTTGGATTTTCTTTCAGCTAATCCTCAAAAAATTTCGATGGATTACTTATATCATCATCCCAACAAGCTTTTTGTTCCCAGATTCGTTATCCACGGCAAACCTTCACTTCTATTTCAAATGATATAT
The DNA here is from genome assembly GCA_051877675.1 of Roseburia sp. GTDB lineage: Bacteria > Bacillota > Clostridia > Lachnospirales > Lachnospiraceae > Roseburia. Next base: position 1,073 of record JBJEJC010000183.1, on the reverse strand, counting down.
GTCTTATAATTATAATACTCTAAATTGTTTCAAATTACAAACGAAGTTTTGAATAAATTGTTAAAAAGTGAAAAGGAGAGTCCCCTTGGGGCTCTCCCGAAATCATTCGCCGAATACTGTAATTTCCTTTTGCTTTAATTCCTTTGTGGAATCCATATTGGTATCCATTGCCGAAAACTCAATTCCTTCTATACTCTTCAAAATAGCAATTTTATTTTTATCATGCAAATAAGTCGGATTAAGTTTCGCTTTTCTGTACTTCAAATAGGTATCCTCTGTGCTGTCCATTAGAAGCTTTGTAAAATATCTTTCCCAGCTAAAATATTCTTTGCTATCAATATAATTTTCTGGTGCTTCTAAAATTCTCTCAACGCTCGCTCTATCAACTAATCCGGACTTTAAAATTATCCATTCGAATGATTCAGGCAAATATAGTTTAATATTGTTTCTACTTCTAGCCTGCTGGTATAATCCATTCATTTCTGGTCCGATTGCGGCGCCATCAGCCACAACACAAATTTCTTCATCGTCAGCATTTTTAAGCATTGAAACTATATTTGATTTGCCACCTGCACTTTCACACTCTAATCCGTTCTCTACACTTACTGCCTGAAAAAACTCATATCCGGAGTTAGAGTCCTCCACAATGATCTTTTTCGGTCTAACAGGGAGCTCTTCCACATTTGAATAAATGTGGTACATCTGTTGATACACTCTTTTTGTATTCTGATATTTTCCTGAAGAATGTAGACCATAAATCTCCTCTACACTGTAAGGAAGGTTATACAAATTTTCTCTTGTAACCAGGACAAAATAATTATCCGATTCCTTTACACAAGTTGCAAATTCCTCTGTGCGAAGAAAAGGATTCTCCTCATCAATAAAGATAATATTACCGGAAAGATTCTTTAAAATTAATTTCCAATCCTGCCCCTCCAATGTTCTGCAAGGCACATCACAAATGACGTCTACACCACTCGAAGATCCCAAATTAGTAGCCTGGCGGATCATATTGATTAAAGTCGTTTTACCGGTCGCACTGTCCCCACGAATTATTGTAATATTCCTCTTTA
>JBJEJC010000182.1:0-5663 GCA_051877675.1 Roseburia sp. | reverse complement strand
ATCCTTGTCTCCGATTACCACGATGACCGCAGGGCGTTCCGTCTGAAATCCTTCCAGGAACTCCTCATAGAGTGCATCACTGACATTAATCGGTGGTGTCTGGTAAAAGAACTTGTCGGAGGCACATCGTCCGGTCTCCAGATAATAGCGGCAGTCGTTTCCCAGCACAAGAATCTCATCCGTCTCTTCCGTATGTTCCTCGATATACGCCGCAATTTCCGATTGTGCCGGTCCCGTATACGACACAATTGACACGGCTGTCTGAAGCGCCAGAAATCCCCCGGCAATGCCGATCAGATAACGCTCTGTTCCATCCTTTATCCGTTCCCCTGCCTTCTCTAAAAGAAGAACAGACGGCACCAGCATCGCCGGAAGCAGAATCATCCCATAATGGTAGTAAAGTCTTCCCGACATGGATGCCAGCACCAGAGTCACGCCAAGAAACCACAGGTTGAGCCGCCAGATCCGGTTTTTCCGGAAAATCCATGCCGTGGCAAGCAACACCGCTATCCAGACTGCCGTCTGGCGGAATAAAAACCATGCGGTGGACAGAAGCGGCAGGATACCGCCCTCACTGTCACTGTACCCGAAATTAAAACCAATATAATACCGGAGCATATCCCCCAGGCTTCCCGTTGTCAGACAGTACACCACAAATGGCACAAGTCCCACCAGGGTTCCGGTCAGAAAGCCTGCCATACACCTTCCGATATCACGCCATTCCTTCCGGGCAATCATCCCAATCAGCACAACCGGAAGGAACGCCGCCCAGACAGCCACCATATTGACCCGCAGAAACAGAACCGCCACAAAGCTCACGCCCAGCAGCATGATTTCGCAGAAGCGGTAACTGCCCTCTATAAAATATTTCAGGAAAATGTATAATGCTAGTGCAATCCATGGCAGCGCATATTCCTCTGTCAGGTTGCCGCCCTCATATACGATATAACATTCCACCGTACAAAGTACCAGGGAAACCACCGTGTAGCAGACCGTCCTTTTTCTGCTGAAAAGCTGCGTAATCTTAAAAAAGAGCAGCGCCGTCGCAAACAGGTTGACAACTTCCAGCAGCCAGACCCCCACAAAGCTTCCGTTTCCGATACATAATCCCAGATACTCAATAAAATAGAGCAGCAATCCCTTGTGGTCAAACAAATCCCGATAGGGAACCGCCCCTTCCCGCATTCTCTCGCCAATATAAAGAAACACCGTGGAGTCCGAACCCGGATACCCGTTAGACCAGGGATTTAATGCAAGCTGCATCCCGATGCAGAGGGAAAGCAGCAGGAAAAACAACACATCCATGCCGGAAATCTTCTGCCCCAACACTGCCTTATCTCGCTCTGTTCCCGATTCCTGCCCCACCGTTTTGAATTTCAGTTTCTCTGACAGCCGTCCGAGCCAGCCCGCTGCCGCAAACAACACCGGCAGCGCCGCCACAGTCGCCAGAGCATCCGCCGCAAGCAGAAGAGTCCCGCTCTCCGTTCCCAGCACTCCCGCAAGGGACGCAACGACGCCTGAGGGAAGCCAGCGCTCATAAAATTTCTGCGCCGCCACCCAGCAGAACATGCACACCGGCAGGATATGCACAACATGAAAATCCCGCCTTCCCTTTTTCCACGGGCTACCCTGCCTGTGAACCAGCAGACACGCAGCCGCAAGCACTACCACACAGCCCAGAATGCCGTAGAGTGTCGGCGGCATCAGTAAAAAACACAGTGCCATACAGGATATGACAAAGATGACAGCACCTATTATTTTTCCTGTTTTCATAATCTTCCCTTCCTGCTTTATTTCTTATCGTTCTCCTGTACGTTCTCCGGCTTCGGGAAATTAAGCCGTTCCTCCTCGATGACCAGCGGACGGTTTAAAATCCGCACATTCATGCCCATAATGTACTCCCCCAGCAGACCGATGAAGAAAAGCTGCACAGAGCCAAGCACAAATACCCCGACACCGATGGCTGCAATGCCTGCATCAAAGGTATCCCAGTAAAGCAGCTTGCGGATCAGCGTAATGATTGCAATGACGATACTGATAAAGGACAGTCCGAACCCACCGATGGTGGCAAGGCGCAGAATACTCTTCGAATAGGACGTGATGCCATTCATTCCAAAATCATACAGCGTACGGAAATTCGCCTTGGTCTTTCCGTGTTCCCTCTTATTCTGGGAATAATGCACACGCTCCATCTTAAAGCCAAGCTCGGAGATAATCCCCCGCAGATAAGGAGATGGGTCCCCCAAGTCCCTGAGTACCTGCAGGAAATCCTGGTCCAGCAGTTCAAAATCGGAAAAATGCTGAATCTGTTCCACATCCGAAATCATGGCAAAAATTTTGTAATAGCAGGTGCGCAGGAAAAACATAATGGGATTTTCCTTGCTGTTGTCCTTGATTCCGATGACAACCTTCGCACCTTCCTCCCATTTCTTCACAAACTCCAGAATCACCTCCGGCGGGTTCTGCAAATCCGCATGGAGCAGAACAGCACAGTCCCCGTCCGCCTGGGTCAGTCCATAGAAATGAGAGCGTGCCTGTCCGAAATTTCTGGCGTTAAAAATTGCCTTCACATGTGCCGCGTCCTTTTCGGCGAGCTGCCGTATCAGTGTTTTTGTGATGTCGGTAGAACAATTATCTATGAAAATAATGTCATAATCGTACTGCGGCAGATTTTTCTGAAACAGCTCTGTCACCGCATCGTAGGCAAGGTTGATATTTTCCTTTTCATTATAGGTTGGAATTACAATTGAAATTTTTTTCATCCGCTACTCTCCTATCCTCAACCGATATGCATAGAATCCATCCTGCTCCTCACAGGTATAGATTCCTTCCTCGCACCACGCATCCATGGCAAGGATTGATTCTGCATAGTTATCCTCTTCCTCCAGAAGCTTCTCCTTATCCCCCACCAGAATCACCATATCCGGTTTATGTGCCTCCATTTCCTGCTTATATTCCTCATATATCTGATCACTGATATTGATGGCAGGCGTCTGATAAAAGAACCGGTTTGTCGTATAACGTCCGCTCTGCAGATAGTAAATGCAGCTATTCCCCATCATGAATACGTTGTCGTCCTCCGACGTGTTCTCCTGCAGGTAAACCGCCACATCGGAAAGCTGCGGTTCGCTGTTTGTGACAAAGGAAACCAGAAACTGCGCCGCAAAAAATCCGTATGCCAGCGCCATAAGCACCGGAACCGGCTTCTTAAAGTGTACGCCCTCCAGGCTGCTCAAAAGCAGGACCACCGGCACAATCAACGCCGGAATCAGAATGATGGCATAATGGGCATGGGCACGCCCGGACATGGATGCCAGTACCAGTGACACCGCATAAAACCAGAGATTCATTCGGAAAATCGAATTCTTATAATAAATCCTCGCTGCCCCCACCAATACCATCGAATAAACGGTAAGGCGCTGGAACAAAAGCCACATTACCTGCCAGATGGGCATTGCTGATTTCCCGCTGTAAGAGAAGCTGAACACAAAATAGCATTCCATCATTTCCCTAAGGCTTCCCGTCCGTATCCCATACAGCACCACAGGAACCGTTACGATGGCACAGCCCAGCAGAAAATTGCCGATGCAGATCCACAGATCCTTCCATTTCTTATCCCGGATCATCACCACCAGCACCAGCGGCATAAACGCAATCCATGCCGCAATCATATTCGCCCGGACGAAAACAATAAACGCAAAGCCAACGCCCAACAGAATGATATGATAAAACCGGTAACTTCCGTCAATAAAATATTTCAGGAAAACATAAACCGCCAGCGTAATCCAGGGAAGCACCCACTCCTCGGAGAGATTGCCGTCCGTCAGAAGCATACATACCGTCAGTGCAGCAATCAGGGCTGCCACCGTAATATACTGCACGGCTTTCTTCGTGGTGAGAAGCTTGGTCACCTTAAAGATCAGAAGCGCCGTAGCAAAAGCATTGAGTACCTCAAGAATCCATACCCCGGTCCAGCTTCCGTCTGTCAGCCACAGACCGATTGCATCAAGCAGGTACAGAATAATCCCCTTATGCTCAAAAATGTCCGTATAAAGAACCGCACCCTTCCGCATCATCATACCCACATACAGATAGGCAGAGGAATCGTTCTCCGGCCAGACACCGGACCAGGGATTAAATGCCAGACGCATACCAAGGCAGAGGGCAATCGCCAGTGCAAAAAGTATGTCCGCCGGCAGAAGTTTTCTCCCTGCCCCCTCCTCGGGGTGTTCCGGCAGTTCTTTCTGCGGTCTCGCCCCACAGATTCCACAACTGATATACAAAAGCCCCAGTGCAGCCACCACAGAGGCAAGGATGCTCGCCGTAATAAGAAACGGCTTCACATCCATCCCCACCAGCCCTGCCAATGCAAGCATCTTGCTGGATAAATGCCACTGGTCATAAAATTCCATGTCAAGCATATAAAGCAGCAGAACAACCGGAAGCACGGCATACCACCGGAACCGCTCCCGAAGGAACCGCCACAAATCCGGCAACTGGCGTCCCAGAAGAAATGTAAAAACAAATGTTACCGGGATTCCAAGAATCCCATACAAATAAGGCGGCATCAAAAGCCCCCATACCACCGTCATCGATATGGCAAATAGCAGCCGCTGCACTTTTGTCATTAGTCTTCTCCTTTACTACAAAATATGTGTGATTTCCTGGCACAAATCAAGCGCCCGCTCCAGCGCCTGATCCATATTATAATACTGAAAATCTGCCAGTCTGCCGCACAAATACAGATTCCCGTATTTCTCCGCTTCCCGGCGGTACTTTTCATACTGCTTTTCGGATTCTTCCGTAGGCACAGGATAATACGGCTCTGCAGCCACCCCAGGCTGATAAGGAAGCGGGTACTCCACCGCATAGGAGGTATATCCGCCTGCCTTCTGCAATGGGAGCTTGGTATATTCCGTAATTCTGGTATAGCCCTCCGCCTCTGGATATGCCACCACAGGTGCATCCTGAAAACTTTCCTTCGGTTCCGTCTTCCACTCAAAACGCAGGGAACGATAGGGCAGCGCTCCGAACTTCTGCCCGAACAATTCGTCGATGGCTCCCGTATAGACCACTATGCCCTGACGTTCCTGTTTTTTTAATCGCATCCGGCATTCTGAAGCATCCGGTTCCACGTATTCTGACGCATCCACGCCCAGTTTCACTTCAATCCCCGGATGATCCAGCATCTTCTCAAAGAACGCGGTATAGGAAACCCGCGGCATCACCTGATATGCATCATCAAAATACCCGATTTCATAGTTAAAACGAATTGGCACACGCTTTAACACACTGGGGTCAATGGACTCCGGCGATACCCCCCATTGCTTCGCCGTATAAAGGCTGTAATCATGGTCAAACAAGAACTGGGCATATTCCCGAATCAGCGGGTCGGAATGCTCTAAAAGCTCCAGAACCGTTGCCGTACTCTGATTGGGATATGCCCTCTTGATTGCATTTTTTATTTCCGCCGCCTTATCTCCCGAAAAAAAATCGTCCACAGTCTGAAAATTAAACGGGGTAGGGGTATATCTGCCATTAATCACCGCGCCGCAGGTAAGCTTATATTCGTCCCACTCCGCGAACCGGCACATATAATCATATAATTCTTTCTTTTTCGTGTGAAATGTGTGGGGTCCATACTGATGTACCAGAATTCCCTT
>JBJEJC010000181.1:0-28760 GCA_051877675.1 Roseburia sp. | reverse complement strand
CCTTGTTTTTCATCAAGATTGTGAACGAGCTTAGCGAGTTTCGCAATTACCTATTATTATGTTTTTTATTCAATTCATAATCGCTTCAATATATTACATATCTGTTATCAATTATTTTTCCACAATTCGGACATTTGCAGATTTTTTTAATTCGAAGCCTGATTGATGAAGCAGCGCTCAGCTTTTTAAAACAAAATGGGCAATGGTTTTTCATAGTCTCTGTTGAAGCAATAACACTATCTTTTTTCACAGTCTCGCCTCCTCAAAATTGCTCTATTGGAAACATCTGTCAAATATACATTTCTATTATACCACTTTATTTTACTACAGTAAACTATCTTGAGTTTCCGCAGTTTTATCCACAGCCCCACATTTTTATAGATATCATATGGAAATGGAGTAGAAACCCATGTGCTTGCGACGACGCAGGCGCATGGGTTTTGTTTATAGATTTTTGCATGTTTTATTTTTTTAAAATGCAATTAAAAACGGTTGCAAAATCAAAACGCAATCAAAAATAATTGCGAAAAACCGATGCGAGGTATATAATTTACAAAGAGATAAAGGTAGCGGCAATACACTCCAGTCGAGTAGTCAAGCTACAGGTAAAAAATCAAAAGTCCATAGTATCTGAATTGTATTAAACCATGAATATAGAAAAATGAAAGGATAGTATGATTACTAGCTTCTAATTAATCATACAAGACGATATTTGAAAGCTATGAGACAGGAGATGGTTCGCAGGATCTACAACTTGAGGAGCCGGAGAACGGAGCAAATGCGGATACGGATGCCGGGGAAAGCAATGCTGCCGAAGAAAGCAATACAGCTGGAGAAAATGATGCGGATACTGCAAACAGTCAGGAAACGGCACAGCAGGATACATTGGAATATGCAGAAACACAGCAGGATACAGCGAATTACACGGAAGGAATTATATTTCCGATTTTGGAACAGTGCTATACAGATAGCAACAGCTTGTGTCCGGTTATGTTAAATATGGAAACAGAAGATGGAAGTGAACTGATAAGCGGAACCTATGAAGAAATGCTGGCAAGTTGTATCAATGATGGGTTTACCATGTATGCTTCGCCGGTTATGTATGATGGCTCTATTTACACGGCAACGAGGTGGGATGCCCTGCCTGACATGTGGTATGACGGCTTACTGACTTATGACCAGTTTCTGTCGGCTGTGGAGTGGATGTGTCAGACCTATGCAGAAACCGGGGCAGAGAGTATATATACATCGGCATCATGGGATATGGTGGATGCATTGTCAGGAAGATGGAGTGATGAAATTTACAATATTTCTATCAGTATCTATTCAGATGCTTCTTTCTATGAGGTTTATGATGAAATAGGCACCTTTGATATGGATGGAGCAGGAGTAAGCGGCACGGTTGAATTGTTGGGGCATAGCGGCGAAGACCTCTATGTTTTGTGCAGGACGGCGGACGGAGCCCGGATGGAGCTGCGTTATACAAGCGATGGAATGCTTGAGGTGAAATCCGTTTCGGAGGAGTACGGGATAGAGGAGAACACCTGCCTGACCTGCATACAGCGTTTTGAATCATAGCAGGATGACTGCAGGTGCGGCGGGTGAGTGAAAATAGAACTTATTGGCGGGGACAGCGCGATGCTGTCCCCGCTTTTGTATGAATAATTTGCCGATAGATAATCCACAAATATTTAGGTATTGTAATTCAACAAAAACACGATATAATAAAAAGGAAGAATAAAACTGCAAATATATTAAGATGTGGAGGGGAAGATATGTTGTTTGACTATTTGATAGAAACATATGGGGAAAACGAGCCGATTTTTGTTTCGGAAATCCGGTGTGACAACATGTCAGAGGGGAGCATCCGACAGCAGATCATGAAGCTGGCAGAGTCAGGCAGACTTAAGCGATACGATACCGGAATATATTTCATACCGAAGAAAAGTATATTTAAGTCGGGAACACAATTATCAATGAACCGTGTGATTGAAAAGAAATATCTGAAGGATAATGAGAAGAGATGTGGCTATATTAGTGGTGTTGCTTTTGCAAATCAGATTGGACTGACTACGCAGGTTGCTATGGCTTGCGAGGTTGTGACAAATAAGGCTACCAAAGATTACCGTGAGACGACATTGGCGAAATCAAGAGTTATTATAAGAAAACCCAGAGTTAAAGTTGATGAAGAAAATTATAAGGTTTTACAGTTCCTGGATTTGATGAAGGATATTGATTATTATGCAGAAGTTACAGGAGATGAATTGCAAAGGCGCTTGATTGCATATATGAAGGGTTGCGCAATTATGTTTTCAGACTTAGAACCGTATTTACAATATTATCCCGATAAGATTTATAAGAATTTGTATGAAACGAGGTTGCTGTATGGAATTCCTTCATAGAAACTTCATTATCAAAGTGCTACAAGGTTATCAAACGATTTTCGGAAGATATTGATGTGACAATTGACATGTCTTTGTCACAAGGACAGAAGAAAAAGGTGAAAGCTGCCATCGTAGAAATTATAGAATTGATGAAACTCAAAATTCTTAATCTGGAGGAAATACGAAGCAGACGGGACTATAACCGCTATGTAATCGCATATGAGTCGGTTCTGCCAGCTATAGGAGATGTGGTCCAGCCGGTAGTGTTGTTGGAGACATCCTATACGGCAGTATCTTTTCCAACGGTAATGTTGCCAGTGAATAATTATATAGGGAGCATGATGGAAATAGAAGCTTCGGAGTTTGTAGAAAATTATGGATTGGCACCATTTGAAATGAAGGTTCAGGGGATTGACAGAACCCTGGTGGATAAAGTGTTTGCTGTATGTGATTACTATCTGCAGAACAAAGTGAAAAAGCACTCACGCCATATTTACGACATTTATAAACTGTTTCCGATGGTTCCTATGGATGATGCGTTTGCGGCATTGGTGAAAGAAGTGCGAGATGTTAGAAAGGATTCATCGATATGTCCATCAGCGCAGGAAGATGTAGACATATCGGCACTTTTGCAGGAAATCATAGATGGGGCTGTTTATATTGAAAAATCTACAGATTTGTGGTAGATGTTTATCGTAAAATGGTGTATAAGCCCATGTGCTTGCGAGGATGCAGGTGCATGGGTTATATTTTGCCCAACTTTTCTCCTTACTTACGAAAGTATGAAAATTTTAAAGTTTTGAAAGTGGCGGTGAAGATAAGTTTTTTGTGGTTCACCGCAGATTTTGTGATTGGTATTTTGAAAAACGCACAAAGTATTTGAAAAAAGCAATACTTTGTGCATTTTTAGAAAAGATAGTTTGGGGATAAATCTTGTATAATGGTAGGCAATGCCGTATACTATATATAGAGAATTAAGTGGAGGTAATATCATGGAAGTAAGAGAATTGCGTTTGCAAACAGGATTAAGTCAGAGCAAATTTGCCAAAATGTTTGATGTGCCGGTTTCTACTTTGAAAGACTGGGAACAGGAAAGAAGAAATCCTCCGGCATATGTTATAAATATGATGAGAACGATTTTACAGTATAAGGGGATGCCTATCAGCCAAAGTTATGTGGAAGCGTGTGATGCGAGAAGAAAGAGCGTAGAAAATGCTATGGCTATTATGCTAAGTGCTACAAATGGTCCGGATGAATTGTTTATGGAGGTATTGGACTCCTATATCTTTGGAAAAATAACGTTGGAAGAGATGGAAGTCAGAATTGATAGATTTGAGTATTTGAGGGCGTAATATATGAGTGGTGGAAAGAATTGTTATCCGGACAGTGATGTTCTTATCAATAAATATAACATTCGTGATAAGGAGCTTTTGGAAAAATTTGAAATACAGAAGGTGTTTGCGAAGCTGTTAGGGTTGGATGTGAAGCCTGCAAGGATTGCCTATACTTATGATGTTGAGCACATGGTATCCATCCACAAGTATTTATTCGGGGATATTTATGAATGGGCAGGAACATTCAGAAAAGAGAATTTGTACAAGAGTGAGCGTGTTTTGTCCGGTGGTTCCGCAGAGTATGCAGATTATCATGACATTGAGAATCGCTTAAAGAAATTATTGCAACAATATGCAGATTTAGATTGGGCGAATAGCGCGAAGAAGGGAGATGTGGTTTCTGATTTTTTATTGGAATTATGGAGCATTCATCCTTTCAGAGAAGGAAACACCAGAACTTGCATCACATTTCTGTGGCATTATTTAAAGGGAAAAGGTGTGGATTTTCAAGTGGCACTGCTGCGGAATAATCCGATGTATGTGAGGGATTCACTAGTTATGGCAAATTATGACCAGAAAGAGTACTTAAGACGGATTATATCAGATGCATTACAAGGTGAGACGCAGGAATCTGAGTATTCCATGAACGAAGAGCAATCTGGAGAGCAGTATAAAATTGCCAAAACAGATTATGAAGCGTTTAGAGAGAAGTATTCGATAAAGAAGGATTAGTACGGAGAAGATATACCAAACGAAACGCTGAAATGGTTGAAAAATTCAAGGTTTTATGGTAGTATGGATGGGATATTTGATGTTTCCTTTTCTATGCTACAGCCTAGAAAGGAGGCACAAATAGGGAAAACCCTTAATGGTAAAGAATTAGGAAAAGGAATTTCACAGAGGAAGGATTCAGAAGGAACTTGGTTGGATAAAGTTGACGAACCTAAATCTCATCGTATTACAGCAGGTGTTCAATGACCTTCGAAGTGACAATGAGCGTAAGAATTCTAAAAAGATTTTGGTAGATATGCTGGAGAAAGCCATTGATGCGGAATTGCTAATCAAGAATGTGGCGAAGCAAATCAATACCAGGGTCAGGCAGGCTGAAAAGAGTATTTATTACAATCTATTTATAGTAACTTTGGAAACAGGAGGTTTTAGTAAGATGGAATCATATAAGCAGGAGTTTATCGAATTCATGGTAGAGAGCGATGTGCTCAAATTTGGCGAATTTACCTTAAAGAGTGGAAGAAAGTCCCCGTTTTTCATGAACGCGGGTGCCTATGTCACCGGAAGCCAGCTGATGCGCCTGGGAGAGTATTATGCAAAGGCAATTCATGACAATTACGGCGATGATTTTGATGTGCTGTTCGGACCGGCATACAAGGGAATTCCTCTTTCTGTGGCGACGACAATTGCCTTCTCAAAGCTTTATGGAAAGGAAATCCGTTACTGCTCCAACCGCAAGGAGGTCAAGGACCACGGGGACACCGGAATCCTGCTGGGCAGCAAGATCAAGGACGGTGACCGGGTTGTCATCATCGAGGATGTTACCACCTCCGGTAAGTCCATCGAGGAGACCTTCCCCATTGTAAAAGCGCAGGGGAATGTGGAGATTTTAGGACTTATGGTGTCTCTAAACCGTATGGAGAAGGGACTTGGCGGTGAGAAGAGTGCATTGGATGAGATTCGGGAGAAATACGGATTCCCGGCAAATGCCATTGTTACGATGGAGGAAGTTGTAGAGCATCTGTACAACCGTCCCTGCCAGGGAAAGGTTGTCATCAATGATGAGATAAAGGCTGCAATTGACGAATACTATAAGCAGTATGGCTGCAGATAGGAAAAAACGCCGCCTGGCAGTGGCGATTCTGTTTGTGCTTTATTTTGTGGTGTTGTTCTATTTCCTTTTCTTCTCGGAGGAGATGGGACGTACCTACACAGAGCGGGCATATCACTATAATCTCATTCCGTTTCGGGAGATTAAGCGCTTCATCCATTACCGGGAGACGCTTGGGATGCGCTCTGTGCTGTTGAACATTGTGGGAAATGTGGTGGCATTTATGCCATTTGGAACGTTTCTTCCCGTGTTTGTGGCACCGGGGAGAAAGTTCTGGTTTACAGCTCTTTACAGCTTCGAACTGAGCCTTCTGGTGGAAACCCTGCAGCTAATTGGCAAGGTGGGAAGCTTTGATGTGGATGATCTGCTGTTGAATACGGTGGGCGGAATGCTGGGGTATGGGCTGTACCGGATTATTATGTATTTCTGGAACCGCCGGAAGGAAGCAAAGGGGCGGGAGCCAAAGTGAAATGAGAGGAAAGATGGCAGGAAGAAGACATAAAAGGTCATACAAATTTACAGAGAAAACACATTCGAAGCGGGGAGCGGCGGCACTGGTACTGGCGCTGCTCTCCCTTGCTGTGTTTGTGTACGTGGTGATGCAGTCCTTTTACAGCGATGGCAACGGCTCCATGTACCTGGGCAGTGCGGGGGTGGCATCCATGCTGCTGGCGGTGGGAGCGCTTGTGCTGGCATTTACGAGCCTGGGGGATGAGAATTCCTATAAAGCTTTCCCGTTTGCGGGGCTTTTGTGTTCTTTTCTGGCGGCGGGCGTATGGATTGCACTGTATGTAACCGGATTTCTGCTGTGATGGAGGAAGAGAATGTCAGATTTTGAGAAACAGATTTCATTTATCATGGAGCTGGATAAAATCAAAAAGATCGGACGGCAGACCTATCTTTCAGATGGGAGCCGAAAGGAAAATGATGCGGAGCATTCCTGGCATCTTGCTCTGATGTGTTTTGTGCTGGCAGATTATGCCAATGAGCCCATCGATGTGTTAAAGACCATGAAGATGGTGCTGCTCCACGACGTCATCGAAATCGATGCAGGAGATACCTACGCCTACGATACCGAGGGGAATAAAACGAAACGGGAGCGGGAGTTAAAGGCGGCAGACCGGATTTTTGGCATGCTCCCGGAAGCACAGCAGAAGGAGTACCGGGGGCTGTGGGATGAATTTGAAGCCATGGAGACAGCGGAAGCAAAGTTTGCCAATATGCTGGACAAGGTGCAGCCGCTGCTTTTAAATGATGCCTCCGGCGGGAGGTCCTGGGAGGAGCACGGCGTTAAGAAATCCCAGGTAATGGCGAGGAATGCCAGAGTTCATGAAGGCTCCGAGACAATCTGGAATTATGCAAAGGGACTGATTGAGCGCAATGCGGCAGAGGGAAAACTGATTGACGATGCCGCTGACGATTAAGTCACGTGCGTGGGAATGCGCATGGAATGAAAAATAGAATGACGGGAGATATATTAGCATGAATAATCAATACAAGAACATTTATAAGGAAACAAATGAGCAGGTGGCAGAGCGCTTAGAACTTGCTACCGGACGGATTGGGGATATTGCACAGGCAGCGGACAGTGTGCCGGAGCAGTACCGGACATATTTTAAAGAAGTCAGTAGCTTCCTTCTTATGCTGGCAGAGATTGGCGGCATGGAGGAGCGGGGGGAGTTGGATCAGCTTTCCCTGGAGGAACTGGAGAAGAAAAATGCCAGACTGTACGGGGATATCCTTCCCGGTCATTATGAGGAGAGCTTTGCGAACCCGGTGTATGCGAAAAAGACGCTGGGAGAGGATTTCGGAGCGGCACTGGCACTTTTGTATACCCATATCCGTGGCTGTATTCCGGCGGTTCACATGGGAGATTTGCAGCTTCTTGTCATTGCCATGGAGCTGTTTATTGAGGTGTACAATGCCATGGAGCAGCTCGCGGAGGATGACGATTTAACAGAGACCGTGAAAAAAGAAGTGCAGCAGGCAGTTTACTGGTATTTTCACGATTACAGTGAGGTGTTCCAGGAGCGGGCTGTGCGCAAAATGATTAATCCGGCAGAGGATTTCGAGGTGGGAATTGCGATGGATTCCAACCTGGCGGATCCGCGTTATCTGTATCGGTATGGATTATATGTCGGAGAGAACGAGAGAGGCGTAGCCGCATTTTTAGGTACGCTTTCGGAGGAGCAGATTCAGGCGATGGCGGATACCTACACGGAGGGATTCCGCATCGGCTTTGTCAACGGAGGAAAGGACCTTTCCCGGAAAAAGGTTGTGCGCATTTATTATCATGTGGGATTTGAACGCATGGTGCGGGCAGCAGTAAAGAATTTTGCCGACCTGGGGCTTAAGTCTACGGTGTATCTGGAGACCACATCTCCCAATAAACAGTATGATTACGATCACAAGGAGGACCGCGCGTACTATCTGGATAAGGCGCGTGTGGAGCGCAACATAGAGGCACGCCGGAATTATTTTGAGGAAAATAAGGACCTGGCGGGAGTCTTTGCAGGACCTGCGGTCATTGAGGTATTTGGTGAGGTGCCCTTCTCCCCGGAGACCAGAGAGGAAGCCTTTCATTATAATGAGAAGCAGCAGAAGCTCTGCGTGCATGAGATGAGTGCGATGGGGCAGATGAGCAACCAGTATCTGAAGGGGGAGGAGCGCAGCTTTACGATTATTGCCTACCCGATTCCTGCAATTGGTTCCCGGTTTGAGGAGATTTTTGCCGAGACCGTGAAGATTAATACTCTGGATTATAAGCTGTACCAGGAGATTCAACAGAAGCTCATCGATGTGCTGGATCAGGCGGACCGGGTACACATTACCGGAAAGGGTGCAAATAAGACGGACTTATATGTGAATGTCTGGAAACTGGCAGAACCGGAGAAGGAGACCGCTTTTGAGAACTGCGTGGCGGATGTGAACATTCCGGTGGGCGAGGTGTTTACCTCACCGGTACTTGCCGGTACGGAGGGTAAGCTCTTTGTGAGCCAGGTTTACTTAAATGAACTGAAATATATAAATCTTGAAATTGATTTCAAGGATGGTATGATTTCTGACTACACCTGTACGAATTTTGCGGAGGAGGAGGAAAACCGCAAGTATATCCGGGACAATGTGCTGATGCATCATGATACCCTGCCCATGGGTGAATTTGCCATCGGAACCAATACCACGGCATATCGGATGGCGAGAGACTTTGATATCGCAGATAAGCTGCCCATCCTGATTGCAGAGAAGACCGGTCCCCATTTTGCGGTGGGCGATACCTGTTTCAGCCATGAGGAGGATAACATTACCTACAATCCCGATGGCAAGGCAATTGTTGCAAGGGAGAACGCGGTATCTGCACTGCGCAAGGTGCCGGAGGAGCAGGGTGGCGGAATGGCAAAGGCATACTTTAACTGCCATACGGACATCACCATTCCCTATGATGAACTGGACAAGATTACTGCAATCTGCAAAGACGGCAGCGAAGTGGATCTCATTTCGGACGGAAGATTCGTGCTTCCCGGCACGGAAGAACTGAACCGTCCGTTGGATAAATAATTTTTTTGGAGGTACGTTATGGCAAAAGTAGGAATTGTAATGGGAAGCGACTCAGATATGCCGGTTATGGCAAAGGCGGCTGATATTTTAGAGCAGCTTGGCATCGATTATGAGATGACCATCATCTCCGCACACCGGGAGCCGGATGTGTTCTTTGAATATGCAAAGACCGCGGAGGCAAAGGGCTTTAAGGTGATTATTGCAGGAGCAGGCATGGCGGCTCATCTGCCGGGGATGTGCGCAGCAATTTTCCCGATGCCGGTCATTGGAATCCCCATGCACACCACATCCTTAGGCGGCAGGGACTCCCTGTACTCCATTGTACAGATGCCCTCCGGTATCCCGGTTGCCACCGTGGCAATCAACGGAGGTGCCAACGCAGGACTTCTTGCGGCCAAAATTCTTGCGACCTCGGATGAGGCATTGTTAGAGAGGCTCAAGGAGTACAGCAAGACCTTAAAAGAGCAGGTACAGGCAAAGGATGCCAGACTGCAGGAAGTGGGCTATAAGAATTACTAGAAAAAGAAACCTCTGTGCGGCGCATGCCGCGTGGAGGTTCTTTGACTTATTAGTAAAATGAAAACAATATTTGCAATATATAAGTACATATAATAAATAAGATAATAATATATAATTGGAAAAAACGCGGGTTACCCGCTATACTATCCATAGAGAGTTTAGCAGTTTCCGGGGAACTGATTTTTCCCGGCGGGGCGCTGTAAAAGCATGACAGGCGCAGCGCACCGATACAAAAGCGTCATGCAGAAATGAGGGAAAACAATGGATTACAAGAATTCTGGTGTTGATATCGAAGCAGGATACAAGTCAGTGGAATTGATGAAAAAGTATGTGAAGGAAACCATGCGCCCGGAGGTGTTAGGGGGACTTGGCGGATTCTCCGGTGCTTTTTCCATGGAAGCCATCAAGGGAATGGAGAAGCCGGTGCTTTTATCCGGAACAGACGGCTGTGGAACGAAGGTAAAGCTGGCATTCCTTCTGGACAAGCACGATACCATCGGAATCGACTGTGTGGCAATGTGTGTCAACGATGTTGCCTGTGCAGGCGGTGAACCCTTATTTTTCCTTGACTATATTGCCTGCGGCAAAAATTATCCGGAGAAGATTGCCACGATTGTAAGCGGTGTGGCAGAGGGCTGCAAGCAGTCCGGCTGCGCTTTGATCGGCGGAGAGACCGCAGAACATCCGGGGCTTATGCCGGAGGATGAGTATGATCTTGCCGGATTCGCAGTGGGCGTTGTGGACGAAAAGGATATTATTACCGGAGCTGATATCAAAGCCGGGGATGTGCTGATTGGCATGGCATCCTCTGGTGTGCATTCCAATGGCTTCTCTCTGGTGCGCAAGATTTTTAAGATGGATAAGGAGACATTGAATACATATCATGAGGAGCTGGGCAAGACGCTGGGAGAGGCGCTTCTTGCACCTACGAGAATTTACGTGAAGGCACTGCGTTCCGTGAAGGAAGCCGGGGTACGTGTGAAGGGCTGCAGCCATATTACCGGAGGCGGTTTCTATGAGAATATTCCCCGTATGCTTCCGGAGGGCAAGCGTGCGGTAATCCGGAAGGACAGCTATGAGGTTCCGGCAATTTTCAAAATGATGGCAAGAGAAGGCAAGGTGGAGGAACAGATGATGTACAACACCTACAATATGGGACTCGGTATGGTGCTGGCAGTGGATCCTGCCGATGTGGATAAGACCATGGAAGCCATCAAGGCAGCCGGAGATACACCGTATGTGGTTGGTGAGATTGAGGATGGAGAAAAAGGAGTAACCTTATGCTGAAAATAGCTGTTCTGGTCTCCGGCGGCGGGACCAATCTTCAGGCGATTATGGATGCCATTGATGATGGCGGCATCACCAACGCGCAGATTTCGGTTGTCATCAGTAACAATAAGAATGCATTTGCGCTGGAGCGTGCCAGAAAGCATGGAATTGAGGCGCTTTGCATTTCTCCGAAGGATTATGAGAGCCGGGCGGCCTTCAATGAGGCATTTTTGCAGAAACTGGATTCCTACGGTGTGGACCTGGTGGTGCTGGCAGGATTCCTGGTGGTACTTCCGGAGCAGATGATCCGCTCCTACCGCAACCGCATCATCAATATTCATCCGTCCCTGATTCCGTCCTTTTGCGGAACAGGCTTTTACGGATTGAAGGTGCATGAGGGAGCTCTGGCGCGGGGCGTGAAGGTCACCGGTGCAACGGTGCATTTTGTGGATGAGGGAACCGATACGGGACCTATCATTTTACAGAAGGCAGTGGAGGTGCAGCAGGGGGATACCCCGGAGGTATTGCAGCGCCGTGTGATGGAGCAGGCGGAATGGGTGATTCTGCCGAAGGCGATTGACCTGATTGCGAATGGAAAAGTGTCCGTGGAGGACGGACATGTGGTGATAGCAGAGTAGGAGGACGAAAATGAAGGTATTGGTAGTAGGAAGCGGCGGACGTGAGCATGCAATTGTGACCTCCGTGGCAAAGAGCCCGCGGGTGGATAAGATTTACTGTGCGCCGGGAAATGCCGGAATTGCAGCTCTGGCAGAGTGCGTGAATATTGGTGCCATGGAGTTTGACAAGCTGGTGGCATTTGCGAAGGAAAAAGAGATTGATTTTACAATCGTTGGAATGGATGACCCGCTGGTGGGCGGAATCGTGGATGTTTTCGAGGCAGAGGGCTTAAAGGTGTTCGGACCCCGGAAAAATGCGGCTATCCTGGAAGGCTCCAAGGCATTTTCCAAGGATCTCATGAAAAAATACCATATCCCCACTGCGGCGTACGAGAATTTTACCTCTCCTGAGGCAGCTCTGGCATATCTGGAGACCGCAAAGATGCCCATCGTGCTCAAGGCAGACGGTCTTGCGCTGGGAAAAGGGGTGCTGATCTGCAATACCCTTGAGGAGGCGAAGGCAGGCGTTAAGGAGATTATGGAGGATAAGAAGTTCGGAACCGCCGGAAATACCATGGTAATCGAAGAATTTATGACCGGCAGGGAGGTGTCCGTACTCTCCTTTGTGGATGGGAAGACCATTAAGATTATGTCCTCCGCCCAGGATCACAAGCGCGCCAAGGACGGCGATCAGGGCTTAAATACCGGCGGTATGGGCAATTTCTCTCCGAGCCCCTTCTACACAAAGGAAGTGGACGAGTTCTGTCATAAATACATTTACCAGCCTACGGTGGATGCCATGGCTTCCGAGGGAAGACCTTTTACAGGTGTCATTTTCTTTGGACTGATGCTTACGGAGGACGGACCGAAGGTGCTTGAGTACAATGCCCGTTTCGGAGACCCGGAGGCACAGGTGGTGCTTCCGCGGATGAAAAATGACATCATTGATGTGATGGAGGCATGTGTGGACGGAAAGCTTGACACCATTGACCTGCAGTTTGAGGATAATGCGGCAGTGTGCGTTGTGCTTGCTTCCGATGGTTACCCGGTTTCCTATGAGAAGGGCTTCCCGATTAAGGGGCTGGAGAAATTTGAAGGCAGGGAGGATTATTTCTGTTTCCATGCCGGGACGAAGTTTGATGAGAAGGGCGAAATCGTGACCAACGGTGGACGTGTACTTGGCATCACTGCCACGGGAGCGGACTTAAAGGAAGCCCGTGCCAAGGCCTATGAGGCAACGGAGTGGGTGGATTTTGCCAATAAGTACATGCGTCATGATATCGGAAAAGCCATTGATGAGGCGAAATGATTCGAATTCTCATATAGACATTTTTCTTTAAAACTGCTACTATAGACCTATCAGATTGTGTCGGAAAATGGTGGGAGTTTGTATGAGAGTTCTCGTTGAGATTGCATTTGTAGTAACGTTCTGTGTACTGCTTATCTGTATTGTGCGGGCACAAAGAAGCGGAAAAGCACTTGGGAAAATCGTGGCGCGGCTGTTGATTGTGGCGGAGGTGTCTGTCGCATCCAGCGCTGCCACGGTGGCATCCCATCAGTATTCGCTCAGTGTATTTGCGTACAGTATCTTTTTTATCAGTATTGACTGGCTGCTCTATTATGTACTCCGATTTGTAGAAGAATATACCAGGGTAAGGGAAAGCCGTAAGAAGCCGCCTATGTTTCTTTGCACGTTGCTGGGGTTGGACGGAGCCAGCTTACTCCTGAATAACTGGTTTGGTCATGCATTCACTTGTGGGGAGAGTAATTTTGACGGCGGAGTGTACTATTACGTCATCGGGAAAACACCTTACGATGTTCATTTGTTCCTTTCGTATCTCCTTGTTGTTATTATACTGGGCTGCCTTCTGTGGAAGGTTGCCAAAACGCCTGCCATGTACCGGAAGAAATATCTGCTGGTGTTCTTTTCTCTGCTTGCGATTATTATTGTGGATGCCGTGTATGTCATGACGGATATGGCGGTGGATGTATCTGTGTTCATTTTCATTGCCGCAGGTCTTTTTGTCTATTACTATTCCATAGAATATTCCCCCCGGGAACTTGTGGATCGCGTGCTCACAATGGTGGTGCAGGAAATGGGGGACGCTGTACTTTGTTATGATGTGGATGGTGTCTGCATTAATGCCAATGAAAGTGCAAGAAAACTTTTTGGCATCAGTGAAAGCTGCGGATTCTGGGATCAGCAGACATTGCTGAAACGGCTGGGAATCAAAGAAAATATGGAAGCCTGTGAGGATTTTGAACGGGAATGGTCCGGGGCGCCGAATGGAGTAAAGATTTATCTGAAAGCGCAGTTTCGGAAGCTGGCGGATGGCAAGGGAAAATATCTGGGAAGCTTTATGATTTTCCATAACCGGACTGCGGAGGTGGAGAAGCTGCAGGAAGAATGGTATGTAATGCGGCACGACCAGTTGACCGGACTCTACAATGAGACATATTTTTACCGGAGGGTGCAGGAACAACTGGAGAATAATCCTAAGGAGCAGTTTGTGCTTGTCTGTTCGGACATTCGGGGATTTAAGATTATCAACGATGTGTTTGGCACCGAGGCCGGTGACCGGCTTTTGATACGGACAGCGGAGCGGATCAAGAAGCAGGAATCCCCCTGGATACTCTACGGAAGGCTTGAGGGCGATAAATTTGCCGTGATGATGCCCAGAGAGAAATATCGTCCGGAGGTGTTTCTGTCCGCGGTGGACGAAGTGGTGGGGCAGGACAGCGGCATCAGTTACCCGGTGGAGATTTACTTTGGTGTTTATGAGATTACCGATCCCACCGTTCCGGTATCCGTCATGTGTGACCGGGCGTTCATGGCTGTCAATACCATAAAGGGCAGTTATGATGAGCGAATTGCCTATTACGATGAAGCGCTTCGCGACACTGTAATCGAGGAGCAGGAGCTTACGGCAGAGCTTGGTGATGCCATGGAAAATGGTGAGATTCAGATGTATTTACAGCCGCAGGTCAGCACCGAGGGAGATTTAATCGGAGGTGAGGCTCTGGTGAGATGGAAGCATCCGAAACGTGGAATGCTCTCGCCGGGTGTATTTATTCCGATTTTTGAAAAGAGCGGCTTTATCGTGCGTCTTGACCGGTATATCTGGGAGCAGGCGTGTATCCAGCTGCAGAAGTGGAAGAGACAGGGGAGGGAGCACCTGTCAATTTCCGTGAATATTTCTCCCAGGGATTTCTACTATCTGGATTTGTACCAGATTTTGACGGAGCTTGTGGAGAAGTATGATATTGCGCCGAAGAATCTGAAACTGGAAATTACGGAGACTGCGATTATGCAGAATCTGGAAAAACAGCTGGATCTGATTTCGCGCCTGCAGAACTATGGCTTTACGGTGGAAATGGACGATTTCGGAAGCGGGTATTCCTCTTTGAATATGCTTAAGGATATTCAGGTAGATGTGCTTAAAATTGATATGCTTTTCCTTGGAAAGACGAAGGACGAGGAGCGCAGCCGCGCTATCATCCGGACAATCATATCCCTTTCCAAGCAGCTTGGAATGCTGGTAATCACTGAGGGAGTGGAAACCAGAGAGCAGGTGGATTTCCTGACGGAAATCGGCTGCGATGTGTTCCAGGGGTATTATTTTGCGAAGCCCATGCCGGTGGAGGACTTTGAGAAGAAATGCTTACATTCTGAACGATAATAAGACCGTAAGCCCCGGACAGGCTCCTGCATCCAGGTATGTTTTGTGTGGATGCAGGAGCCTGTCTGCGGCTGTGCGGGATATCCTAGCGGTAGCGTTCCATTTCTTCTGCCACCAGTCCGCATACCTTATCGGCTACGGATTCCAACGGCTCCTTCACGGAGAGCGTCTTATCACGGCTTACAATCTCACAGCAGTTCTCTTTCATATTTCTTGGGCTTACGATTACGCGCAGGGGGACACCCAGAAGATCCGCATCGGAGAACATGATGCCGGCGCTGACAGAGCGGTCATCGTAGATAACCTCAATGTGTCTTGCCTGCAGCTCCTCGTAGAGCTTGTCTGCATATTCTTTCACCTCGGCATTGTCCGGGCGGACTGCGCACAGATGTACCTGCCAGGGAGCAATGGACATGGACCAGATGGGGCCATAGTCATCGTGATGCGCTTCACAGACGGAAGCTGCAAGACGTCCCACACCGATACCGTAGCAGCCCATGATTGGGTTCTTCGGGTTATTATCTTTGTCGATATATTCCATGTGCATAGCCTTGGTGTACTTGGTGCCGAGCTGGAAAATGTTTCCAACCTCGATACCGCGGGAAATCGTAATGTGCGGTTTTCCACATTTCGGGCAGATGCCGCCGTCTGTAATCTTGGCGAAATCGTGGTATTCGGCATCCGGCAGATCTCTTGCCATATCCAGACCGGTATAGTGGCAGTCAGTTTCGTTGGCACCGCAGACCATGTTATTGGTATCTTTTAAGGAATTGTCGTAAAGCACGGTGAAATCACCCTCTAAATTCCAGGGACCGATAAAGCCTGCATGCAGACCGCATTCTTCGGTAATCACAGCGGGATGGATGTCGCAGCCTAAGAAATTCGTGAGCTTGGTTTCGTTGACATCTAAGTCGCCGCGGAGGAATACCACCACATAGCTGTCATCCATGTTGCGCTGGTAAACCACAGCCTTGCAGCTCTTTTCTGCCTTGCTGCCAAGAAAATCGCAAACCTCCTCGATGGTGTGCATATTCGGTGTTGCCACCTTTGTGACGGGTGCAGAAACAGAATCCCGTTCATTTTTGATGATGCTTTCTGCTGCCTCCATATTGGCACGGTAATCACAACTGCTGCAGATTGCGATGGAATCTTCTCCCACCGGAGTAAGCAGCATAAATTCATGGGAGATGCTTCCGCCCATCATACCGGAATCAGATGCGACGGAGACAACCTCCGGCACGCCTGCACGGGCAAAAATGCGCTCATATGCCTTGTGGCAGCGCATATAATATTCTTCCAGATCCTCCTGGGAGGTGTGGAAGGAGTAGGCATCCTTCATGGTAAATTCACGGACACGGATTAAACCTGCACGGGGACGCGCTTCGTCACGGAACTTAGTCTGAATCTGGTAGATCATAAAAGGATAACGGGTGTAGGTCTGACCGTATTCACGAACTAACTGCACGGCAGCTTCCTCGTGGGTCATGCCCAGTACCATGGGGCTTCCGCTACGGTCTGTGAAACGCAGAAGTTCCTTGCCCACGCTCTCGTATCGACCGGATTCTTCCCAGAGGGAGGCAGGCATTGTGACGGGGAAGGACACCTCCTGACCGTCAATGGCGTCCATCTCCTCACGCATAATCTGCTCAAGCTTGCGCGTAATGCGGCGCAGTGGCAGATAAGAAGAATAGATGCCGTTTCCGACATATTTCATGTAGCCGCCCCGGACCATCAGGGCGTGGCTGTCAATGACGCAGTCAGCAGGTCTCTCTTTGAAACGGTCGCCGACAAGTTTGCTTAATTTCATAGTGATTTCCTCCTTTTATTATGCTTACATATTAGTTCAGAATCCCGGAACCGGCGGGGAACTTCTTATACAACAAAAAAGCCCTAAGCCGACAGAACCGGCTTAGGGCGAACTGACAAGAGTCCGTGGTACCACCTAAATTTGGATTGTTTCCGGAACGGAAAACCTCCACACTCATGGAATACAGGAAATACCGATATTCCTTCTCTGTAACGGGAGAACCCGGTAGGATTTACTTGGGAAGACCTGTTCCATCCACCGCTCAAAGACCGGTTCGGCAAACATGCTATAAGGGCTCACACCAGATACCCTCTCTCTGGGATAGCAGAAAATGCTTACTATTTCTTATCAACGCGCTTTCTTAAATTTTCCTCATTTTAACACCGCCCGGAGGCTATGTCAAATAATTTTCGTCTTTTTCTGAAAAACATGTTGACAATAAGGTTCTACGGTGCTATGGTTAATTACACAAGTAATGAACCACATAAGCTTGAACGGAGAACGATAGTTTCCGCAGAGAGCAGAAAGGAGTGTAGGACGTGCATGAGTGAAATTCTGACTCAGGAAAAGTCAATTTATCTACAGATTGCCGAGACCATTGAGACGGATATTCTGCGGGACATCCTGATGGAAGAGGAGCGGGTGCCCAGCACCAATGAACTGGCGAAGCAGTATGCCATCAATCCGGCAACAGCGGCAAAGGGAGTCAATATATTAGTGGACGAAGGTGTCCTATATAAAAAGAGAGGGATTGGTATGTTTGTGGCGAAGGGAGCAAAGGAAATGATTTTAGCGCGCAGGCGGAATGAATTTTACGATAATTTTATCCGGAAGCTTTTGCAGGAGGCAGAGAGCATCGGGCTGGGAACCGAGGAGGTCATCGCCATGATACGGAATAAGGGAACAGAGGAATAAGGAGGAGAAGGTTATGGAAACATTGGTGTGCAGTAAGGTTTGTAAGAATTATGGGAAGAAGGAAGTATTAAAGCAGGTGGATCTGACCCTGGAAAAGGGAAAGATTTACGGCATGATCGGACGGAACGGAGCAGGAAAAACCACATTGTTGTCCATTATGTCGGCACAGAACCCGCTTTCGTCCGGCACGGTGGTGTTAAACGGTGAGCCTGTGTGGGAGAATCAGAGTGCGCTCAATCATATCTGCTTTTCCCGGGAGATTGTGCAGAACACCTCCGGGAATGGAGTTTCCGGCATGAAGGTCAGAGACTATCTGAAGGCTGCGGAATACTATTTCCCCAACTGGGATGCTGCTTATGCACAGGAGCTGGTAAAACGGTTTGAGCTGGAGCCGAAAAAGCGGATTTCCAAGCTTTCCAAGGGAATGATGTCGATGATTACGATTGTGGTTGCACTTGCCAGCAAGGCGGACTTTACATTCCTGGATGAGCCGGTGGCAGGGCTTGATGTGGTGATGCGGGAATATTTCTACCGGGAGCTTCTCGAGGAATATACCAGAACCGGAAGAACCTTCGTGGTGTCTACCCATATCATCGAGGAGGCAGCGGATGTGTTTGAGGAGGTCATCGTTATCAAGGACGGCGGAATCCTGTTAAAGGAGAATACCCAGGAGCTTTTGGAGCGGTCATACCGCATCAGCGGACTGAAGGAAGTGGTGGAGGAAGCCACGGCAGGATATGAAAAGCACCAGGTTGAGCACAGTGGACGGCGGCTTTCGGTTACTGTTTTACTGAAGGAAGGGCAGGAGCTTCCGGAGGGGTATGATGTGACAATACAGCCGCTCAGCCTGCAGAATATCTTTGTGGCATTGTGCGGAATGGGGGAATAATATGGAAAAGTCATTTTTCTTACAGACATTGAAACGCAATATCCGGTACTGGGGACGGCTGGCAGAACAGCTTGTGGGCATCATTGTGCTGGCGTGTGTGATTTATGGAGGCTTTATGAGCCTTTCCCTGGATAATGGGGATTTCTGGGAGAATATTGTAAGCTATATGGTGATGATGGCGGTTATTTTTCTGGACGTGGTGCAGATGAATTATGCCACCGCCTATATCCCGCTGGCGCTTTCCTTCGGAGCAAGACGCCGGGAGACGCTCTGGGGTGTGCAGTGGATGAATCTTCTCGTATTTGTACAGATTATGGTGCTTATTATCTGTGCGGAGGGAATCCATGCCGGCAGTCTGCTTCCGGGGCTTGACTTTGGAAGAAAAATTCTGGGATTGATTCTGATGGCACTGGCGATGGGGCAGTTTGGCAATGCCATGGCGTTAAAGTGGGGCGGAAAGGCAAGAGTGATTTTTGTGATTCTGTATGTGCTTCTGTTTGCTGTTCTTGGTTTTGTCTGGGCGGTATCCATGGAAATTTCGGGGAGTCCTGCCTGGATCTGGACTGCATGTGTGGCATCCGGTGTGGTTCTGTATGCCATTAGTATTTATACGTTGTACCGCGCTCTGCGCAACTATGAAGTACGCAGATAAGAGAAAGCGAGGAAATGAAAATGGAAATGCTGAAAAATCAATGGGGTCGACGGAAAAGTGTGAGCCTGATTCTGGCAGCGGTGATGCTGGGCTGCTGGCTGCTTGGAACAACTGCGGTGAGTGTTGCCTGCAGAGGGAGTGAGGGCGGAGAGATTTTTCCGTTTGGAGGTGTGTTTGCATTTGGAGTGCTGGTGATGGGGCAGTTACTCTGCGGAGCTTTCGGGTTGCCGCAGGAGTTTAATCTGGCGGTGTCGATGGGAGTGCCAAGGAAACGATTTGTTCCGGCTTATGCGATTTACAGTGCGCTGGAAATTCTGGCGGGCAGTGTACTGCTTCGGGCGCTTATTGAACTGGAGAAGGGAATCTACCACCTTGTGCTTCCTGCCAGAGTGCTGGAAGCAGATCTTGGGCTGATTGTTCTGCCAAAATATCTGTTATTGGGAGGGGGAATTTTTGTGGCAGTAGAAATGCTTGTGGGGGCAGTCTGGATGCGGTTTTCCGGCTGGGGAATCTTTGGAATCTGGATTGCATTTATGCTTCTTACGAATGTGGACTCATCCTATTTTGCAGGAGTTACGGACTGGTATTGTAAAGTGACACAGGGACTTGGTTCTATGGCGATGCTGCCTGCGGTTCTGCTGGCGGTTCTGTTTGTGGCAGTGTTGTTTTGGGTGGCATGGAGGATGCTCAGAAAACAACAGGTGACAGGATAAAAGTACTGTGATAAGATAGGTGGGAGACGAAAAGCCTCCCATTTATGATATATGGAAATAAAATCAGATGAATACGGAGGGACCATGAAACAGGGCATTATTTTTGATATGGATGGTACACTCTGGGATTCCGCAGAGAATGTGGCAAAGTCCTGGAACCTTGCAATACAGAAAAGCGGGCTTGTGGAGAAAACACTGGAAACGGCAGATATTCAGGGAGTTATGGGGAAAACTATGGATGTCATTGCAGACATTCTTTTCCCGGAACTTGCGTTAGAGGAAAGAAGACAGCTTTTAGCGGCGTGCTGTGCGGAGGAAAATTCGTACCTGCGCAGTCACGGGGGTATCCTGTACGAGGGTGTGGAGGAGACGCTTGCAAAGCTGGGGGAGACCTATTCCCTCTATATTGTCAGCAACTGCCAGAAGGGCTATATCGAGGCATTTCTGGATTATTACGGATTCTGGAAATATTTTGAAGATATTGAGTGCTATGGGAACAATCTGCTGCAGAAGGGGGATAATATCCGTCTGCTTGCAGACCGCAACGGGCTTTCCCATGCTGTGTACGTGGGAGATATCCAGGGTGACTATGATGCCAGTGTGAAGGCTGGTGTGGGCTTTATCCATGCGGCCTACGGTTTTGGGACGGTGGCAGCAGAGGTGCCAAGACTTACATCCTTTGCCGGGCTGACAGAACTGGATGAGACGGGGCAGCTTACAGAGGCAATGCGCTAGGCAGGAGGGACGAATGACCAGATTTGATGAACTGATAAAGAAAATAAACCGGGAGCATGTTTATATCCAGACCCATAATTTCCCGGACCCGGATGCCATAGCAAGCGCTTTTGGACTGCAACGGCTACTGATGCACCGGGGCGTGGAGGCGAAGATCTGCTACAAAGGGAAAATTGACCGTTACAGTACGGACAAACTCCGGGAACTGATGCAGATTGAACTTCTGAACCTGGAGGATCTGGACCCTTTCCTGCGGGAGGAGGATGAGGTCATCCTGGTGGATGCACAGAAGGGTAATTCCAATATTATCGATATGTGTGGGGATGAGATTATCTGTATCGATCATCATCCGGTGAACGATAAATTTTCTTATCGTTTTTCCGATATCCGACCGGAGGTGGGAGCCTGCGCCACCATCATTGCGCAGTATTATTTTGAAAACGGGATTCCCATGGACCGGCGCATTGCCACGGCACTTACCTTTGGCATCCGCATGGACACCATGAACCTTTCCAGGGGTGTTTCCAAGCTTGACATGGAAATGCTCTACCGGATGTATGATATGTGTGATATGGAGATTATTCATTTGCTGGAGAACAGCAATCTCTATTTTGAGGATCTGATGGCATATTCGAGAGCCATTTCCAGTATTGAGGTCTATGAGAATATCAGCTTTGCAGATACCGGACGGGAGTGTCCGGAGGCGCTGATTGCCAGCGTATCTGATTTTATGCTTGCCCTGGTGGAGGTTTCCTTCTCCGTGGTGTATTCGGTGAAAAAGAACGGCATCAAGATTTCGGTGCGCAGTGAACGTCCGTCCTTAGATGCAGGGAAGATTATTGAGGAGGCACTTGTGGGAATCGGCAGCGGTGGGGGGCATGCCTCGATGGCGGGCGGATTTGTGCCGTTTGAGGGAACCGACGAGGAGGCGGAGCTTCTGATGACGGACATCAAGGAGCGGTTTGTCAATGTGATTGCGGGAAAAAAGAACCTGATGGGATAGATGACATCCCAATCACCGCTCTTGACAACTTGAAATTTTGTCATTATACTGAATTTAAAAGCAAAAGGCAGTGACGAAGACAGTAATTCACCCGGAAAAGCGACAGAGAGCCGGAGTTGGTGGAAACCGGTGCAAGTACCCTGTGAAAGAAAATCCCTTCCAAGCCGCAGCCCGAAAGGAATAGAACCGCTTATGCACAGTCGAAGCAGAGAGCGGTGCAGCTTCCCAGTAGACGCTGACGTATTTCCTGCGTTACAGGAAACAGGTATCGGAGCAGTCCAGCATGACAGCCGGGAAGAGTTCCCGTACATTGTATATAGGTGGTATCACGATCAGAAGGCTCTCGTCCTATTTACAGGATAAGAGCCTTTTTTATTTCATAGGAAAGATCTTGTTATATTAACGTGTGAAAGTGAATGCCTTTCCTATGAAATAAAAAACGCTTCGCGAGAATCGCACTGCGGCGGAATGGCAGATGTTGCTGACGCAACCCGCCGCAGGCGGAGAATCCTGCGGAGCAGGATTCTTTTTTGCACTTATTTATAGTAATTCGGAGGTTAGAGATGTACAACAAGGTTGAGACGAATATGAATTTCGTCGAGAGAGAGAAACAGACCCGGAAATTCTGGGAGGACAATGACATTTTCCATAAGTCCATGGAAAACCGTAAAGAGGGGGAGACTTACACGTTCTATGACGGACCTCCTACCGCAAACGGCAAGCCCCATATCGGTCACGTACTGACCCGTGTCATCAAGGATATGATTCCGCGTTATCAGACCATGAAGGGCAAATATGTGCCGCGTAAGGCAGGCTGGGACACCCACGGACTTCCGGTGGAACTGGAAGTGGAGAAGCTGCTGGGGCTGAACGGCAAAGAGCAGATTGAGGAGTACGGAATGGAGCCCTTCATTAAGAAATGTAAGGAATCCGTCTGGAAATACAAAGGGATGTGGGAGGATTTCTCCGGTACAGTCGGTTTCTGGGCTGACATGGAGCACCCCTATATTACCTACGATGATAATTTCATTGAGTCCGAGTGGTGGGCGTTAAGACAGATCTGGGATAAGGGACTTTTATATAAGGGCTTCAAGATTGTTCCCTACTGCCCGCGCTGTGGTACACCGCTTTCTTCAGCGGAGGTATCCCAGGGATATAAGACCGTGAAGGAACGCTCCGCAGTGGTTCGCTTTAAGGTCGTAGGAGAGGATGCATATTTCCTGGCATGGACCACAACACCCTGGACCCTTCCCTCCAATGTGGCACTCTGCGTGAATCCGGAGGAGACCTACTGCAAGGTGAAGGCAGCGGACGGTTATACCTATTATATGGCAGAGGCGCTGCTGGATAAGGTATTAGGAAAGCTTGGAACTCCGGCGGCAAAGGGAAAGGACGGCGAGCCGGATACCCCGGAGGTGAAGGCTTATGAGGTGCTTGAGACATACGTAGGAAAAGATCTGGAATTCAAGGAGTATGAGCCGCTGTATGCATGTGCGGCAGAGGTTGCTGCAAAACAGCACAAGAAGGGTCATTTTGTGACCTGTGACAGCTATGTTACCATGTCAGACGGTACCGGTATCGTTCACATTGCACCGGCCTTCGGTGAGGATGATGCCAAGGTGGGACGCAATTATGACCTGCCTTTTGTACAGTTTGTAAATGGTAAGGGTGAGCTTACCGAGGAGACCCCTTATGCAGGACTTTTTGTAAAGAAAGCAGACCCGGAGGTTTTGAAGGATCTGGATGCCCAGGGCAAGCTCTTTGATGCACCCAAATTTGAGCATGAATATCCGCACTGCTGGCGCTGCGACACTCCGCTGATTTATTATGCAAGAGAGTCCTGGTATATCAAGGAGACAGCGGTGAAGGATGATCTGATCCGCAACAACAATACCGTAAACTGGATTCCGGAATCCATCGGAAAAGGACGTTTCGGCAACTGGCTGGAGAATATTCAGGACTGGGCAATTTCCCGTAACCGTTACTGGGGTACACCGCTGAATATCTGGGAGTGCGAGGGCTGCGGACATCAGGAGTCCATCGGAAGCCGTGCCGAGTTGGCAGAGCGCAGCGGCAATCCGGAGGCAGCAAAGGTGGAGCTGCACCGTCCGTATATCGATGAAGTGACCTTTACCTGTCCGGACTGTGGCAAGACGATGAGACGTGTGCCTGAGGTGATTGACTGCTGGTTTGATTCCGGCGCCATGCCGTTTGCACAGCATCATTATCCCTTCGAGAACAAGGAACTGTTTGAGCAGCAGTTTCCGGCACAGTTTATCTCCGAGGCAGTGGATCAGACCAGAGGCTGGTTCCATTCCCTTATGGCGGAGTCCACGCTGTTGTTTAACAAGGCGCCCTATGAAAATGTTATCGTTCTGGGACACGTGCAGGATGAGAACGGACAGAAGATGAGCAAGTCCAAGGGAAATGCGGTGGATCCGTTTGAGGCGCTTGAGACTTACGGAGCGGACGCAATCCGCTGGTATTTCTACATCAACAGTGCTCCCTGGCTTCCGAACCGCTTCCATGGCAAGGCAGTGCAGGAGGGACAGCGCAAGTTTTTGAGTACTCTGTGGAACACCTATGCATTTTTCGTGCTCTATGCAAATATTGATGAATTTGACGCAACCAAATATACACTGGACTATGAAAAGCTGTCCGTTATGGATAAGTGGCTTCTCTCCAAGCTGAATACGGTGGTGAAAGAGGTGGATGACAACCTTGGCAATTACCGGATTCCGGAGGCGGCAAGAGCGCTGGATGAGTTCGTGGATGATATGAGTAACTGGTATGTAAGACGTTCCCGGGAGCGTTTCTGGGCAAAGGGTATGGAACAGGATAAGATCAATGCATATATGACCCTTTACACAGCGCTTGTGACCATTGCCAAGTGTGCGGCACCGATGGTTCCTTTCATGACGGAGGATATTTACCGGAATCTGGTATGCTCAATTGACAAGAATGCACCGGAGAGCATCCATCTGTGTGATTTCCCGGTGGCAAATGAGGCTTATATCGATAAAGAGCTGGAGAAGAACATGGATGAGGTTCTTAAGATTGTCGTGATGGGACGTGCGTGCCGTAACACGGCGAATATCAAGAACCGTCAGCCGATTGGAAATATGTTTGTGAAGGCGCCGGAAACACTTTCCCGGTTCTTCGTGGAAATCATTGAGGATGAGCTGAATGTAAAGAAGGTTAATTTCACGGATGACGTAAGCGCTTACACAAGCTATACCTTTAAACCGCAGCTGCGTACCGTGGGACCGAAATACGGTAAATTCTTAGGCCAGATTCAGAAAGCACTGGCAGTTTTGGACGGCAATAAAGCCATGGCAGAGCTGAAATCCACAGGTGTGCTGACCCTGCCTGAGGTGAGCGAGGATGTGAAGCTGGCAGAGGAGGATCTCTTAATCACCATGACCCAGATGGAGGGCTATGTGACGGAGGGAGACAACACCGTTACTGTGGTACTGGATACGAACCTGACACCGGAGCTGATTGAGGAAGGTTTTGTACGCGAGCTGATCAGCAAGATTCAGACCATGCGAAAAGAAGCCGGCTTTGAGGTGATGGATAAAATCCATATTTCTTATAAAGCGGATGAAAAGGTTGCCGGTATTTTTAACAAATATGGTGATGCAATCAAGTCGGATGTACTTGGACTTGACATTACAGCAGATACAGTAGATGGTTACCAGAAGGAGTGGAATATCAATGGAGAGACCGTTCTTCTGGGTGTGAAAAAGGGAGAGTAATCTATGAGTGAAACGATTTTCAAGAAGGATGCCATTATCAAAAGCGTAAAAGAATCTGTAAAAATGTTGTACCGCAAGACGTTGGACGAGGCGAGCCAGCAGGAGATTTTTCAGGCTGTTTCCCATACAGTCAAGGATATCATCATTGATGACTGGCTTGCAACCCATCAGACCATCGATAAGGAGGACCCGAAGATTGTCTATTATATGTCAATGGAATTTCTGATGGGGCGTGCACTGGGAAACAATCTAATTAATTTAAAAGCATATAAGGAAGTAAAAGAGGCTCTGGAGGAAATCGGACTTAATCTGGATGAAATTGAGGACCAGGAGCCGGACCCGGCTCTTGGAAACGGTGGTCTGGGACGTCTGGCAGCTTGCTTTATGGAGTCTCTTGCCACACTTGGCTATCCGGCATACGGCTGCGGAATCCGTTACCGTTACGGAATGTTTAAACAGAAGATACAGGATGGTTTTCAGGTGGAGGTGCCGGATAACTGGCTGAAGGACAATTACCCCTTTGAACTCCGCAGACCGGAATATACTTATGAGGTGAAATTTGGCGGTTACGTCCGGGCGGAGAACGGTCCGGACGGCAGAACCCGTTTTATTCAGGAAGGGTATCAGTCTGTAATCGCAGTTCCCTATGATATGCCTATCGTTGGATACGGAAATCATATGGTCAATACACTGATGATCTGGGATGCGCAGCCCAAGGAATGCTTTGAGCTGGATTCCTTTGACAAGGGAGACTATCGCAAGGCAGTGGAGCAGGAGAATCTGGCACGCAACCTGGTGGAAGTGCTCTACCCCAATGACAATCATGTGGCAGGAAAAGAGCTGCGGTTAAAGCAGCAGTATTTCTTTGTATCTGCCAGTGTACAGCGTGCATTGGCCCGGTATAAGAAGTTCCATGACGATATCCACAAATTCCCGGAGAAGGTGACCTTCCAGCTCAACGATACCCACCCCACGGTGGCAGTGGCAGAACTGATGCGTATTTTGCTGGATGAGGAGGGACTTAGCTGGGAGGAGGCATGGGAGATTACGACCAAGACCTGTGCGTACACCAACCACACGATTATGGCAGAAGCGCTGGAAAAATGGCCCATTGAGATTTTCTCACGGCTGCTTCCGCGTATTTACCAGATTATTGAGGAGATTAACCGCAGATTTATTCTGCAGATTCAGGCAAGCT
The DNA here is from genome assembly GCA_051877675.1 of Roseburia sp. Lineage (GTDB taxonomy): Bacteria > Bacillota > Clostridia > Lachnospirales > Lachnospiraceae > Roseburia. The sequence goes on along the minus strand of JBJEJC010000181.1, from coordinate 1,892 downwards.
TCCCGGGAGATAACGGCAGGATTGCACGGATGGCAATTATTTACGACGGACAGGTGAAGATGGCGCATCTTGCCATTGCTGCCGGATATTCCGTGAACGGTGTGGCTAGACTTCACACGGAGATTTTAAAGAATGAGCAGCTAAAGGATTTTTACGAGCTGTTCCCGAAGAAATTTAACAATAAGACCAATGGAATCACACAGCGCCGTTTCCTGCTGCACGGGAATCCGCTCCTGGCTTCCTGGGTGACAGAACACATCGGGGACGACTGGATTACGAATCTGTCCCACATTGAGAGACTGGCGATTTATGCGGACGATGCCAAGGCACAGCAGGAGTTTATGAACATTAAATACCAGAATAAGCTGCGTCTGGCAAAATATATCAAGGAGCACAACGGTATAGAGGTAAATCCGCGTTCTATCTTTGATGTACAGGTAAAACGTCTGCATGAGTACAAACGTCAGCTACTTAATATTCTGCATGTGATGTATCTGTACAATGAACTGAAGGAGCATCCGGATATGGATTTCTATCCGCGTACCTTCATTTTTGGAGCAAAGGCGGCAGCAGGCTACAAGAATGCCAAGCTCACCATTAAACTGATTAACAGTGTGGCGGATGTGGTGAATAATGACCGCAGCATCAACGGAAAGATCAAAGTGGTCTTCATCGAGGATTACAAGGTTTCCAATGCGGAATGGATTTTTGCGGCTGCGGATGTCAGTGAGCAGATTTCCACTGCAAGTAAAGAGGCTTCCGGTACCGGAAATATGAAGTTTATGTTAAACGGTGCCCTGACGCTGGGTACAATGGACGGTGCCAATGTGGAGATGTGTGAAGAAGTGGGCGAGGAAAATATGTTCATTTTCGGTATGAGCTCCGATGAGGTGATTGCTCATGAGAAGAATCGTGACTATGATCCAATGCAGATTTTCAACACAGACCAGGATATCCGTAAGGTTCTGATGCAGTTAATCAACGGTATGTATTCCGGAAACGATACGGAGCTGTTCCGTGATCTGTATGATTCGCTGTTAAATACCAAGTGTACGCGGTATGCGGACACCTATTTCATCTTGAAAGATTTCCGTTCCTACGCGGATGCACAGAAGCGTGTGATGGAGTACTATAAGGATGAGGCTGCATGGGCAAAGAGCGCAATTCTTAATGTGGCACATTCCGGTAAGTTCTCCTCAGACCGTACCATTCAGGAATATGTGGATGATATCTGGCATCTGGATAAGATTGCCGTTGAGGTAAAATCAGAGGAGGAAGCCCTCTAAAGCCGGGTGATATCAAAGAGAAGGACAATCCCGTTGTACGATAAAGGTACGCGGGATTGTTTTTTTATGGGTTCAATGAAAAAATGTATTTGACAATCGGCATTTCGGTGCTATAATAAATATAGAAATTTTGAAACACAGTTTCGTATTGCGAAACAAATTCCTTTCCCTAATTTTATATACCCATTTGTTTATGGCTGTATTACCCATTGGAGCCATGACAACAAAAAGCTACCGCTTTTGCGGTAGCTTTTTTGTTGCAACATTATAACGGCAAGCAAAGAATTTATTTTTTTCCGGAGCGCCGTTCTATTACCATGACGAGATCATAGACAATGTTTCTTTGTTCCGGTGTCAGCTGGCGGAGCCGTTCGATTAACAGAAGCTCTCTCGAGGAAGGAACAAGCGGAGAAGTATATCCTAATAGACAATCGGTGGATACATTAAGTGCGCGTGCCATCGCTTTTACCGTTTCAAAATCCGGTTCATGATTACTTTTTATATAACCATTTAAGGTGGTTTTTGCAATATTTAGCATAGAAGCAAAATCTTTTTGAGAAATATTGCGATCTTCCAGTAAAATTTGTACATTTTCGCAAAATGTCA
>JBJEJC010000180.1:0-5752 GCA_051877675.1 Roseburia sp. | reverse complement strand
AGGTTTTATGCGACCTGCAAGTACTTTTTCTAATATTCAACTGTCAAACTCCCGTATATCATACAGTACAATAAAGTACAATAGTACAAACCGAAAAATTTGACATAAAAAAAGCAGGTTTTATGCGACCTGCAAGTACTTTTTCTAATATTCAACTGTCAAACTCCCGAGTAAATAATGGCATTGTAGCTGCGCTCCGTATGTTCTTGATTTTTCCACGCATTTATATTATGCTTGCGTTGGTAAAAATCAAGCTTAGGAGGCAATGAAAATGAAAATTACAGCAAAGCAAATCACAACGACAGCAGTGTTGCTGGCAATCTGCATTGTCAGCCAGTTTTTTAAAAATGCCAGCGTGTACATAACAGGTCCGATCATCAATGCCTGCCTGATTATCGCTACGCTTTCCGCAGGATGGGTGTGTGGTATCATACTTTCCGTCATCACCCCGGTAACCGCATTTTTCATCGCAGGAAGCCCGATTATGGCAGCAATCCCGGCAATTATGCCCTGTGTCATGGTGGGAAATGCTCTTTTATGTATCGGTGTGGCTCTTGTGACAAAAAAAGTAAAAGGAAACGGCGGTCTTGTGGCGGGAATGGCAGCAGGCGCAGTGTTAAAGGCACTGTTTATGGGAATCGTGATTTCCCTGCTCTTAATCCCGATGCTCCTTCCGGAGGCAAGTCCCCTGCGCCAGAAAATGCCTGTGTTCCAGACCATGTTTTCCGTGACACAGCTCATTACGGCACTGATTGGAAGTGTATATGCGTTTGTTCTCTGGATTCCGCTGAAAAAGGTGCTGTCCGGGCAGGCGTCTTAAGAGATGCACCATAACAAAATATTATGATGAATATGTGATGCTATAAATAGAATATATGGCAAATATAAGCCTTCGGAATAATCTTGACACCCCAAAAATAAAGGTTATAATTGGGTTCAGAAATCAGAAGAACGGAGGAATTGTTATGGATATCAGATTTGAAAAGAGAGACGTTTTAAAGGAGAAACCGGACCAGAAGCACTTAGGCTTTGGAAAATATATGACAGACTATATGTTTGTTATGGACTGGACAAAGGATGAGGGCTGGAAGGATGCAAGAATCGTACCCCATGCGCCTATCACCATGGAGCCGTCCTGTGTAACCTTACATTATGCACAGGAGACCTTTGAGGGCTTAAAGGCATACCGCACGGCGGAGGGCAAAATTCAGTTGTTCCGTCCGGAGATGAATGCGAAGAGAATGATTAATTCCAATGCGAGACTCTGTATGCCGGAGTTTCCGGTGGATATGTTTGTGGAAGCTGTAAAGGCACTGGTAAAGGTGGAGGAGGACTGGGTTCCCTCTGAGCCGGATACCTCACTTTACATCCGCCCATTCATGTTTGCAACGGAGGCAGCGCTGGGTGTACATATGGCAAGCGCTTACAAGTTCATGATTATCTGCTGCCCGGTAGGAGCCTACTATGCAGAGGGGCTTAACCCGGTGAAAATTCTTGTGGAGGACGAACTGGTACGTGCCGTAAAGGGCGGCACCGGTTTCACCAAGTGCGGTGGTAACTATGCAGGTTCCATTTTAGGACAGGTAAAGGCAGAGAAGATGGGTTACTCCCAGGTATTGTGGTTGGACGGTGAGCACCGCAAGTATGTGGAGGAAGTTGGCACCATGAACATTATGTTCAAGATTGCCGGTGAGATTTACACCGCACCCATCGAGGGAACCGTACTTCCGGGTGTTACCAGAGATTCCATGCTCCATCTGCTTCGTGACTGGGGCTATAAGGTAAACGAGACCAGACTTTCCGTGGATGATTTGATGAAAGCAGGACACGACGGCACACTCGAGGAGGTATTTGGAACCGGAACTGCAGCAGTTATCTCTCCGGTTGGCGAGCTTCGTTACAAGGATGATGTTGTGACCATCAATGATTTTCAGATTGGTGAGCTGACCCAGAAGCTCTACGATACCTTAACCGGTATTCAGTGGGGCAGACTGGAGGATAAATACGGCTGGACTGTGGAAGTAAAATAGCGTGAAGAATGAATGGAAGGCGGAACTGTTGCAAAGCAGCTCCGCCTCTTTTATGTAAAGTGAAGTGGAAAAAGGCGGAATTGTGGCAATCCCATCTGGACATTTTGCGCATATCATAGTATAGTAAACACATTGAACATTGACAATTGTATAGATTATAGATTCAGATACGCAGTCCGGCAGGACTGTATAACGGACAGATAGATTTTCCGCAGGCTCTGGGATTTTATCCCAAAGCCTGCTGTAAGCGCCATGCACCTGCCCTTCGGAAGCTGCTGTCAACGTCCCTTCGTACGAAGCGGCGCGGACAGAACCATCCGATAAAAAGACAGGTTGACGAGGAGAAGGGTGATCGAAGATTCGGCGGATGCCCTTCCGCACTGTCTCCAGTGCGAGATATACCGGCAAATATGCGGGTGACCGCAAAACAAATACGGTATAATGGAGAACGTATATTTTTGAGAGAATTTTATGCGGGGAAGCCGCTTAATAAAAAGAGAGAAATGAGGAAAATTTATGTGTGGAATTATCGGTTATACAGGCAGTGAGGACGTAAAGGAAGTACTGCTGGATGCACTGGAGCTTTTGGAGTACCGTGGCTACGACAGCGCCGGGATTGCTGTTTGTGACGAGGCGGCGCAGAAAACGAAGGTCTATAAATGTGCCGGAAGGGTCAGTGACCTGCGCGCAATCTGCGACTCCGAAAGGATGATGGCAAACTGCGGCATCGGTCACACACGCTGGGCAACGCACGGTGGTGTCAACGATGTCAACGCCCATCCGCATCAGGTGGGAAAGGTGACGCTGGTGCACAATGGTATCATTGAGAATTATCGGGAACTGATTGCGGATTATGATTTGCAGGAAAAATTGCATTCTGAGACAGACAGTGAAGTAGTTGCTGCACTTTTGGATCTTTTTTATGACGGAGATCCCCATGCGGCAATCAAAAAGACGGTTTCCAAGCTCAAGGGAACCTTTGCGCTGGTGATTCTGTTTTCCGACCGGCAGAGCGTGATTTATTCCACCCGGAATGTAAGCCCGATTGTGGCAACACTGTGTGCGGAGGGGGCAATGCTTGCCTCGGATCTGACCGCACTCTGCCGTTTCACGAACCGTTATTTTGTGGTGCCGGAGTATCATGTGCTGGAGCTGCACCGCGATAAACTGGTTCTTACCGACTTTGAGGGAAATACCGTGACACCGGAATTTTTGGAGGTGGACTGGGAGTTAAACAGCGCCGGCAAAAACGGTTATCCGTTTTATATGGAAAAGGAAATCATGGAGCAGCCGGATGCCATTGTAAATACGATGAAAAACCGTATTGTGGGCGGTATGCCGGATTTCTCTGCGGAGGGTGTGCCGGATTCGCTGTTTACGGAATGTGAGCGCATCTGCGTGGTGGCATGCGGGACTGCCATGCATGCGGGGCTTGTGGCACAGGCACTGGTGAAATCCATCCTTCATATGCACATCGATGTGGAAATGGCATCGGAATTTATGTATTCCGATCCGGTGATTGATGAGAAGACCCTGGTGATTGCGGTGTCCCAGTCCGGTGAGACTATTGATACCTTAGAGGCGGTAAAATATGCGAGACGCCGGGGGGCGAAATGTCTTTCCATCATCAATGTGAAGGGCTCCTCCATTGCCCGGGAAAGCGACTATGTGCTCTATACCAACGCCGGACCGGAGATTGCGGTGGCAAGTACGAAGGCATACACGACCCAGTTGGCGGTATTTTATCTGATTGTGGCAAAGATGGCGGGACTGCGCGGAGTTTTTGATGCGGAGCAGACCCAGAGCTTTGTGCGGGAATTACAGCGTGTGCCGGATGTGATGAAAAAGGTTCTGGAGCGCCGCACCGACATCCATAAGGTGGCGCGGAGATTATTGAATGCAAAGGACTTATTTATGATTGGGCGCGGGCTGGACTATTCGATTCTGCTGGAGGGCTCTCTTAAGCTGAAGGAGGTGTCTTATATCCATTCTGAGGCATATGCCTCCGGGGAATTGAAGCATGGTCCGATTGCTCTCATTACGGAGGCAACCCCGGTGGTGGCAGCAGTGACGCAGGAGAAGCTGATGTCCAAGGAGCTTTCCAATATCAAGGAGGTGCGTTCGCGAGGTGCGGATGTGGTACTTTTCATCAAGGAGAAAATTTCGGCAGGAATGCCGGAGGAATATGAGATTTTCCGGCTGCCCGATATGCGGGATGAGTTTATGGTAATGCCGGCTTCGGTGGCATTGCAGCTTCTGGCGTATTATGTGTCATCGGATAAGGGCTTTGACGTGGATAAGCCAAGAAACCTGGCAAAGGTTGTGACAGTAGAGTAGACAAAGAGAGTAACATCTGTTCCATGCAGTCCATGCCGGACTGCGTATCTGAATTTATAAGCGAAAATCACATTTTTTTCCGGCAATGCATAGTATAAACCGAATGAATCTATGAGGTTGTTATGTCAGATATCAGGTATATGCAAAACAATGCAATTGATACGGGAACACTGCGGGTCTCGGTGGTGGGAACTGCCACCAGAAACCCGATCCGGGATGCGCGGATTACGATTTCCTATTCCGGGGAGCCGGGGAGCACGTTAGAGGAGGTAGACACAGATGAATCCGGAAATTCCGAAGTGCTTACGCTTGATACGCCTCCACTTGAGCTGTCCCTGGAACCGCAGGAACAGCAGCCATACGCCGAGTATACCATTGAAGTCACTGCAGAAGGATTTCGTCCGGTCACTATCTCGGGAATTGAACTTCTGTCCGGGCAGGAATCGCTTCAGGAAGTCCGGATGGAAGAAGAAAGAGCGGTAGGAAATCCGGTGGATGACATTGTGATTCCGGCGCATACGCTGTATGCAGAGTATCCGCCGAAGATTGCAGAGTCAGAGATAAAACCCGTGTCGGAATCCGGGGAGATCGTGTTAAGCCGGGTGGTTGTCCCGGAGTTTGTCATCGTGCACGACGGTGCTCCCACAGACCCCACTGCCCGGGACTATTATGTCCGCTACCGGGATTACATCAAGAACGTGGCATCCAGCGAGATATACGCCACCTGGCCGGAGGCAACCATCCGCGCCAATGTGCTGGCAATTATGTCCTTCACAATGAATCGGGTCTATACGGAGTGGTAGCGAGACCACCGCTCATTCGCGGTTGCCGTTTCATTATCCTAAATGAATTGGTTATCAAACTGCCCGGTCACTTCAAAGCTAGCTTTCTCTCCAATAAGCCGAACCGTCTCTTAATCTTCCAATTAGTTTTAACTGAAACATTTCCCTGCGAACAAGTTCAACATCTGAAAATGATATATTCTGTTTTATTATTTCATTGACTTCTTTTTCGGTATACTTCCTTTCGAATTCAAAACAATCAGCAATCTTTGTAAGCGCAATTACCCGCATTGGTTTCTTCGTCGGGTACTGTGACAAACGCCCTTGCGAATCGTAATAATTCGCCAGCTTCTTTTGATACGTAACCTGCATACTCAATTCATGCAGTCTATCATTCAATTCATCAATGTGACTCTCAAACCACACCAGAAGCCGTGATGCCATATTCGCCTGCTGCAAATAAATATCTCTGTTCCTGGAAATGGAATCATAATACTGTTCGTAGAAATTACATACAGCTAAAAAATAGAAAAAAAGTTTTCCTGCATTTTTCTATATCATAAGAATTTAATGAACCACATTTCATGTATTCAGAAATATAGT
>JBJEJC010000179.1:0-29439 GCA_051877675.1 Roseburia sp. | reverse complement strand
ATTTAATCTGCGGTAAAGCTGCCGTAGGTGGGAACTATAATTCGACGCGTGACATAGAAAATACATCGAAAAACGCTATTCATATAGCGTGAAGGTGGTAGAACAGTAGGTTCAGGTCGTGTTGCTACTATCATTGAGTAATCAATAGAATTGCAGTAAATTCAAGCCTCTCAAGGGTTGCCTTGAGGGGCTTTTTTGACGATAAAAGGAATGTAAGTGATGCAGTGATTACAATTTGGTTCTACAAATAAATGTTGTATAAGAAAAACGCCTAAAATTAGAAAATTAAGTAGAAAAATGCTTGAATATTGATATCAAAATGTGGTAAGCTAAATATCGTGTAAACCAATTTGACAGAAGTGCTTTTTTGTGTTATTATACAAACCTTACACATAATATATAGGAAAGTATAAGAGGTGAAGGATATGACAAAAGCTGAAGTGTTTATGGATGGTTTTATGAGTAAATTGAAATCTGATGATTTTGTTAAGGACAATCAGCCGAATAAGGGACCTGAAATTAATACTGATTTTATTGCAGAACAGCTTTTATCCTATGCCAATTTATTAAATTCAAGAATTATAGAAAAAACTACATGTAAGAAGTAGGATAGGAATATGTTCAAAACAAATGATGAGCAGAAGACTTTCTTAAGACAATTTAATATTTCAGAAGAGAAATTCCGCGCATCACTATTAACGTGGGATGAGTTGGAATTGATAGCTGAAGATTATATGAAAAAAGAGGATGAACATACAGCAACTGTGAAGAGTTATTTTGAAAAAATACAGCAGTGTGCGTATGTTCATTCTTTAGGTTATAGGGTAAAGGAAGTTACACATTTGCTCGAAAAGGTCATTAGAAAAAATCCTAAGTATTTGAAGCAAGGTAAGGCGATTTCCCATAGTAATTATACAAGCTATATTAATGATTTAATGGGAATCAGAATTCTTCTTTTGTTTAAAGAAGATTGGCTTGGTGTGCATGAGTTTCTAATGAAAGAATATGGTAACGACTTAGCGGAGGAACCATTTGCGTATATCCGTAAAGGTGATAATAGAGAATTGTATGCGGGGAAAGTGAAAATTATTGATGAAAAACCATATAGGTCTGTGCATTATTTAATCAGAGATAAAGCATCTGGGTTATGTATTGAAGTACAAGTAAGAACTTTATTTGAAGAGGCTTGGAGTGAGATTGATCATAAGTTACGATATCCATATAATTTATCTAATGAGATGATTGGCTCATATCTTGAAATTATGAACCGTGTTGCAGGTATGGCAGATGAGATGGGTACTTTTTTGCATGCATACTTAAATGATTTTGAGAGTGCAATGGAAGATGGAATAGTAGATGAAAATGAAGTTTATGGTTATATTTTAGAGCAAATGAATAATTTTGAAGATTGCGATACGAAAGAGAATATCGTTAGAAAAATCAAAGCGGCACAAAAATATAAGGAATTGACAAGTGCACAAGATATTTTTAAGAATCTGTTGAAAAACTTATAGAAAAGAGGCTGGTCCAATGGAGGATAAGACTTATAAAACACTGAAAGAAGAATTGAATAGTACTTTTTCGGATGAATATATATACAATGCGGGTATGTTAATTCATCAAATGGCAGAAAAGTTTTTTGATGAACAGGAGTTAGAGGGTAAAGTTTATTTTGATGATTCTATATTTGAATATTGTTTGATTGATATTTTGGTGGATATTGCAAGGCTGAGATATTTTCATGATATAGAACTTGTTAATTATATAAAGTTAATGGCATATACGGCATCATGGTGTTTGAAGAGAAAACCGTTTCAATTGGTAGAAGGATCTGGAGTAGATTATATTTATGTGAATGAAAAATTTGCATTATCATTGCTTTTGCAGGCATCAGGATGTTTTGACTCTAATATAAAGTGTGTAGAAGAAGATAGAGAAAAAATAGAGAAGTCAGTGGAACAAATTTTTTATCATTTGAAATATAGAAATACAAATCCGCAGACATTGGAATTGCTGTTAGTGGGAATAGAGAAAGGTAAACTATTACATAAAGTTGGATAATAATACTTGTACACAAAATCGTGCGTTGTCTCAAATAAAAGAAGATAACGCACGACTTTTTTGAGACAGGCGAGACTGTTTCAAGTTTTTGTGTAGACTCAAGGCACTGGATTGATTTCCTGTTATGAGGTTGTATCTGCAAATATTACCTTGACAAAATGGTTTATCCAGAATAAACTGAAATTAGTCTATTTAGAATAAACCAAAGCAGAGGGAGTAATTGTTATGGAGATAGAATTGGGAGAGATTCAGGAGAAATTTGCAGAAATAATATGGGAGAATGAGCCGGTTGCGTCCGGTGAGCTCGTAAAAATTGCAGAAGCCCGCTTGGGATGGAAAAAATCGACCACATACACTGTTCTTAGAAAATTATGTGAAAAAGGGTTGTTTCAGAATACGGATGGTATCGTGACAGCTATGATATCCAGGGAAGAATTTGGCGGAGCCAAAAGCATTCAGTTTGTTGATGACAACTTTGCGGGCTCGCTTCCGTCATTTATTGCAGCCTTTTCCTCAAAGAAAAAGCTTTCAAAAAAAGAGGTCGACGAAATCCAGAAAATGATTGATGCATTTCGTGAGGAGGGGTAATTCATGAATCAGGCATTCATTGGAATAGTAAATCAAACACTGGCTGCCAGCCTTTTGATTATCGCGGTAATTGCTGTCAGATTCATCATAAAAAGAGCCCCCAAATGGATTACCTGCGCGCTGTGGGGGCTTGTTGCAATTAAGCTTGTGCTTCCCATTAATATGGAGAGCATCTTCAGCCTGGTGCCAAGCTCCAGACCCATTCCCAGTGATATAGAATATTCTGCTGCCCCGCATATTGAGACGGGAGTTTCTGCCATGAATCAGCTCGTAAATCCTGTGCTGGAGGCAAGCTTTACGCCACAGCCGGTAGCTTCCTTGAATCCGCTTCAAATAGTGATTTCCGTGTGTTCGGTTGTATGGCTTATTGGCGTTGCCAGTCTGTTATTCTATCTGCTTATTTCGTATTTTATCTTGAGGAAAAAGGTGCAGGCATCACAAAATATTTATGAAAATGTATTTATCTGTGATGAAGTTGCCAGCCCATTTATACTGGGAATTATTAGACCGGGAATATATCTTCCTTCGGGTCTTTCTGCAGATGTTGTCGCATGTGTTCTGGAGCATGAGAGAACACATTTGAAGAGATATGATCATATTTGGAAGCCGATTGGATTTCTTATTTTGTGCGTATACTGGTTTAATCCGCTTTGCTGGATTGCATATGTGCTGCTGTGCAGGGATATTGAGCTTGCGTGTGATGAAAAAGTGACGAAGAACAAGGACAGAAATTGGAAAGCAGCCTATTGCCAGGCGCTCCTGGAATGTAATGTTCAGAGAAGAAGGATTGCGGCGTGTCCGCTCGCTTTCGGAGAAGTGAGTGTAAAGAATCGGATAAAATCTGTATTGAATTATAAGAAACCAGCGTTCTGGATTGTTGCAACAGCGATTGTAATCAGCGTTATGGTTGCCGTTTGTTTCATGACAGATCCGGTCAGCAAAACTGTAGATACCGATGCGGATAATAAAACGGAAGGCAAGATAGAATATGCGGAACCGGAACAGGAAATTGCGACAGAAGACCAGAATCCTGTATATGCAGAGGGCAGTTTTGACAATATCATGGGCTATTCCGGGTATTATATTTTTTATGACACATATCCGACGGATGGGTATTATTATGCAAATGACGGGACCTTGTTAGCCCGTGTGTGGGGAGCTGTACCGGAAGAGGTTGGAATGATTGACCTCGATGGAGACGGTAAAAATGAATTGATTGCAGGTCTTCAATGGGGAGATGGTGCAACAGATGTTATTGTTTATAAGGAATTTGAAAACGGCATTCGGTACGCGTATTGCAGTGATTTGCTGGACGAGCCGTATGATAATATGGGAGTAGGGTCACTGGGTGTCGAATACCTGAAAAATGCCAATGAAGTAAAGATTTCTTACTGGATAGATGCGGAGCAGAAATTTAAAACTTCAACGTATAATATTAACTGCTATTTGCTGACATGGTGGATTCCTGACTGGCTGGATACAACGGGCCAAGTTCAGAATACATCAAATCCGGTAAGTGGAAGTGGGCTTTGGGGAGACCAGAGAGACTGGACATGCGGAACAATCGCTGAAATAATGGAGGGAACCGTAAATGGAACAGAATTTACGATTTCGCTGAAATATTTTATTCGTGAAGATGATTCGGACATGATTGAGAAGCTGGGGTTAACGGAGTATGATTTCCCAAATGGCTATGATATTGAGCAAGTGGGAGATACACAGGTATATCCAATCAGTGAAAGCTGTGAGTTTATTTTTATAGATTGGAATCATACATTTGATAGCGACAGCAGGGTAAGAAGTTATGATGAGGTTCATGTCATTACGGAAGAGTATTCTGTGTTTAAGGAGTATCTGAATACCTACGCAAATCTGAACCAGCAGATATTTTTCTATGACATAGAAAACGGAAGAATACAGACGATTTACGAGACGTGGCTGCCATAGAAGTCTATACTTTTAGAACGAATTTGCTGCGTATTTTGTGGATATTGTATCCGAGGAGACCGCTTCTGAGGTTATAACCGAATTTTTTGCTGAAATTTCCAAGATTCATATTTCGTTGAATCTCCCACCCCAATATGGTACAATTTTTCTAGGGTTATTGAAAAATGAGTGCCGTATTGGATAGTGGGGGATTTACGGATGAGCGCAATTGGCTTTTGGAAAAAGGACGCGGACAAAGTCTCTGCAATGGTAGAGGCTATTGACCGGCTTTCCGACAATTCTTATATATGGGTGACCAATCTTAAGGAACAGGAATCCTGGTGTTCCGAAAAGACAAAAGAGTTTTTTGGTTTATCCGTCCAGATTTTTCCCGAATTTGAACAAATGTTAAAGGAACTGGTGCATCCGCAGGACCGGGAGGAATATCTGGAAGGAATCGGTAAGCGTCTGCAGGGACTGGAGCTGGATTCTGAGTTGTGCATCCGTATGCGTGGAAAAGACGGAAACTATGTCATGTTCAGTATTCATACGGAGGCGCTTCGTGATGAGAATGACAGTCTTGCGTATCTGGTTGTGGTGATTAAAAATGAGAACGCCTTTCCGGAGATTGACGCGCTGACGGATTTGTATTCCTGCGCGAGATATGATAAGGATTTGGAAAATGGAATTGCAAGCGGGGAAAATTTTGCAGTTCTGCAGATTCAGGTGGAAGGATTTAATACGTTTAATCTTATCTATGGTCTGGATTATTCCAATGAGCTGTTGTATGCAATTGCCTGGCAGTTCATTTATATGATGGATATGGACAAAGCCGTCTACCGTCTTGAGGGAGAGCGTTTTGCTTTTATATTGAAAAGAGCGGGGCGGGAGGAACTGCTTCGGTTTGAGCGGCAGGTGCGCCAGACCCTTGATGCCGGAATTATGGTTGCGGGGAAACGGACATCGCTCAAGATGGATTCCGGCGCGATTCTTCTTGAAAATTATCAGGGGGATTCTTCCTCCGTTCGCGGTCAGGTCGCCTATGCGTTAGACCATTCCATACATAGACATCAGGGACAGCTTGTCATTTTTAACGATGAGGTGCAGACCTCCCGGGGCGTGGATCTTGCGTTGATGAAGGTAATTCATCAGTCTGTCCGCAATGACTGCGAAGGCTTTTATCTGGAGTATCAGCCCATTGTAGCTGCTGACACCGGAAGTGTGGTTGGCGCAGAGGCACTTGTGCGTTGGAGCTGTGAGCCATATGGAAAGGTGCCCCCAGGTATGTTCATTGAATGGATGGAGACGGACCCAAGTATGTATGACCTGGGAAATTACGTCCTTCGGACAGCGCTTACGGAGATGCGGAGTCTTCTTACACTCAAACCGGATTTTTTTGTGAATGTGAATGTATCCGTCAGGCAGTTGGAGCGCCCGGAATTTCGCGGGGAGTTATTAAAAATTCTTGCAGAGACAGCTTTTCCGGCAGATCATCTGTGTCTGGAGCTGACAGAGCGTTGTAAAGATTTTCCTTTGGATAAGCTGTGTGAGGAGGTTGAATTTTTCCAGGGTTATGGTATAAGAGTTGCAATGGACGATTACGGGACGGGAAGTGCTTCCTCAAGCATCGTCATGAATATCCCAATGGATGAAATCAAGATTGACATGAGTTTTATCCGCGGTATTATGGACAATCCCAAGAATCAGGCGATGGTTCGTTCCATATTGGATTTTGCCAGCAAATCCAGCATATTGACCTGTCTGGAAGGTGTTGAAAATGAGGAATTGCAGAACTATTTGCGTGATTACAATGCCACATGGTTTCAGGGGTATTACTATGCCAGACCGCTTTCGGTTCGTTCGCTGGAGGATATGGTAAGCAGCCAGCTTGTAAGGGCGGAAGAGGAAGAATAAAAAGTGTCAGCTATATTCAACCAGGCTGTCCCCTTTGGTGTGCTTACTCATCTTTTTCACCGTTGCTATTTTCTTTGAAAAGTCATCAATATTAGTGATTCTGGAAACTTCGTTTGTAATCATTGCGGCGGAGATTGTGACAAGCGGAAAATTTTCAATGAGACCATTTCGGTTTCTGGACACAATCTCCCCCTTTTTGTAATCTTCCGGCGTATAGAGCTGTTTCAGACATTCATGAAAACGTTGGATGATTTTTTCATATTTTTCTTTCATATCATAATGGCTGGCGATAATCACAAAGTCATCGCCACCGATATGTCCCAGAAATTCCCCGCTCTCACAGCTTATTTTCATGCTGTCTGCAACGGCCTGAATCATCAGGTCTCCGTTTTCAAACCCATAAACATCGTTGTAAGCTTTGAAATTATCAAGATCCAGATACATAATGGAATAATTTTCCTGCGAGGTAAGTTTTTTCTCGATTTCTTCCTGAATCCGCTTGTTGCCAGGTAGCTGTGTCAGAGGATTGGCATCGGTCGCGCGTTCAATCTGGATGCTGATAGCCGCCTCCAGCAGATCCTTTACGGTCACGGTGCCATAATATTGGTCCTCTTTGAGAACAATGACAATATCATACAAGTGCTTTTTGGGACGCACCATGGCCATTTTTGACACCATCTCAATGGACATCTTCCAGTCCACTGCAAGAAACTCTTTGGACAGAATGTCTTTCACCTGTTTCTTTTTCGTCAGATTATAGCCGTATTGCCCGCCGAAACGTTCAAAGACATCGTAACGCGTGACCAGTCCCTGTACGTGTTCCTCCTCATCTAAAACACAAAGCTCTTCGACATCCGGATTTGCTTTCAGAAACTCGTAGATAGCGATTGCCGACGTGTTACACTGTGTAGTTTCTTTTTTGCAGCTGATGGAATGTATTTCCCCGAAAAAGGAAGGGATGAGTTTACATTCCTTGGTCAACAGGTGTTCGGAGCGGATAAATCGGACTGTTTCATCCTCCGGTTTTTTTAGAACCTCATTTGGACGGGCCAGGTAGTAGCCCTGACCGTAGTGAATGCCGAGTCGTATAAGCTTTGCCAGCTCCTCTTTGGTCTCAATCCCCTCTGCAATCAGTTTTATGCCGAGCGGATTGCAGAATTTTACAATACTTTCGAGCATCTGGCATCTTACCGAGTCCAGGTGGATGTTGTGTACAAGATCCATATCTATTTTTACATATCTGGGGCTTAGCTTTAAAATCCGCTGTATCCCGGAATATTCTTTTCCAAAATCATCAATAGCAATCTGGTAGCCTTCTTTTTTGTAATGCTTTATTACATTTTGAAAAATACTGATATCATCGATATCAATGTCTGTTCGCTCCGTTATTTCGAAAATAATATTTTCCGAGGAAATGGAATAGCGGTCCAGATATTTTTGTGTCATACCGGCTTGAAAACGTTCGTCGTTGATAATATAGGGATCGACATTAAGAAACAGTTTTTTGTCGCCAAGCTTATGTGTACTGCCCTTCAGTGCTTTTTTTCTGCACAGGTATTCCAGCTCCCACAGTTTTCCACACTTTTCCGCCAGAATGAACATTTCCTCAACAGAAAACAGACAATCCTCCAGTGTGATTCTTGCGAGTGCCTCATATCCAAATACACTGCCGTCTTCTAAGGAGACAATGGGCTGATAGACGCTTTTAATCTGCTTCTCCTCCAATATCTGAATAAGCTGTGTTTCCTTCATTCCTGTAATCTCCCATCCTGCATAAAATAAGGAAAGTTTTTTGCTGTCACTTTCCATCCGTTGATTTTACCTGGATTTTTCTCATAATACCATCAAGGAAATATAAAAAATATGTCAGAATGATGTAAAATTTCTGATGCGCATTGTGATTTTGCGAAGCTGCTTCGGACAGTGAGGCTATGCTACAGCGAATCAAAGAAAAACAGCGTGAACCGGAACCGGTCCACGCTGTCTTGGATTAAGGTGTTCTGCCCAAGCAGAATGTTTTATTTATGCGTTTGTTGTCTTGGTATCCGCAGCCGCATCGGTTTTAAAGAACAATTTCTTCAGACAACTGAAGGCAACGAGGACACCGAGCACCATCAAAAGCAATGCCACGATGAACTGGAGACCGTCTACAAGGAAGGTAGCCTGACCGCCTGCAATATTTTTCACCAGAGCGATGGACTTCTGAATCAGCGCGGTGAAGGTGACAAGGAGCATCGTAAACATCGGTATGTAAAGTGTCCATCCGGTTCTGCCGGTTGTTTTCAGGAAAACGGCAAGTGCAATCAGTACGAGTGCGGCGAGAAGCTGGTTCGCGGAACCGAATAACGGCCAGACGTTGTTGTAACCGCCAAGGGTCAGCAGATAGCCGAAGAAAAGTGTGATTATGGTAGCAAAATATTTGTTGGTCAGTACACGCTGTACCGGGGACATGGTTGCAGGATCGGTAGAGTCACCGTAGAACAGCTCCTGGAAGGACATACGTCCGATACGTGCAACGGAGTCTAAGGAGGTTAAAGCCAGTGCAGATACGCACATGGTCATAAATACAGTCGCAAACTGGACCGGAAGTCCGAGTGTCTCAAGGAATCCGGCAACACCGCTGGAAAAAATGGAGAACGGTGTTCCGTCCGGCTTGGTTCCGTTTACGGCAACAGCGCCGACAACAACGAGAGATACGATACCAAGCAGAGATTCAACCACCATGGCACCGTAGCCTACCATCGGCATATCCTTTTCGTTACTGATGGTCTTAGACGAGGTGCCGGAGGATACCAGGCTGTGGAAACCGGAAACGGCACCGCAGGCAATCGTGACAAACAGAGTCGGAAACAGCCCGCTTCCGTTTACGTTAAAGCCGTTAAATGCATTTAACTGCATGGAAGGATGGGCGGCAATCACGCCGACAACTGCACCGATGATCATGCCCAGCAGCATGAAGGTGGTCATATAGTCTCTTGGCTGCATCAAAAGCCACATCGGCATAACGGATGCTAAGAACAGGTAAGCCATAATGATATAAATCCAGGCATTTTTGGTTGTATAAATCGGGAGTGCCATACCGATTGCAAACATGACAACTAAAAGGGCAATGGCAACAACGGCTTTTACCACCTCGTTCATTTTTCCGACTTTTTTCTGAATCAGACCAAAGATGACGGCAACAACGATGAACAGCATGGAAATGGAAGCGGCAGCAGAATTTGCGTAAGCAGTTTCGGCAGCCATGCCCTCGACACCGACACCGACGAAGGTGCCTGCAACCATATCGGTGAATGCTGCGATGACGAGCAGGGTAAACAGCCAGCAGAACAGCATGAACAGCTTACGGCCGGTCTTGCCGATATATTTTTCAATAATCATACCCATGGATTTTCCTTCGTTTTTCACGGAAGCGTACAGTGCACCGAAATCCTGTACGGCACCGAAGAACAGACCACCGATGATAAGCCACAGCAGTACCGGAACCCAGCCGAATACAGAGGCTAAGATCGGACCGGTGACAGGGCCTGCACCTGCGATAGAGGAAAACTGATGTGAAAATACGGTGAATTTGGAGGAGGGAACAAAGTCTTCTCCGTCCTCATGGACATATGCCGGAGTTTTGGCCTTCGGGTCAATGCCCCATTTTTTGGCGAGCCAGCGTCCGTACAGGAGATAGCCGGCGCCGAGTACTACAATGCCGATTAAGATAATAACTAAACCATTCATTTCTTTTTCCGCCGATGGGCGGCTCCTTTCTGATAGATCACATTTTCACAAAGAGTGCATAAAAAAACCTCCGTCCTGACACATGATTCCATGCATCCAAAGACGAAGGCAAATGCTTCCGCGTTACCACTCTGCTTGCCGTGTAAACGGCCACTCGGTCTTATCTTTGCGGGCGTATGCCTGCAGCAATAAGCTTCTTTATAACGGTAGAATACCGGTGACACCTACTCTTTCCCGGGAGAACTTCAGTGCACTGCTCGCAGAGGATAGCCAGCCAGGCTGCATACCGTCTCACACCAGCCGACGGTTCTCTGATTTGCAGGAATTTGGATGACCTTGTTCTGTTCGTTGCATTTGGCTCTTTGTTTGTGTAACACAATAGCACTATGATGCGCAAAAGTCAACAAGGAATTTTTCAAAAGCGGAAAGCTTTTATATTCCAATTGGATTGTGTATAGTATAATATAGGAAAGCGTGACACGGGCACGAAGAAAGGGGAGCAGGTTGGATATGAAGAACAATTATTTTATTGAGGGTCTGCAGGGGGCTGGAAAAAGTACGTTTGTGCAGCTATTATCGGACAGGCTGGGAGATTATGAGACCTTCCGTGAGGGGGATTATTCGCCGGTGGAGCTGGCGTGGTGCGCTTATACGACGGAGGAACAGTACAACCGTGTGCTGCAGTCCTATCCAATGCTGCGAGAGGAGATCACAGGGAAATCCGTTTTGGAGGATGACCACAGAGTAATCTGCTACACGCAGATATTGACGGATGTCCCGGGATTTCATAAAGATCTGGAGCAGTATGAAATATATAACGGCAATTTGGATAAAGAGACCTTCGAGGAAGTGATACTGCGGCGTTATGGGAAGTGGAGCGGAGAAGGGCAGATTTTTGAATGCTCCGTTTTTCAGAATATTATTGAGAATCAGTTGCTATACCTCATGATGACAGAGGACGAGGTTCTGGATTTCTACCGAAGGCTGAAACAGGTACTGGTTCGGCAGCCATACAGAATCATTTATCTGGATGTGGAGGATATCCGGACGACGATTGAAGTGATTAAAAAAGAGAGATCTGACGATCAGGGAAATGAATTATGGTTTCCGCTTATGGTCAAATACGTGGAGGAATCGCCATATGGAAGAAAGAATGCGCTGACGGGAATGGAAGGTCTGATTACACATCTGGAACGGAGAAGGGCGCTGGAACATCAGATTATTGACCGGTTTTTTAAGGAAAATACTGTGGTTGTGAAATCAAAGAATTTTTCCATGGAAGATGTGTTGAGGCAATTAGAAATCTGCGGATGAGAGGATAGTACCCTGAGTTTTTGATGTTCTTTTCTGTTGTGCTTGCAAAAATCTTTGTGACATACTATAATATCAATATAATAAAAAGTAAATTATTTTAGCAGAAACTAAAATAAACCGCATCCATATCGCAGAGGGTGAGGAAAGCCGGTTTGCGGTGCGGATATGCGACAACAGGAGAGGTATGATTATGGGTATGGAAACGAAGCTACTGGTGCACTATGATTTTGCGGATGCAGCGCAGGTGGGACGCGACGTGTCCGGCAACGGCTTTCACGCAGAGGCGGAGGGAAGCATTCCGCCCCAGGCAGAGGTCGTGCAGGGAAGAAACGCAGTATCCTTTGCGGGAGGTGCCAACGGAACCTCCTATCTGCGGGTTCCGGCGGAGGTGTTTGCCGGAATTGGTGACAATAACGGGATTACGGTTGCAGCCTGGGTGAATCCGGGGAAAAACGGCAGTGTCTGGGAGCGTATCGTGGATTTTGGAAAGGGAGAAGCAGGTCCCTATCTGTTTCTTACCCGGAATCTCCGGGGCGTCTGCTTCGGGGGACAGGACCTGGCGGCGGACCCGGTTACCGTGCTGGGGCAGCACGAATGGGTGCATGTGGCGATGACCGTGTCCGGCACCTGCGGCGGAACCATGAGTTCTGCGGGACCCATGATTTACATCAACGGGGAGGTGGCGGCGGACGGCACCATCAGCCAGACCACCAGCGGATTATACGGGAAGCTGCGGGAATGGTTTGCCTCCTTTGAGGACAGCAGTAACTATGTAAATAATTTTCTGGGCAGATCCCAGTTCGGCGCGGATGCGGACTTCTGCGGAAGTCTTTCCGATTTCCGGATTTATCAGGGCGCGTTGTCGGGACAGGATATTCTTGAGTTGATGTGCGAGTCTTTTTCGGACGGGGAAATGGTGGATCTGGCGTGCCGGAAATACCTGGAGGCACCGGCAGCGCTGGCAGTGCGGGATTATGAGCTGCCGCAGGAGTTCCTCCGGGGAAAAGTCCGGGTAAGCTGGGCATCGAGCCGCCCGGAGGTAATCGGCGCAGACGGCAGACTCGGGGATGTAAAGAAAGCGGAGAAGGTGACACTGACGGCTACGCTGCGCTGTGAGGATGCAAAGGCGGTAAAGGAATACCAGGTTACGGCGCTGCCGAAGGAAACCGTTCCCTATACGATCCGGGTTCATGCCGATGAGGAAACCATGCCGGTGAGCGAGACCCTGTGGGGACTGTTTTACGAGGACATCAATAATGCGGCGGACGGCGGTATTTATGCGGAGCAGATTCAGAACCGCTCCTTTGAGAATTTTCATTTTGAAGTGTATGACGGGCGTTCCGGGGCAGAGGGAAAAAGCAGTGGCAGAGTCCGGGAACCGCTGGCATACTGGTTTGGCGACGTGGACCGCTGCACGCCTCATTTTCAGGGCGGCTTAAATGAGCAGCTGGGGGCTGTAGGGTCGGACGTCAATAACTGCTATATTTCCGTGACGGATGGGACGGTGATCAGCAACCGTGGCTTCTGCGATACGAATTACGCCCATTCCATCGTGACGAAAGCGGGAGCCTGCTATGATTTTTCCATCTGGGTGCGTGCGAAGAAAAAGGGCTCCATCGGTGTGTTCCTGCGTGCGGCGGACGGAACGGCGGTAAGTGAGACAGTTCTGGTAGAAGTGGAAGCAAACAGCCGCTTTGTGAAATACGGAGCGGAAGAAAAAATAAGAATTATGGCAAAGAAAGCGGACCATGCGGAGCTGGTGCTTTCCTTCCATGGGGATATGGATATTGATTTTGTGTCCCTGATGCCGGAGGACGTCTGGGGAGCAGAGCCGGAGGCGGATTCTCCCAGTGCTCATTGCAATTTTATGGGAAATACCAATTACCGTCTGCGGAAGGATCTGGTGCAGGCGTTAAAAGACCTGCATCCCAGCTTTCTGCGTTTCCCGGGAGGGTGTATCTCGGAAGGCTCCTATATCTGGGAAAATGTGTATGACTGGAAGGATTCCGTGGGACCGGTGGAGCTGCGCCGGGAGAACTTCAATGTCTGGGGCTATGTGATGACCATGGGACTGGGCTATATGGAGTATTTCCAATTGGCGGAGGATCTGGGTGCGACGCCGCTTCCGGTCATGGCGTGCGGTGTGCTGTGCCAGGCGCGCTCCGATTACGCGAACCCTGCCGGAGGAGCCTTGCAGGAGAAATACATAAAGAATTTTACGGATTTGATTGATTTTGCCATCAGCACGGATTTTGAGGGAAACGAGTGGGCAGCGCTGCGGAAGCGCATGGGACATGAAGCCCCCTTCGATCTGCATTACCTGGGCGTGGGAAATGAGAACTGGGGCGAGGAGTTCATGGCAAACTTCGAGATTTTCTACAGCAGGATTACCGGATATGTGGAGAAAAATTATCCGGGCTATCCACTCACCATTATTTCCACAGTGGGGGCGCAGGCGGATGACGATGCGTATCGTCTGGGCTGGAAATTCCTGGCGGGAGCAAATCAGGGAGAAACCACCGTGGATTTCACCGATGGGGAGAAGAGCTGGGCAGAGAAGGTTCGCTGGTATGAAAATAAGTCTCATTATATGGACACGATTGCCGATGAGCATTACTATCGTCCCAACACATATCTGTTGAATAATACGGACCGTTATGAATATTACGAACGGGCATACCGTGCGGACGGCACCATCGACGATGCGGCAAGCTCCAAGGTATTTGTGGGAGAGTATGCCTCCACGGATAAAAATACGCTGGCGGGAGCTGTGGCGGAGGCTGCGGTGATGACCGGCTTTGAAAACAATACGGATGTGGTACGGCTGGCTGCCACTGCGCCGCTGTTCAATAAGGTGCTCACCGACAATCAGTACCGCTGGACGCCGGACTGCATCTGGTTTGACAACGAGAGCGTATGGCACACGCCCACCTATTATGTGCAGCAGATGTTTGCGGCTAATTTGGGAAAAACCGTGGTTTCCACTGATTTTATTACCTACGAAGACTGTGAACGGATTACAGTACGCCCTCGGGGCGGAATCGCCGTCACCACAGGAAATGCTGCCATCGCGGTAAAAGAAATCTGTGTGACCGATAAGAATGGCGATGTATTATTAAAGGAAGATTTAACAAAAGGAATCGGCGCAGAATGGAACGTGGTGGCAGATGGAGTGCCGTTGGGCAACGGGGCTGCGTTTCCGTTTGAGCGCGATGACAGTCAGGGGCTGATTCTGCCTGCCTCCACCGCAGGAGAAAACGGTATTTTCTTAATTCGCAGGGACTGGAGCGAATATCGGGTGACCGTGAAGGCAGTCCGTCTTTCCGGAAACGAGGGATTTTTTGTGGGAGCCGGTGTCACGGATTACAGTGCAGAGAAAAAGAATGCGCTGCAGTATGTAATCGGTCTGAATGGCGATACCACCGGAATCCGTGTTTACAAGGACGGTGTGGAGGGGTATACGCTGGGCGATTTCTCCTCCAGCGTTTGCGCCGGAAATCTGAGAAGCGCCATGTACGAGGGGCTGGAGGATCAGACGGAATATACCGTTACCTTTGATTACGGCGCAGCAGATGCGGCACATTTCTCCTGCGGCTACCGGAGCGCAGATTTTAGGAGCCGGGAGATCCGGAA
Source organism: Roseburia sp. (assembly GCA_051877675.1). Lineage (GTDB taxonomy): Bacteria > Bacillota > Clostridia > Lachnospirales > Lachnospiraceae > Roseburia. The sequence goes on along the minus strand of JBJEJC010000179.1, from coordinate 14,274 downwards.
CCGCCTGTTGCCCTACCGGAAAGAAATTTTCCGCTCTGCAACCAAAGACAAGGCAAATCTATACTTAAAACTGGTCAATGCAGAGGATACAGAAAAACGTGTCGGTGTGGAGATTGCCCAGGAGCAGGTGACATCCGGCGCGAAGCTGATTCTGCTTGCAGCAGAGGAGGGGCTTGCCCATGTGCAGAACGTGAATACCAAAGAAAAAGAACCGGTGGCACCGGTGACCTCCAATGTTTCCCTGGAGAATGGATATACGGAGCTTACGCTTCCGGCACAGTCCGTGGCAGTGCTTGTCTGCGGGCTTGTGAAGTAGAAGAGAGCATATACACCGCTCACAGTTGCAAAAAAGGGCTGTGGCATGAAAGTTTCGGACTTTGACACGAAAATTTTCATGCCGCAGCCCTTTTTGTGTCAAGCTGGGGATGTGGAAAGCATCTGCTTGACACAGCATTTATCCGGGCATATAATAACAACTGATATATAACACATGATATTTGAACGGGAGAGACAAACCTATGCCGCCAAAAGCCAGAATCAGAAAACAGGATATAGTCGCCGCCGGGCTTGCCATTGTAAAGGAGCAGGGAGCGGATGCCTTAAATGCCAGGGAGCTTGCCAGGCAGTTAGGCTGCTCCACCCAGCCTGTTTTCAGCAATTATGCCACCATGGAGGAGCTGAAAACAGATGTAATTGAGGCGGCGAACCAGCTTTACCAGAAGTATCTTGAGGAGGGGATGAAGGACCCGGCATATCCCCCCTATAAGGCAAGCGGCATGGCGTATATTCGTTTCGCAAAGGAGGAAAAAGAACTGTTCAAGCTCCTTTTTATGCGGGACCGTTCCGGGGAACATATCGTGGAGAAGAAGGATGACATGGCAGGGATAATCCGGCTCGTTGAGGAGAGCACCGGGCTTGCGGAGCAGGAAGCCCATCTGTTTCATCTGGAAATGTGGATTTACGTACATGGCATTGCCACCATGATGGCGACCTCCTATCTGGATTGGGATTGGGAAATGGTAAGCCGGGTGCTCACGGATGCCTATCAGGGAATGCGCATCCGTTACCGGGTGGGAGAGAATGACACAGGAGAAAGAAGGTAAACAATGGAACAGGTACTTAGTGTGAACAAATTATGTAAACAATACCCCAAATTTCAACTGACGGATGTGACGTTTTCCGTGGAAAAGGGGCAGATCATGGGATTTATCGGACGAAACGGTGCAGGGAAGACGACCACCTTAAAAACCCTGCTGAATCTCGTGCATCCGGTGTCCGGCAGTGTGGAGTTCTTTGGAATGTCCTTTGCGGAGCATGAAAAAGAAATCAAGCAGCGTATCGGCTATGCAACGGGCGGTGTCAGTTATTACGCCCGCAAAAAAATCCGGGAGATTGCAGCGGTGACCAAAACCTTTTATCCCAACTGGGATGACGGGGCATACCGGCGTTATCTCGGAAAATTCGGGCTGGACGAGGAAAAGAAGCTCATAGAGCTGTCCGAGGGCATGAAGGTGAAATTTAACCTGACCCTGGCGCTGTCCCATCACGCGGAGTTTTTGCTGCTGGATGAGCCCACCAGCGGGCTGGACCCGGTGTCCAGGGAGGAGCTGCTGGAAATATTTCTGGATATTGCGGCAGAGGGTGTGGCGATTCTTTTTTCCACCCATATCACCTCAGATCTGGACAAGTGTGCGGATGCCATTACCTATATCCAGAACGGACGGATTGTGGCATCGGAGAAAACAGCAGATTTCGTGGAAGGCTATCGCCTGCTTACCGCTGCCGGGACTGTGCCGGAGGAGAAAAAGAAGCTGTTTCTTGGCACCCGCAGAAGCAAGGACGGTATGACGGCGCTGATTCGGCGGGAAAACGCGGAGCAGTTCGCGGAATCGGAGCTACAGATGCCGGATCTGGAGACGATTATGGTACATCTGGAGAAAAATCCAGAGGGAAATACGGCGGAAGAATAGGAGGATTGACCGATGAAAGAACTGTTAAAAAAAGAAATGACCCTGACGGCGGCACCATTAAGTTATGTCTTTATTTTATTTTCTGCTATGACCATGATTCCCGGCTATCCGATTCTGGTGGGTGCTTTTTTTGTGAGCCTTGGTATCTTCTATACTTTCCAGTTCGCCAGGGAGTATAACGATGTGCTCTATACGGCGCTGCTTCCGGTGAAAAAGAGTGACGTGGTTCTGGCAAGATATCTGTTTGTGGTGGCTATCCAGCTCATTGCGTTCCTGCTGGATGCGGTGCTTACGGCATTGCGGATGACGGCGCTGCACAACGTCGGTCCCTATGCAACCAATGCCTTAATGAGTGCGAACCTGGCTTTCCTTGGTTACACTCTGCTCATATTTGCACTGTTTAATATGATTTTTCTTGCAGGCTTTTTCAAGACGGCGTATTATTATGGAAAACCGTTTCTCATTTTCTGTGTGGCGGCATTTGTTGTGGTGACTCTGGCGGAGGTGCTGTGGCATATTCCCGGGCTGACCTGGCTTGGGGTGGAGACGGGGAATGGTCTGGCATACCAGGCAGCAGTGCTTGCGGCGGGTGCGGTAATCTACGCGGCAGGAACGTTCTGGTCTCTGCGCAGGTCGCAGAGGTGCTTTGAAAAAATCGATTTATAAAGACATATTATGAGAGGCATCCATGGAAAAAAAGTATAAGAAGACACTTTATGCCTGCCTGACGGGTTATGTGGTGCAGGCGATTGTCAATAATTTTGTCCCGTTATTGTTTCTGACCTTTCACAGTCAGTATGGAATTTCCCTGTCAAAAATCACTATGCTCATCACATTTAATTTTGTATTGCAGCTTGTGATTGATTTCCTGTCGGCGGGATTTATCGACAGAATCGGCTATCGGGCATCGGCAGTCCTTGCCCATGTATTTGCGACGCTTGGGCTTGTACTGCTTACGGTACTGCCGGAGGTATGCGGGGACGCCTTTACCGGGCTTCTGATTGCGGTTATGGTGTATGCGGTGGGCGGAGGTCTCCTGGAGGTGCTGGTAAGCCCCATCGTGGAGGCACTGCCCTCCACGCATAAGGATAAGACCATGAGCCTTCTGCATTCCTTTTACTGCTGGGGGCATGTGGGTGTCGTGCTGCTTTCCACGCTGTTTTTCCAGATATTCGGAATTGAAAACTGGAAGTTCATGGCGTTGCTGTGGGCAATTGTTCCACTGGTCAACGGCATTTTTTTCACACGGGTGCCAATCCTTTCACTGCTCTCGGAGGAGGAAACAGGGCTCTCGGCAGGAGAACTGATAAGAAAGCCGGTTTTCTGGGTATTCATGGTATGTATGCTGTGTGCGGGAGCCAGCGAGCAGGCGGTAAGCCAGTGGGCATCCACCTTTGCGGAACAGGGACTTGGTGTCACAAAGGCACTGGGGGATCTGATGGGTCCTATGTTTTTTGCAATTTTGATGGGCACTGCCCGGGGGCTCTACGGGAAATACGGGGATAAAATTGACCTGTATAAGACCATGCAGATATGCGGAGTGTTATGTGCCTGCTCTTATCTTTTGATTTCGCTGGCACCCTTACCGGCGCTAAGCCTGCTTGGCTGCGGCATCTGCGGATTTGCGGTGGGAATCATGTGGCCGGGGACATTCAGCATCGCCGCGTCAAAGCTGCGCCGGGGCGGAACCCTGTGCTTTGCATTTCTTGCGCTGGCGGGGGATTTGGGCTGCGCCGGAGGGCCTACGTTCGTGGGACTGATTTCCGGAAGCATGAACGATAACCTGAAAGCCGGTATTCTGGCAGCCGTGATTTTCCCGCTGCTGCTGGTGGGTGGTGTATGGATGGTGAGCCGGATGCAGAAGTCCGGACAGGATGTATGAGGAATAACGATGAACAAAAGGATAAAAGGTATCGGACAGAGAATCAGAAGCCGGGCTGACCGCTTGAGAAAGTTCATAAATAAAAATCTGGGAGAAACCTGGCCCGGTGCCGCGGCAGCGGCGCATCTGGCAGCAGGCACAATGATTGGCGCAGTCCTATGCTCCTGCTTCCCGTTTCTGCCCATGGTGCTCTGTACGCTCTGTGGTGTGGTTTTGTCGGTTCTGGTATTTGGGGTAATCTTTCTGTGCCTTATGCTGGTAACCAGGGAAGCCAGAAAATCCGCGGTCTATTGGTTCGGAACCTGGATTTCCCTGTTTATGGCAGCGTATGTGGCAGCACAGGGGGAAAATTCGGCGGGAAATCTTCTCTTTGCAGTTTGTTTTACCGTCGGTCTGGACCTTCTGGCACGCTGCTTGTGGGCATTTCTGGTGAAACGGCGGCACAGCGGGTTTGTGGCAGTCTGTGGAGTGGCAGCGGCGTTGCTTTTAGGCGGCGCGGGTTACGTGCTGGCGGTGGACGGTTTTGCCAATGAGGAGCTTGAACAAATCTATACGGCAGGAAGCGAGACACGGGCAGGGCTGATTGGGCAGGTGCAGAGTGGCACGTCTGATAAAAATGTGGATGCCGGGGAGCAGAGTGGCACGCAGGGCGGAAGCGTGGATACCGGGACACAGTCCGGGGCGCTGTATCGCGTGGAAACCGCGGAGTATGGGCCCGATGCCGCGATGGGGCTTGCCACAGATACGGTAGACCTCTCTTTTTTCATGGAGAGGGATGCGTTTCAGGGAATCGGTATGGAGTATTTCTTCGGCTATGACCTGACGGAGGTTCCGTTGGCGGGAAAGGTCTGGTATCCGGAAGAGGAGGGCTGCTATCCGGCACTTTTCATCATTCATGGAAATCACAGCTACACGACGCCCTCCTATCTGGGCTATGACTATCTGGGGAAATATCTGGCAGCCCGGGGTTACCTGGTGGTGTCTGTGGATGAGAGCTGCTGCAATGACCTGACCCAGGAGAATGATGCCCGGGCAATTCTTTTACTGGAAAATATGAAAGCACTGCGGGAACTCACCGGAGATGAGACATCTCCTCTTTTCGGGAAAATAGACTGGGAAAGGACGGCGCTTGCCGGGCATTCCAGAGGGGGTGAGGCAGTTGCCACTGCCTGCCTTTTTAACGGCTGCGACAGCTATCCGGAGAATGGAAATGTGTCCTTTGATTATGACTTTTCCATTCAATCTGTGATTGCGATTGCACCCACGGTGGACCAGTATATGCCGGTGGACCATGCGGTGGTGTTAGAGGACGTAAATTATCTGCTTCTGGCGGGGGCGTATGATCAGGATGTGATTACATTCATGGGCATGAAGCAGTATGAAAACATCCGTTTTTCCGGAAAAGGTGATTACATAAAATCAGCACTGTTTATTGGGAATGCCAACCACGGGCAGTTCAATGAATTGTGGGGAAAATACGATCTGGGGTTTCCGTTAAACAGATTTTTGAATACGGCGGTGCTGCTTGAGGAAGAACAGCAGCAGGCGATTGCGCAGCTTTTTATCGGTACATTTCTGGATGTCACGTTAAAAAATGACCGGACCGGGGAGGAGCTTTTCCGCAATTATGCCGCTTATGGCGGAAAACTGCCGGAGACGGTTTTCGAGCAATGCTTCCAGACCTCAGATTTTGTATGTGCGGCAGATTTTGATGAGGATTCCAGGCTGGAAAGCGCCACGATGGAGGGGGCAGTTCTGGACGTGGCTGGTCTGGTGAAGTGGACAGAGGAGAAGACGGCCTGGGGGGACGGCGGTACGCAGGAGAATTATGCGGGGCATTTCAAGTGGGAGGATTCGGATTGTGCCGAAATGATTCTGAAGCTTCCGGGATATGACCTGCGCGGACAGAACCTCCAGTTTGATATTGCGGACCGGGATACGGAGAGGATAGCAAATGGGGACAATATGCCGTTGGATGGGAAGATTTTGATAGAAGATGCCGCGGGCGAAAGCGCCACGGTGCAGATTTCTTCCTATGCGCTGGTGTATCCGCCGCTGCCGGTGCAGCTCTATAAGGTGGATGCGCTGACGGACGGGCAGGAGTGGAAATTCCAGATGCAGACGGTGAGTGTTCCGGCGGAGGATTTTACTGAGCAAAACCCGGCAGTCAATCTGGAGCAGGTCAAATCGGTGCGTCTTGTATTTGAGGGTACGGGTGAAATTTATCTGGATAATGTGGGGTTTGAAGCGGAAAAAGGAAGGTGACTGGCACATCGGTATTTCTGCGGCATAGACTATAGATAAGTAATGTGGGTATAGACAATCTGCGTCTATGCCCGAAGCAGGGAGAATGTGCATGCAGACAGTAACAATTGGAGAGAGGGGTACACTGGTACAATACGTGCAGCTTGCATTGACAAGGGCAGGTTTTCCTACGGCGATTGACGGAATATTTGGCAGGAAAACCTGCTCTTCTTTGCAGGAATTTCAGGAAAAAGAAGGGCTTGTGCTCCGCTGTGGCGTGGATAACGGGACATGGCGGGCGCTGCTTCCCTATCTGAAGGGGTATCGGGTACATTTTGTCCGGCCGGGGGACACCTTCTATGGACTGGCAGAGTCCTACGGCTCTACGGTGGAGAAAATCCGGCAGGCGAATCCCCGGGAAAATGAGGAACAGCTGGAGGAGGGGGCACTTTTGTATATTCCCCTGAATTTTCCACTGGTGCCTACGAATGTAAACTATTCTTCTGTGTTAAACCGGTATATCACGGAAGGGCTGGCGGTGCGGTACCCGTTTTTATTGCGGGGCAGCATCGGACGCAGCGTGATGGGCAGGCAGATTCCGTATCTGACATTCGGGAGGGGAGAGACTGAGGTGTTTTATAATGGGTCATTTCATGCCAATGAGTGGATTACGACCCCGGTGCTGTTAAAGTTCATGGAGGATTTATCGGAAGCCTATGCACAGAGTATGGCTATGCCTGCTATGCCGCCGGGAAGCCAGGGAACTCCCCGCGCAGAGGAAAAGGGCAGAATCGCAGGTGTGCCGGCGGCGGATCTGTTTGTGGGCTACCGACTCAGTGTGGTTCCCATGGTAAATCCGGACGGCGTGGATCTGGTGACGGGCTTGATTGCTCCCGAGGGAGAGTACAGAAGAGCATATGCCAGTGCGGCCAAAATTGGTGCAGCATATCCACAGATTCCGTTCCCGGAGGGCTGGAAGGCCAACATCGAGGGCGTGGATTTAAATCTCCAGTTTCCTGCGGGCTGGGAAAATGCGCGGGAAATCAAGGCAGCGCAGGGCTATACCACACCGGCACCCAGGGATTATGTGGGGACAGCGCCGCTTTCTGCCCCGGAGAGCCGGGCAGTCTATGACTTTACGCTGGCACATGATTTTGCACTGATTCTTGCTTATCATACCCAGGGAGAGGTGATATACTGGAAATACCTTGACTATGAGCCGGAGCGTTCCCGGGAGATTGCGCAGTATTTCGGGCAGGTCAGTGGCTATGAGGTGGAGGAAACGCCCTATGCATCGGGTTTTGCCGGTTATAAGGACTGGTTTATAGAAAATTATGACCGCCCCGGCTATACGATTGAAGCAGGACAGGGGGAGAATCCACTGCCGCTGTCGCAATTTGACCGGATTTATCGGGATAATCTGGGAATCCTGGTGGGAGGCATGACACAGATATAGCCCGTCTCCTGGCAACCGGAGGGGAACTCAAGCGGCGGTTGAGTTCCCGGCTGTTCCGGGAGAATGGCTGCTTTGTGCAACTCAAGTAACGCTTGCTGGAAAACGTCGTGCGGTTTTGCTACGATGTTTTTGCGCAGAAAAAGAAGCGGACATTTGTACAGCAGACCGGGATGTCCGTAATCATGTAGAAAACAACGGAGGAAAAAGAAGATGGTATTTAGTACGACGAATGTAGCGAAAGTGATTCGGGAGAAACGGATTGCAAAGAATATGACACAGATGCAGCTCGCGGATGAGATGGGAGTCAGCTATCAGGCAGTATCGAACTGGGAACGGGGAAATTCCATGCCGGATATTTCCAAGCTGGGAGAACTTGCGGAGCTTCTTGACTGCAGTCTGGAAGAGCTTCTCGGGAAAAATGAGAGAACCAGAACGATTGAAAAAATTATGTCAGATAAGGAAAGCTCCCAGGGGAATGAACCGGACGGAGAGGATACGGTGGAAGGAAAAGAGGAAATCAGTCTGGAGGAGCTTGCCGAGGTGGCACCGCTGTTGCCGCCAAAGCGCACGGAAGGAATTATGGCAGATATCATTTCCAATCTGGACACCGTGGATGTGGATGACCTGATTGGCCTTGCACCGTTTTTATCAGATGAGGTGCTGGACCAGATTGTGGAACGGGTACAGTTGGAGAACGGTACGGATTTTGATGACCTTACAGGTCTTGCGCCGTTTTTATCGGATCGTACTTTAAAACGCCTTGTGGATCAGGTGATTTCCAATGACGACGGAAATCTGGAGGATCTGGTGGGCCTTGCACCGTTTTTGTCCAAAGAAACGTTAAATGAAATCGTGGAAAAAGTCATCGAGGAAGACGGAGATTTTGACGAACTGGTGGGACTTGCGCCCTTCCTGTCAAAGGAAACACTGCATAAGGTTGCAAAGATGGTTGTGGAGCGGGAGGGCATATCTGCGCTGGCACCCTTTGCACCGTTTTTATGAGAAGTTGCCCGCACGAAGCTTCAGAAAGGAAAGGCGCTGGAGACCATTGCGGAAGAGTTAGATGAGGATCCGAAGCACGTGGAGCGGATTTATGAGGCAATCCAGATCTGCGGGGCTTTTGCGGATGCAGAACAGATATTTGAAAGAATGCAGGCGGTACAGGTGTAACATAAGCAGGACTGCCGCAGGAAAAGTCATTTTCCTGCGGCAGTCTTTTTTGACTTAAAATGTAATTCTGGAACGGTTCTTTAACATTCTGGCACCGTTTATAATCATAAGGATTCCCGCTGCAATTCCGCCTGCCAGTACGCAGATGCCAACTGCAAGGGTGGAGGCTCCGGTAGAACCCATTGTTTTATAAAGCTTTTCGTCCATGTAAAATACCTCCTGTCTGTGAGCATAAAATCGTCGTGGACAACTGATGCGTACTCCGCAGTGCACCACGAAAGAGCCTGCGGCTCTTTCGTTCACGGGCTTCGCCCTATCAAGACAGGCATGAACAAAACTGTCTGCAAGCAGCCGCTTTGTTCATGCCTGTCTTGGCACTGCTCATTGCCTACGCGCATATTATACCATGTTCCCCACAAATATACAAACAATATGGGATTTATTTTTATGGATTCCACCCGTCGTTGCCGGAGAGTATCTGCGCTCTGGAAAAGTGTGCTGCCTGCTCCGGGGTGAGAGTGTGGACAAAATCTGCGCGTGTGCCCGGTATGGCGGGTGTGTTTTCATATTCTGCATAGAAAACGGTTGCCCTTGCGTTCTCTTTTCCCCAGTCATGAAAGCCTGCGGGATGGATGTGGGCATCCAGCGTGCAGTTGAGGAACACCGTGCGTGCAAAATCGCGCCAGGGTCTTCCCAGATAAACGGAGCCTTTTGGGCAGTCCCGGGAAATCAGATGGCATCCGGAAAATACATAGCCGTATTCCTGTCCCTCCGGGGTGGAGGCAGCCGTTACATAGCCTTCAATAAATCCGTTGTCCGTTTCCGGTGCGCTACGTCTCAAAGATTCGATGGTACAGGCTTCAAAATAAGCGGTTGCACTTCCGAATATAAAATCCACATCCCCACAGATATAGCAGTTCCGGTAAAGCTGTCTTCCGTTGATCCGCGGTGCAAACTGCTTCGGACCGATAAAACCGTCCGGTTGCAGTTCCTTTGGGGGGAGAGGACCGGTGAACAGGGTATCCTGATGCCCCAGAAGACGGCAGGAATCCACAAGCAGCCGGTCACCGTCGGCGTAGAGCGCAATTGCCTGTCCGTGGGTATCAGAATCGCCGGAGGAATTTTCTACGGTGAGATTGCGAAGCGTCACATCATGGGCATCAATAAACATGGTATAAGAGCGAAAAGTACCTCGTTTTTTTCCGTCCGGCATGATAGAATTAGCATAATCGTCGTAGCGGATTACGGTGTCACATTCGGAAGAACCGGTTCCTGTCAGTGTGACATGGGGACGGTCGATGGTTACTTTTTCATAGTAGATGCCTGGGGCAAGTGCAATGGTTACCGGAATTTCTTCGGAGACCGGAATGCTCTTGAGGGCTTCTGTGATACTGTGGAATGCTGCGGAATCGCCGGGATTGGCAGATACATGGATGGTAGTTGACATAATATAGCCTTCTTTCCTGAAAGTATGATTTTGCCACAAGCCCAAGCTGGCTTCGGACATTTTTTTCAGTATATCACAATATGGTGGATTGAAAAAGTGGGACTAATGGACTATAATAGTATACAGTGTATACACTGTATACAGGGAGATTTTAATATGGAATGGATGGAATTAAGAGAGCAGATTTGTGATGTGTGCCAGAAAATGTGGCAGCTTGGATGGGTGGCGTCCAATGATGGGAATGTATCAGTGAAGCTTCCCGACGGAACATTTTTAGCGACACCCACGGGTGTGTCAAAAAGTTTTGTCACACCGGATAAAATCGTACAGATAGATGCGGAGGGGAATATTCTCGCGGCAGAGGGAAAGTGGAGGCCTTCCTCTGAAATGAAGATGCATTTCCGCTGTTATAAGGAGAGGGAGGATGTGGGCGCCGTGCTGCATGCCCACCCACCGGTGGCAACAGGATTTGCGGTGGCAAATGTGCCGCTGGATGAGTATTCTATGATAGAGACAGTGTTGGCTCTGGGGTCTGTGCCCATTGCTCCCTATGGGACACCCTCAACCCCGGAGATACCGGACGCCATTGCGCCGTACCTGCCCAAACATGATGCGATTTTACTGAAAAATCATGGCGCAGTCACAGTGGGAGCTGATGTATACACGGCATATTACCGCATGGAAACCTTGGAACAGTTTGCAAAAATAACGTTGACGGCACATTTGCTGGGAGGAGCGGAAGAAATTGGCAGGGAAGATATCGAACGTCTTGTGGAATTGCGGAAAAACTATTATAAAATCAGTGGAAGACATCCGGGCTACCAGAAATACAGCGGGAAAACTCACGGGCAGCATCCCGGATGCAAAGAGCAGGATGACTGAAAGCACGGACAGCGTTGCGACAGCGGAAGGAGAGAATGAAATGGAAAATAGATTAGAAAAACAGGAGCAGTGGGGGGGACTCCAGCCACTGGATGAAATTGACGGATTCTTAGTGCGTCCCGGATTTTATAACCGTTCCGGCGCCACCATTGGAAACAACGGAATCAGCTTTACCGTCAATTCCTTTGGAGCTACCAGTTGCACGCTGCTTTTGTTCCGACCCAAGGAATCGGAGCCGTTTGCGAAGCTGCAGTACCCGGAATCCTATCATATCGGAAATACGTATTCGATGTTTGTCTTTGGACTCCGTATGGAAGAGTTTGAGTATGCGTTCCAATTGGACGGACCTTATGATCCCGCAAAGGGAAAGCTTTTTGATAAGAACCATATCCTTTTAGACCCCTATGCGAGAGCAGTGACCGGACAACGCCATTGGGGAGAGAAACCGGAGGGCGGAAAGGATTTTGTCTATCATGCAAGAGTGGTGCAGAACAGCTTTGACTGGGGAAATACAAGACAGTTAGAAACCCCCTTTGAGGATCTGATTATCTATGAAATGCATGTGCGCGGTTTTACTATGGATGCGTCTTCGGGAGTGACCGCACCGGGAACCTATGAGGGATTGCGCCAGAAAATCCCGTATTTGAGAGATCTGGGAATCAATGCGGTGGAGCTGATGCCCATTTTTGAGTTTGACGAAATGGAAGGAAACCGTTTTGAGGGCGGTGAGCGTCTGTACAATTATTGGGGGTATAATACGGTATGCTTTTTTGCACCCAATACAGGCTACACTTCCGTGCGGGAACACAATCATGAGGGCGAGGAACTGAAGCGGCTGATATTGGAACTGAAGGAAAACGGAATTGAGGTTATTCTGGACGTCGTATTTAATCATACGGCGGAGGGGAATGAGCATGGACCGGTATTTTCGTTTAAGGGAATCGACAATGATATATATTATATGCTGACACCGGAAGGCTACTACTACAACTTTAGCGGATGCGGCAATGTAATGAACTGTAATCATCCGGCAGTAATCCGGTTTATCGTGGACTGCCTGCGGTACTGGGTTACAGAGTACCGGGTGGACGGATTCCGCTTTGACCTGGCATCCATCTTAAGCCGTGGTCAGAACGGAGCTCCTATGGAAAACCCGCCGATTCTTCAGAGCCTTGCCTGTGACCCGATTCTGGGAAAGGTGAAGCTCATTGCTGAGGCATGGGATGCGGGCGGACTGTATCAGGTGGGAAATTTCCCGTCCTGGAGCCGGTGGGCTGAGTGGAACGGAAGATACCGGGATGATATGCGCCGGTTCTTAAAAGGGGATGGCGGAATGGCAGGGGCAGCAATCACCCGTATCACCGGTTCCCGCGATTTGTATGACCCGGTGCATCGGGGAGAAAGCGCTTCCGTGAACTTCCTGACCTGCCATGACGGCTTCACGTTATATGATCTCTATTCTTATAATCAGAAGCATAATGAGAAAAACGGCTGGGACAATACGGACGGAGATAACAACGGAAATAGCTGGAACTGCGGCGCAGAGGGCGAGACCGATGATCCGCAGATTGAAGGCTTAAGACGCCGGATGGTAAAAAATGCCTTTGCCACACTTATGTGCAGCCGCGGACCGGCAATGTTTTATGCCGGGGATGAGTTCTGCAACACGCAGCTTGGAAATAACAATGCTTATTGTCAGGACAACATCATTTCCTGGCTGGACTGGAGCCGGCTGGAGAAGTACGAAAAGATTCATGATTTCTTCCGTTATATGATTGCCTTCCGCAAAAGACACCCGATTCTTCGCAAGACGACGAAAACGGCAGCGTGCGGATTGCCGGACATCAGTACCCATAATGGTACGCCATGGAATGTGCGCACCGACAATAACTGCCGTCTGATCGGAATTATGTATGCCGGAAGGGATGAGGCTGACAGCCAGGATGATATGGTATTTTACGGAATGAACGCGTACTGGGAGCCGCTTCCCATGCAGCTGCCGGATCTTCCGGCGGGGCTGCGGTGGAAGCTGTGCATCAATACGAATATAGAATATGAGGATGGAAAAGACATGACGGTGCAGACCGATTTCCGGGAAGGGAAGTATCTTACCGTTCCGCCCCGTACCGTCGTGGTGCTGGAGTCGGAAGAAATTCCGGTGGAGACGGAAACAGGAGCAGGGCTAAATCCATCCGCCGTCCAGGGTGATAATCTGGCCGGTCAGGTAATCATTCCCGGTGGCGAGCTGTAGTGCCAGCGCGGCAACCTCCTCGGCTCTTCCGAAACGCCCGGCGGGAATCTCCTCAGCCAGGGCGTTTCGCTCTTCCGGGGAAAAGCAGGCATTCATCCGGGTATCAATCACGCCGCAGGCAATGGCATTTACCTGGATGCTGCTGGGTGCCAGCTCCTTGGCAAGTGCCCGGGTGAACGCATTGATACCGCCCTTTGTGGCGGAATAGGCGACTTCACAGGAAGCACCCACATTTCCCCAGACGGAAGAGATATTGATGATCTTGCCTCTGCTCTGCCCCGGGGAGGCGGCATCCGGCACCTCCTGCCGGAGCATATGGGGAATTGCCAGCTTGCAGGTGGAAAAAACGGAGGTCAGGTTGGTGGCGACGATATGGTTCCACGCTTCAATAGTCATATCCTGCAGCAATCCGATATGGGAAATCCCGGCGTTATTGACCAGAATATCCACGCCGCCGAACCGGCTTTCAATATGGGAAAACAGGGCCTCCACGGCGTTATAGTCGGAAACATCACAAAGCTCCGCCAGCACGGGAACCCGGTATTTTTCTTCAAATTCCGCGGCGGCTTCGGTTAAAGCGCTCCCGGAGTGGGCGCAGGTAATGACAAGACGGCAGCCTGTCTGGGCAAAGGCAGCAGCAACAGCGCGCCCGATTCCGCGGGATGCGCCGGTAACGAGAACCGTTTTATTCATAAAATATCCATCCTTTCTGTCTATGGCTTTCCCTATTATAGCATGGGAGCGCCGGAAAGTTTACCGTTTTGTTCATCGAAAAAGCGGAAGATGCCGGAAAAGCCAGAAAGATGAAATAATTTGAAAAAAATGCAAATTAGGACTAGACATAGAAAATGAATTATGGTAATATAATTAAGCGCGATTTGAGAAAGCGCGTTATAAAAGAAAACTCAATATGAGTTAGCGGCGTGTGGCTCAGCTTGGTAGAGCGCTACGTTCGGGACGTAGAGGTCGCAG
>JBJEJC010000178.1:0-29597 GCA_051877675.1 Roseburia sp. | reverse complement strand
TATCACAAAGTGGTGTCCTCTTTTCTTTTAATCCGAATAAAATTTTACGCTAGCATTCTTCGCTACATAAAAAAGAATCCTGTTCCGCAGGATTCTCCGCCTGCGGCGGGTTGCGTCAGCAACATCTACCATTCCGACGCAGTGCAATCCTCGCGGAGCGTTTTTTATTTCATAGGAAAGGCATTCACTTTCACACATTAATATAACAATGTCTTTCCTATGAAATAATAAAAAGCTGCCACATCGACTATGATGTGACAGCCTCTTCTCTATTTCTCACTCATGTTATTGATGGTTCTGGTAAGCTTGCCAAGTGCCTCCACAATCTGGACACTTGCCTCGGACATACCGCCCGCCAGCTTCTGTACTTCTGTTGCAACTACCGCAAAGCCTTTTCCGGCTTCTCCGGCTCTTGCCGCCTCAATGGAAGCATTCAGTGCCAGAATCTTCTGGCGGTTACCGAATCCGCTGATCTCCTTTGTGATATTGTTCACTTCCTCAATCTGCTCCGTCGCATCGGCAATTCCGCTCTTCACGCGCTCCAGCATACCGCTGTTGACACTGGTAACGTAGGAGGCCCGGACAAACATATTGATAACCTCGCCCAACAGATTCGCGGCTGCCTCAATCTGAACCGGAGTACGGACTGTCACCTTATGCAGTGCAGCAATATACTCATCCTCCGGGATTCCAAGCTCTCTTGCTGTCTTGCGGAATTTCTCGTCATCCGGCTGCTCCGGCAGAACCTGACCACCGATAATACTGCCCAGCACCGTGCCATCCTCCAGCGTAATAGGAACTCCGAAATCCATCAGCCCGGCATGACAATAATAGGTTCCCTTTCCCTCTCTGTCACAGCGCTCACAACGCGCACAGCCCTCTTTGCTGCCTCTGGTCAATTTAATACAGAAATCCGTAAAATTGTAGCACTGACTGATATAATTTCCATCGCTTCCCACCGCTACAGTGGCAAGTCCTGTCGCCTTCGCCCAGTTGTCCATAATCTCTTCAAATCTCTGCATATCGCAGAAATCCTGAATCTTGATCATATTCAAAACCCCCTGTTCTCCTTTTTCCTCCAAGATACGGCTCGTCTTAGTACCATTATACCAAAATTTTCAGATAGTACAAGAGGAAATATGAACAATGACCTTCGGCATTCTTTTTTCTTTACACAGTCAAAATCTTGATTACTGCTGTATTGGCGTAAACCAGAGGCTTATTATGTTCAAAAAATACCACACCGTCTGCCGGTGCTTCCAGCTCCTCAATTATTTCGCCCTCACAGGCATCCAGCACATATGCCATAATCTGTCCCTGCGTCACCTCACCGGATACCGGAATCAGACTTTTATAGATTCCGGAATGCTTCGGACGCACGGAGAGCAGCTCCCGGTCTGTAAAAACCCGGGAGCCTGCTGCCCTTACGCTGTCCTGCAGTGGCACCGCATCCGGCACCAGAATCCCGTTTTTTTCCATGAAACGCAGCACACATTCCACCATCTGCATGGCATTTTCCTCGTCAATCTGCTCTGTCGTACAGCCATAGATGCTGAAGGCATCCGTCTCCCATATCTGCCAGTTGTAGTTTAATGTAGTGGTGTCATAGGGCTTTGGCACCTTTAAAACTATATAGGGCAGCCCAAACTGCCGCGCCTTCTGCATATTTTCATAACCCGTTTTCATAATCCGCACATGGGGGCAGAACTGCCCCGGCATATAAAAGGACGCAAACTGGATTCCATTTTCATAAACGGAAATCTGTTCAAAAATACCTGCTGCGATGCGCTGGGTGGTCTCCCCCAGGGCATATCCCGGAAACATACGGTTAATATCTGTGTTATCCGTCGGCCAGAACCGTTTTTCAATATTCATGGAGCAGGGATTTAAGGAAGGGATCACAAGTACCTCCCGGTCTGCCGCCAGTTTTCCCGCCGCCTCCAGTTCCTTTAACCACTTTACAAGCTGTGAAGCTGCAAAAATCTGCTGGTACTCATTTCCACGAAGGCTGCCAACCACGCAAAGCGATTTTTTCCCGTTTCCGAACCGGTATCCATGGATACGGAAATCATCCCGGTAAAGTGAGGGAATCTCATAAATTACCTCTTTTTTCATGCCCGTTCCACCTCCCGTTTCAGAATCCTCGCCAGAAGCGAGCCCTCGTCCACCACAGGATATTCCCGAATGGTAAAGAGAAGTCCATCCGCCGGTGAAGTAATATGTTCTAAGACGTCTCCGGTATAGGGATTAAAAATAATTCCGACTTCCTCTCCTCTGGACACATAACTCCCATGTACCTTTTTCTTCTGAAAAATCCCGGATTTCGGTGCATTCAGATAGCATACCTCATCGGAGTCCGTGGAAATCACAGGCTCCCGAACCGGGATTTTCTCATCCTTCCAGATTCCCAGTTTCTCCATCAGATGAAAAATTCCGTCCGTCAGTTGGTCTGCATAAGCCGGAGTCAGACGCATCCCCACCCCCATCTCCACCACCAGCGTGGGAACTCCCAGGCTGTTCATACTGTATGCCAGTGTGGACTCCAGCACGGTGTTCGCCCCGTGTACCCAGACAAAATCCACGTTCGCCTCCTTTGCCAGCGGTACCAGTTTTTCCTTATGCAGCTCGTTAATCCGTATCTGAGGGAGCTCCGTGAGATAAATATTACTGGCATGAATATCCAGGCACAGATCCGATCCCACCAGGTCCTTCACAATCTGTGTGGCAATATACTCCGTAAGGGAGCCGTCCGGAGAGCCCGGGAAAATACGGTTCATATCCAGATCAAATCCCGGAATTCCCCGCATAACGGAATCAATTCCAAGCGGATTTAATGCCGGATAAAGGTCCACGGTTCCAAGCAGATGTCCGGGATGCTCTTTCATTCTTCTTGCCACCTCAAAGCATACAAGCTGCCCCTCCAGTTCATCTCCATGGATGCCCGTTACAAGGCTTATTCGCTTTCCGTTTCCGCCATCCTCGGGCAGAAAGCGGTTTTTCTTTATCTCCAGCGTTTCATCCACCGGAAGCGGCACGCTGGCAACTGTCATCATCATAATCCAATCCCCTTTGCATTTCATTCTTCTACAAGCACCGAAACACTATGCACCTGCTTTGCGTTCCCGGTAAATACCCCCTGATTAATCAGGCAGTCTGCATAATCTCTGCCATGGGAAATCTTAATATGATCCTCCAAGACCCGGATTCCGTTGGTGGGATCTATGCCATACCACATACCGTTGTCATAAATCTCCACCCAGGCGTGGCTGGCGCCCTCTCCCAGCAGCATTCCCACCACGTAGCGGGACTGGATATGCGCCATCCGGCAGAGAGAAAGCATTATGTGGGAATAATCCTGGCACACACCGCGCCCCAGTTCCCATGCCTGGGCGGCTGTGGTAGAAATATCCGTAACTCCGGCAGCATATGAAAAATGCTCCCGCAGGGCTTCCATCAACCGGAGTGCCTTCGCAAGATTGCCCTCCCGGTCGTCAAGCGCCAGTCCGCGGTAAAATCTCCGCAACTCCTCACTGGCTTGTGTGTATTTTGACTGTCCCACAAACATTCCGAGCCGGTACACCGGCTCCGCTGCAATTCCCTCACAGCGCCCGGTCACAACTGTCCCTTCTGTTTTTACCTCAAACAAATCATGGGGTGCCTCTGTTCTCCCGAAGAAATAGCTGTTTCCGAAGGAGTCCGTATTCTCGCTTAAAAATTCTTTTGGCAGAATGCGGATATCCTGGCTTAAAATCTGCTGTCTGTCGTCAGTCTGTGGCATACAGCGGACGGTAAAACTGTGTCCGGTCACCGGAGTGTCAAATTCAATCCGCAAATGATACCGGAATTTCAGCTTTTTCACAATTCAGACCTCCAATATCCGCTCAATCTCCCGCACAATCTGCGGATAATCCATCTCTTCTCTCTCAATCAGCTCATCCAGCCGTGCCAGCACCGTGTGATTGTAAATCAGTCCGCTGCGTCCAATCCGTCCGTCCAGACGGTGTACCTCTCTGCGCATACAGGTGCGGTCCATTTTCAATCTGCCGTAAAGGTCAATGCGTTCCACCCGCTTTCCCACCTTGATGATATTACGGGTCTCCTCATCCTCAATCTGGTCATCCACGATTCCCCAGAACGCCAGGATATCATCTAAAATGCGCTGAAATTCCAGCATTGGAGCCTCGCTTTCGGCTGCCTTGTTCAACTCATACACCGCAAGCTGGATATACGCCAGCGTCTCACTCCCAATCTCCTCCCGCAGCTCTATAGCATTGTCATACGCCCGAATCAGATTGCTGTAAATGGAATTGGGATCTTCCTTTCCAAAGGGATATTTTTCGCGGAACTCCTCCGCCGAGGAATATATGTTAGGAATATCTAACGAGGCACAGAATTCATCGTAGCCTCCCGCCCCCTCCTCAATCATATCGTCAAAGCGCTTGCCATATAATTTGATTGTCGTATAGACCCGCTCGGAGTACCTGCCCAGCCAGTACAGCCGGTCTGCATTTTCTATTGATTTAACACCCATGTATCCTTGAATCCTCCTCCCTGTGATGAATTGACAATAAAGGAATCCGGGTTTCTCGAGAAACGGGTCAGACCGCTTTTCCACACCACCGGCTCCTCCGCCGAAAGCACAAACGCCCGCAGATCCGCCTTGCGCTCCACCTGCTCTCCTTTTTCCTGAATCGGCAGGTCGCAGAAATCAATAACCTCCTGAGCGATAAAGCGTCTTGGTTCCCGCTTCAGCAGTGCAAGAAAGTCCTCTTTCTGTCTGGCATCCATACTGCTGCCGAAAACAACACCATAACCGCCTGCCTCCGCGACATCCTTTAGCACCAGAGAATCAAAATGCTCCAGCACATATTTCCGGTCCTCCTCGTAATAAGGGAGATAGGTCGGAGCATTGTTAAGAATCGGCTCCTCATCCAGATAATACCGGATCATCTTCGGTACAAAATAATAGATGCCCTTGTCATCCGCAATCCCGTTGCCCGGTGCATTCACGATTGCAACTCTGCCTTTGCGATACACATCAAAAATATGCGGCACTCCAATCACCGACTCCTCACAGAAATTCATGGGGTCCATATACTCATCGGAAATCCTGCGATAAACTGCCCCTACCCGCTCTTTTTTGCCGTTATAGCCTGCAAAATACAGCGTATCATCCTCCACCAGCAGATCATTGCAGGTCACCAGCGGCACATGCATCCGTTCTGCCAGATAGGAATGTTCAAAATAGGCTGCGTTGTAGCGTCCGGGCGTCAGCACCACGGTAAGACCGCCGGTGTTCACATAATCCAGGGTATGCTTCAGCAGGTCTGCGTAGGCACGGTTGTCTGCCACCGAGATATTCTGGAAAGTCCTTGGGCTGCTGCGGCGGCACAGTTCTCTTGCAATCATAGGATAAGATGCACCGGAGGGTACACGCAGGTTATCCTCTAAAATATACCATTCCCCGTCTTTTCCCAGCACCAGATCAATACCGGAAATGTGGGAATAGACTCCCTTTGCCGGCACAATCCCCTCGCACTGGGCGAGATAGCCACTGGAAGCATAAATAAATTCCTCAGGCACCACCTTGTCCTTCAGGATTTTTTTATCATTGTAAATATCCTTTAAGAAGAGATTCAAAGCGCTCACCCGCTGCTTTAAGCCCCGTTCCAGATAAGTAAATTCTTCTTTTCCGATCATCCGCGGAATTGCATCGAAGGGAAACAACTGCTCCTTGAAAGTGCCATTCTTGTAGATGCCAAACCTCACTCCATAGCGTGCCAGCAATTCATTCACCGCATCCGTGCGTTCAAACAGATCAATCTTTTCTTTTACTTCCATAAGATCCAGCTCCCTTCCTCTGCTTACGTATATGCCGTATTCAGGCAATTTCCTATAACAAAACAAAGGCGCTCTGCATACGCAGAACGCCTTTGTTTTCTATGTCGGACAGTGTAACAGATTTTATATAGACTGTCAACTGTCATTTTCGACAAAAATTTTCAGATTTCATTCTCAAAAATCAGAGCATACCTTCCTTAATCACATTGTGATCCCGGAGTACTTTTTCAATTACCGTTCCCTTCACCGCATGCAGCAACGGTTTCTTTAACGCATTGAGTGGTCCGGGAAGCTCAATTTCCAGTGGAGATTTACCGTCCATAAGCTTTACGCTGCTGTCAAGCAGTTCCCGGATGTCATAAACACTTCCCCACACCTCGGGCACGCCTCTGTCCACGCCAAGCAGTCCGTACACGGCTTCCATTGCGGTCCTCACCGAATATTCGGTGGTAAACACAGTATCCCTCGGTGTCTCTGTGAACTGTCCCAAGAATGCAAAATTCACACAGCCATCCGGGATTACATCCGGGCGGTCTCCCTTCGTTCTGGGCATAAAGAACGCGGTAATGTAAGGCATCATTGTAGGCACACAGACTGCGCTGTGCTCTGCCAGCTCCGGGATTTCCTCCACGGGAACTCCCATGTGATACAGCCACTCCTCCGTAATCTCCTTTCCGGTACATTCTTTCATCGGCTTCTTGACAAAATCACCGGGAACGTCCGTGAACAGACCGTATACCCATACGCATACTTTTTCTTTATCCTGATCCTTGAACTGTCCCTGACGGTTGATAGTCCAGCTTAACAGCCAGCTGGAATCCTGGCAGCTTACGATACCGCCGGTGACTACCTTTCCGCTTCTGGGGTCACGCTTACAGATTTTGGTAATGTAAGGAATAATCCTGTCGTCCAACGTAGTTACTGTTGCAGACTCCCAGTTGGTCTTTGTGATATCCGAGCAGAACTTCTCCGGATGTCCAAAGGACGGATCCTGCTTTGCAATATTCTTCCAGAGGTTCCAGCAGCCGCTGGTGCGTACCTCGGCATCCCCGTTGGGCGCATGGTTCTGGTCACCGTAGATGGTGCCCTCGGTGCAGCTTCCGTTGGTGACAAATACCAGATCATTTTCTGTAAGAACGATTCCCTTTTCCACGCCCTTTACCTTACATTCAATCGCCTTTGCCACCTTGCGTCCATCTTTGATCTCAAAAATCACATTCGTAACCTCTGTGTTGAACTGGAAATCAACACCTGCATCCTCCAGATATTTTTTCATCGGAAGAATCAAAGAATCATACTGGTTATACTTGGTGAATTTCAGTGCACTGAAGTCCGGCAGACCGGAAATATGATGAATGAATCTCTGGAAATAAAGCTTCATTTCCAATGCACTGTGCCAGTTTTCAAAGGCAAACATGGTTCTCCAGTACAGCCAGAAGGTGGAATTAAATACCTCATCGTCAAACACATCCTCAATGGTCTTGTCATAGAGATCCTCATCCTTTGTCATGAACAGCTTCATAATCTCCATGCAGCCCTTCTGGCTCAGATTGAACTTCCCATCCGTGTGGGCATCCTTTCCCCGCTCCACCGTGGCACGGCATAACGAGTAGTTGGGGTCCTCCTTATTCAGCCAGTAATATTCGTCAAGCACGGATGCCCCTTCGATCTCAAGGGACGGAATGCTGCGGAACAAATCCCACAGGCATTCAAAATGATTTTCCATCTCACGTCCGCCACGCATCACATAGCCTCTGGTCGGGTCAAAAATTCCGTCACAGGCACCTCCAGCAATATCCATCGCCTCTAAAATATGGATATGGGAACCGGGCATCTGTCCGTCACGCACCAGAAAACAAGCCGCTGCTAAAGATGCCAGACCACTTCCCACGAGGTAAGCATTTTTCTCATCCACGCCCTCCGGCTTCTTCGGGCGGGCAAACGCCTCATAATTGCCGTTGGAATAATAAATTCCCTTGCTGTTTTTCTCGTATTTTCCGCGCTCCGTGTTGCGGTAATCCTTCCTCGCCTCTTCCTCAGCCGCCCGCTTTACCGCTTTCTTCTGATTGTTCTTATGCCCTCTTGCAGCCACTGCTGCCACGCCTGCACCTGCTGCCAGTGCAGCAACACCTAATCCGAGATTCTTCTTTTTTCCTGCCATATGATAGTACCACCTTTCTGTGTATTCATACCCTTCGCTCCATGCCCTTATCATAGACAGTTTCTCCGAAAAATCCAATTTACAAAACAGGAGGAATGATAATTTTTTTATCATTCCTCCTGTTTTGATAAATCGATTCTTTCCGGATGTTCAAAGTTATGAATAGAATTGGCGATATTTCCATACATTGTGAGATACATACGCTCTACAATTGACGTATATTCCTCTTTCATGCCCCGGTCAATCCAGTCCAGCATGACGCCCACAAAGGCGTATTTGTAAAACTCCGCGATGAAGCGTTTGCTTTCCTCCGGCAGTTCGGCATTGGCACTCTTTTCCTCCACCACATCCGCAATCAGCTGGTAGGTCAGTTTATACAGGTAGTTCTCCACCTTCTGACGGCTCACCGTATGGTAAACATTCATGATAAAAGGTTTATTTTCAAGAACCGCCTCAAAAATCTGACATATCCCCTCCCGCCAGGTATCATACGTTTTCTTATCCTTTAGTGCCCTTTTGCCATCCTCGATACACGCCCACTCTACCAGATCGTAAATATCCTTAAAGTGGTAGTAAAACGTCATCCGGCTGATGCCGCACTCCTCGGTGAGATCATTAATTGTAATCTTGTCCAACGGCTTTTGCAGCAGCAATTTCTTCAATGCTGCCTCCAGTGCCAGTTTCGTCATATTTGACATCCGTCATTCCCCCAGACTATGCTTCCTCTGTCAGCTTCTCCTCCTGCTTCTCCTTTTCCTGAAAATATTCCTCACAATACCGGTTCCACCTGATTTCATATTCCTCATGAGAAAGTTCCTCCATATCGTAAGGAGAAGTAATCTCTCTTTTCCTCGCCTCATCCACGAAGCCGTATATATACTCCCCACACTGTGTCAGAAAGCCCTTTCCTTTTGTGAATCCCTTTCTGATTCCAACCGCCATTCTCGTATGCCCGTCAAGCGACACATACCGTCCGTCATACCGGATAAGCGGCAGAATGATATCCTCCTCCTTCTGAACAAATGAGGCTACTGCCTCCTCCTTCTCCCGGTCCACGAAAAACTGGGAGGGCTGTATTTCCCTGAAATCCACCCAAAATGTGTGAACTCCGTCATATTCTCTGAGCAGGTTTCTTTTTTCGTCATAGAACCTGGTGATATGCTCCGCGTAAAACCGGAATTCCTCAATCACCTGGGCATAGTACTCCGGATATTCCCCATGCACGACGGCAGAACATTCGTCTATGATTTCCACTCCGTATGGCAGATTTCCATTTACAACAAATGCTCCATGCTGCAATAGTACCTCAGGGGGAAATCTGCTGTCATCGTATGTATTAATCCGTTCAATCTCTATTTCTTCCATAAATCCTCCAGTTCGCGTAAGTAAGCCTGAACCATTCGGCAATGCCATTGTAATGATAATCATATCATAATGCATAGTATTATTCTATATTTTAGTATCAAAAATAATGGCAACGACAGTAAAGAAAATCGAGACGATAAAACCTTACTCCCCCCTCTGTTCCCAAAGGTGGTTATCCACAAAAACGGAAACAGATTGCGCTGAAATGAAATCCGGTCTGATTTCCTCCTGCTCCATCAGCTTTTTCACCTGACTTCTGGACAGTCCTAAGATCCCGGCAATCTGTTTCTCCGAGCGGAGTTTCAGCCCGTAGGGATTCTGTATGGTAATCCGGACCTGATTGCTGTCGCTGCATTCCCCTGTTGTCTCCTGCCGTTTTTTATACCGGTAATTTATGTTTTCGGAATCAACCTCCGCTTTGTTTTTTGCAAATAACGCATAGTTTCTTCCATACGCTTCCGCAAGCTGCTCGTCATTGCCCAGAAAACATTGGTATTCCTTCTCCGGAATGGAGGATGGTCTCTGCCTCTCATAAATCGTAAGATTGAGCGTATGTCTGCATTTCTCACACTGGTAAATCAGCCAGACATCCAGTTTATTTCCATTGGCATTCACACGAAACCGTTTGGTATTTTTAAAGTATGCCTTTCTGCCGCAGCCGGAGCAATTACGAATCACGGAAAATGATTCCTCCGGGACAATTTCATATTCTATTTTCTTTAAATAGCTCATTTGCATCTCCTGTTTTTTCGTTGTCGATGCGCAGGCTATTACTGATTTTCTTCTATTTTATTTGCAATAGCCGCGCTATGCAAAATGAACTGGTGTTGTCATAACGTATCGTTCTCCTTCCCATGAATTCTTCTCCAGCTTACCAGATATTTTCATGGGAACATACCTTAAATTTTTTTAGAAAAAAATATGCGACTAGATTGTAAATAAAAAATGTGAGCTGCACTAAGTCAGCCCACACTGGATTGTTTTTCCTGTCTGATAATTCGTTGTATGCTTTTCTCGGATAAATAATAGCTTTCTGCCAGCTCATATGTCTTCCTGCCGGACAGATAGTCCCGGTAAATCGCCTGATTCCTGTTTTGCAGTTCCCCTCTGTAGTTGGTCCTGATCCCCCACTTCTGCCGGTTCTCCTGCTTTCTTGGAATATAGATATTTGCTCCGTCCACATACTGTTGTATCAGTTCAATAATCTCAATTGGCAGAATTTCTTCTGCTCTCCTATAGCCCATGTCTGCCTCCCAAATTCATATTTTTCAGGAAATGCATTGGCTATAACAATTCACTTTTTCATTGCAATAGCCAGTGCTATGCAAACATAACATATCTTCTCATATACAAATCCCCCTTCCGATTTCTTCTTATGATAGCATTGTTTTACCGATAAATCAACGGCTGCAAGGATGCAGTTTCCAGAATTTCTCTTATGTGCACGATATTTTTGCTTCCGACATTCACACAATCGACTCCCTGTAACGCATAGGAAAGCATCTGCTCCATAGCATACTTTTTAAAGCCTCCACCTGCCGCAAAGGGCATACTCCCAACCACATGAAGCCCAAGCTTCCTAGCTCCGTCAATAAGTGCACATGATTCCCCATTTACAACCTGGTTTTTACAGATGGAGGCAAAGGGTACATCAAGACTATACGGAAGCTCAATATATTTAAAGTGACTGTCACCTCTGCCAACCTCATCTGCAATCCCCCAGAGCTTTTCTATGCTAAAATACCACCTCTCCTCATCCGGTTCCATGCAGAGCATTTCAAGCGCGATTCCGTAATGCCGAAGTTTCCCGCATTCTACCATCTGCTCATACCATGCAAAGAGGCTTCGCATTTTATCATAAAAATTTTGCTCACCCAGTCCGGCGCGTGATATCTCCGGGATATGGATGTAATGAACATCAAGGGTTTCAAGACCCAGATTATGAAGGCTTGTATCCAGGGCAATCGCATAGAATCTGGGATTCAAGGTCTGATATAATCCCTCTGTTTCCTGAAAATCGTCTATTGTTATTCCTTCCGGCTCCAATACCTTTTTCAGGTATTCCTGTGGTCTGAGTCCGGTCGTGATATCTCCAAACAGCAGTCCTGCCTTTGAAGCAACAAATATTTCTTCTCTTTTGCATTTACCTGACGAAATCAGCTTATCCAAAGCAATGCCGACATCTTTCTCAGAACGCATTCCCCGGTAATTGATTGCCGTATCAATGCAACGTATTCCATGATTCACCGCATACTCCACTGCCTCAATATAAGCCATGGAATCCTCCTCCGAAAATGTTCCCAGATGCGTACCGATTCCAATGGATGACTGCATTTCCCCTGCATAGCCTTTTATCATGTTATTCTCCCTTCCCACGTGTTCTTTATTTGCTAAAGCAATTATACAAAACGTGTCAGGAAATAACAGACTTGTATTCCTCTCCGCCTGGATATATAATAAAAATTGAAGAAACGTGCTTGATACATTTTGATTTTCCCTATTTTGTGTAAATTACAACAAAACTTTTTCCTCTCACAATTTCCTGCACCTCTGTATGGGAGAAGCCCGCCTCATATCCCAGTTGTTTCAGTTGTTCCGGTTCAAACTTTTTAAATCCTTTTTCCGTATAAGATAAGGTGTCCAGCCACTCCTTCGTATAAACCACATTGTAAAAGCAGCCTCCCTGCTTTAAACATCTGCGTATTTCCTGTAGTCCTCTTCCCGTGTCCTTCCAAAAATAAACCGTATTTATCGAAGTTACTGCCGCAAAGCTTCCTTCATCATACGGAAGGCTACAGCAGTCTCCCACACATAAGTGCATACGCCCTTCCCTAACCGCAGCCTTATTTCTCCTCATTGCCAGACTCTGCATATCTGCAGAAATATCAATACCATACAGATTTGCTTTATACGTCTTGTCTAATAATCGCAGCAGATATCCGTTGCCATATCCAATGTCCAGTATCTTTGCTCCCTTTGGAACATCCATAAGAGCTACCGTTCTCCTATACATCGCTTTGTTAATCATATTCATAAGCAGGCAGCAGACCGCGCCAACAAAACCTCTTGGATTCCCGAACTGAGAACCTATATATTCAGAAAATCTGCTCATTCTCTCTTCTCCCTATTAATGCCCAAGAGGACAGTTGCAAGCCTTCTGGTCTGTAACTGCCCTCTTGCCTTGATTTATTGTATAAGTATGTCCCGTTTTAAAGTCGTTTGTCTCAAAATTGATGCTCCACCTGCTATGATGAAAAAAACTGCCTTAGCTTCTTCCTACCCGAAACCGGAACATCATAAGCCCCTTTAAAGTGAAAAACATTATTTTTGTGCCTCTAATTCTTTGATGCGCTTTTTCAATCTGGCATTCTCATCCGCATATCGTGAGATTTCATCCGCAGACTTAGCGAGTTCTTTCTCCAGCTCATCAATCCGAAAACGATATTTGTCATTGGGAAGTTCGATTGCGCCCTCAAGTAAAGGTTTCATTTCCTCATAACCTCCTGCCTGTTCTAAATACGCACAGATATGTGCGTAGAGGAGTCCGGTCAATTCCAGTAGCTGCTTTGCATCATCCGCTGTGATGTTGCCGAACTGTACATTTGCTTCGATACTTCCGATTATAGCACGCTTAAGTTCCTCCTGCAACCGGCTGATCTGCCCCTTATCGCTCATTCTGTCTTTTATCTCATGTGATTGCAACCGGCCCTGCAAGTACGGTCCGCTCCACAAACAATGTCATATCCTGCCGCGTTGCCACACGCCATTTTACCAGCGTCATTTCGCCACTCTCAATCTCCACTGCGGTAATACCGCTCGGATGCACGCAGCTTCCCGTGTTGATATAAAGGCCACCGTCCACCGGAAGCGAAGGGCGGTGGGAATGTCCTGCTGCCAGATACATATCCATTTCCCGCGCCCACGCCACCAGACACTGCTCATATTTCTTCTGTTTCTTGTAGTTGCGTGCCGCACTGGTGGGATCATTGACTCCAAAACGTTCTAGCGGTGTCCAGAGATAACGTACCAGGAAACGTGAAAGCTTCCACAATACGGAATTAAAGAAATCCGCCTGATGCCCGTGGACCAGACAGATATCCCTGCCCCCACTCTGATTCTCGAGCACGACACATTCCTTAAGTTCTCCCCGCAGTTCCATATTGTGGTTCCCGTAAAGCCTGAGAATCCTGCCCTTCCGCTCAAAAAGCGTAAACATTTCATAGATGTGATTATGGCATTCCTCAATCTGGTGCCGTTCGTAATTCTCCCAAAGTTCCTCCCCATCGCCAAGCTCGATATAGAAAAATCGTCTGGCATAATAGTACTCCAATGCGGCTAAGTACAGATGCTGATTGCGCAGGAAATTATCATACGCCATACCGGTTCCTCTGTGGCAGTCACTGATCAGCACATACCGGCTGCACGCATCCAGCGGCATTCTGACTGCCCTGTCATACGCATTCTTAAGCCTGCTCCGGCAGCTCATGCATGCCTCCTACGCGCATGAACGGAAATGCGCATCATCTTACGGAAACAACGCGGAAGCAGGAAATAGAGGAACAGCATCCGGTCTGCCGTACCCACAAACGGTCTGGTCACAAACCGATACAGCGCGCAGCATATCCGGTTCTGAAGCAGAACCCATCTGCGCAACAGCCGCTCCCAAAATGAATAATTCCACTGCTCATCCATACGGATATACACCTCATTGCAGCGCAACCGATATTTGTTCTGCGGATGCCCGCTCTCCTTAAGACCTGCCAAAAAGCTCTCCGCCTGCCCTGCGTCTGCAAAAGTGATTGTCGCCATAAGACGCAGCTCCGACGGGCGGCTAAACAGCCCCATCCGAAATGATGCAAGCCACCAGTGCCTTCGTTTCATACAGAACAGACCACGCTGCCGACGCTCCAGGCAATAAGAAATTACCGGCATTTCCTCGTCGTTTGCTGTCTCAAAATGCGTCCGTTTCCGTTCCTCGGGCGCAATCATTCGATCCGCATGATAAACTCCTATTTCTGCCCCCGTGTTGATTCCGTACTGTCCCTTCCACAGTTCAATCAGCCAGGTACGCCCATCATAGTCAAAATAAACCGGCCATGCATCAATAATCATATTAAAATGCACTGCCGCTTTGTCAAATAGCGCTTCGTAACCGGCATTTCTCTGCCATGCATCGACTCTGCCGATAAATACATCCTCCTTTGGCACATAGGAAAAGCCAAATGGCTCTGCCAGTTCATCCAGCAGACGGACCTTTTCCTGCATCTGCATCTTTCGTACCTTCTTTTTGCTTTTACTTCTGCGAACCAGGAAAAATGTGATTCCTGCCAGGCACAAACACAGAGCCAGGCAAACTGCTATCAGAAGAATTGCTTTTCCATCCATCTATAAGCCTTTCGGAATAATACTTTTCCCTATATCATATGTCAGAATTTATCATTCGACATTCCAATCGCAGATGGCAGGCATATATTGTCATTCCAAAAAATCACGCTTTCCAGAAAAACTACCTGCTCCTCCCCAGCATCCCGTTTTCGCTCCCCAAATGGTAGGGGCAGATATCACGGCATTTATGGCAGGATATTCTCCAGTTCTTCTTCTCCGGGTCATCGCCAAATGCATAATCCCAGCACGCCTGCTGATTGATCTGTACATTTTCCAGCGCATTTACCGGGCAGACCTCCACACACAGGTTGCAGTCGTTGCATAAGCCCTCCTTCAGCGGGTCAGGCTCCAGTTCTAGCTCCGTCAGAACGGCTCCAAGCCAGA
This sequence comes from Roseburia sp., assembly GCA_051877675.1. GTDB lineage: Bacteria > Bacillota > Clostridia > Lachnospirales > Lachnospiraceae > Roseburia. The sequence goes on along the minus strand of JBJEJC010000178.1, from coordinate 14,461 downwards.
CCATACTGCCAAATTCCGGTGTGATTAACAGGGAATGTCTGCCGATTGTTCCAAGCCCTGCTGCCTGCGCCGCGTGCTTTTGTGAAATGATGGAGCGCCACCGCCCCGTATTCCCATCCCACTCACTCTCATTTGTGGGAACCGGAACCGCAAGGATATGCTCCTTTTCCAGCCGGATACAAAAGTCGAGCGCAATCGCATCCATTTTCGGCGTGATGGAATTCCTCACTCTTGTATAGGGTATCGCGGAGCTGCAGGCCAGCGTCCCCACCGGGAATCGGCACGCAAAAGAAATTACCGATTTACAGGTAGGAAGTACATCCAACGGATGATACCCCTCCGGCGCATCCGCAAATCTGTCGATACTCGCGATTCCGCACAAATCTGCCCCCAAAGAAAATAATATATTTTTGACTTCTTCCCGCTCCATATTCTCTCCTCTATGTATTTTCATAACTCCTCCGCTGGTTCTCTGCACCGTCAATCTGTCAGTGTTTCCTTTAGCCTCTCAAACTCCGGCACAAACTGTGTTCCCGCCTTCGCCAGTTCCCCCAGCACCCGGGATAGTCCGAGATTCGTTCTATACCAATTATCCCGCGTGATGCTTAACCCGGGCGTGTCGGTCACCGGTGCAATCAAAAACTCTGTCTCCGGAAAATAGAACTGATAAAACATCAGGCAACGCCTCGCATGAAAACCCTTGCAGCAAATAATTGCTGTTTTGGGAAAAATGCCATGCGAATCCAAAAGCTTTTTGGTAAATCTTGCATTGTCGGCGGTACACTGTGATTTATCCTCCCACAGAATCTTCCCGGGAGCAACTCCGTTTTTTATCAGGACATCGGCATAAAACGCGCACTCTGTGGAATAATCCCCGTCATACCTCTCTTTCTGCGATTTTGCTCCGGCAAATCTTCCCGTCTTAATCGAGTACGCACCCGCCGGAACCAGAATGTCGGCATACCCTTCCTTCCACAGGGCGGCTGCTTTTTCCGGAAGTTCCGGGTAGGAACCTCCCGGAATAAAAATGGCATCCGCCTTTTTAAGCTCGTCCTCAACGAAAATAAAATTCGATATTTCTTCTATTATGCGCATATTCATGGTTGCTTCCTCCGTGCCATCATGGTATCATTGCCTCTACAATTTTTTCTTCACCAGAACATTCCACTGCAAATTCATGCAACAATTCCTTTTCTTTTATAGTATCATTTCTATAAAGCAGTGACTAGAAAAACAGCAAAAAATTCATCTGCGGATACGAAAACCTATCTTATCTTTCCTTACATGCCCTGATACTCCTGACAAATAAGGGGTTTTTTGAAAGCCTCCGCATATTTAACCTTACACAGATTTCCTGTATTCGTTCTGCCTCGGAGCATTCCGCCATTTCTTCTTCCACCTCAAGAACAGTTTGCCTAAGCCGGCACAGTCGTTCCACGCTTTGCCCGGATACTTCACACAATTCCTTTCTTGTGTAGACCTTATCCCACGCAGGACAGTAGTTTTCAATTCCATCTATGCTCTTTATTGTGCCTATACTTCTCATACTGTCTTCAAAATTAACGAAGATGGGCAGATCGTTTGGTGCGGGTATCACATCCCCGGTAAAAATCATTTTATCATTTAGTATATATGACATGGAATCATCCGAATGACCGGGCGTAGCCAATGCCCTTATTGTAATCCCACGCTCCGGCTCAATCACGTCTCCATCCGAAAGCGGGCAATCCACCTGTACAGCTTCCGATACCAATGTAAAAAAGTTTGGTATCGGGCGTTCTTTAAACTGCCGTTGAATATCTTCTATCCAGGGAAGCCCCCGAAGCGGCGCGTAAATCTGGCATCCGGTCTGCTTTTTTAACTGAGCCGCTGCCCCTATATGGTCCGGGTGGGCATGCGTGAGGAATACTCCTTTTATATCTGTCATTTTTCTTCCAATCGATTTCATATACCCGGAAATCATGTTTTCTGAACCGGAAACGCCGCTGTCAATCAGATAACAGTTTTCTCCGGTGATCAGATAAAGATTTACGTATCTTTTTACATCCTCCGTTACCTGAAACTCCTTTTTTATCAAATGCACGTATTCATTGATTTTCATAATTCTTCCCCCTGTTCCACAATAATTGCTTTGCTGGTGACCGATTCTTCCCTAAGCCTTGCAATCTTCCTGTATTCCTGCGATGAAAAACACCTGTCCAATTGTTCTCTTGAATCAAATTCAATGATGATAACCCTGTCCGGCTTCCACTCCTCGCCCAGTGCCGTTATTTTCTCGGAACGAGTTACATATCTGCCGTGATATTTATTTACAATCGGTTTCACCAACTCTAAATATTCCAGATAATCCTTTCTGTCTTTTTTCTTATCAAAAAATATGTTTGCTACGAAATAAACCATTTTCCCTCCTCCATGCAAGTACTCACTTGCATTTTATTTAAAAAGAAACGGCACCTTAGTGCCATTCCTAACCGCGTATTCCGTTCACAAAATGACGAACACTGCTCTCTATATATTCCTCGGTTTGCAGCTCTGTCAGTTCATCGCCAAAGGAAGCCTTAAAGAAAACGAATCCAAAATTCAGCGATAAAAATGCAACTGCCAGACTCTCAACATCGTCTGTGTTGATTTTTTTCTGCTGCCGCATTTCGGTGAAGTACCTGACAAGAACCCGCTTGAACGTCTCCGGAATCTCCCTTATGCCGTCCTTCGTTACCTCGTATAAATCCGGTGAGCGAAGACCAAGGGAAATTTTTACCATTCCCGGTGTAACCTTTCTTAAATATACGCCCGCAAAGGAGCATAAATCACTTACAATTTCGCCGGTATACGAAAAATCCTCTTCCCTTAAGCAGGGATTCCACTCCGGCAAAGCCATTGCCGCTGTAATGATTTCCTTCTTGCCATTAAACTTGCGGAAAATCGTGCATTCATTAACACCTGCTCTTTTCGCAATTTCTTTTGTCGTCGTTGCTGAATACCCCTTTTCCATGACCAGCGTCATAGCAGCATTCAGTATTTTGTTATGCGTATCATCCAACATAGGAACTCCTTATGCAAGTATATACTTGCATATTATAACAAACAGTCTGATTTGTCAATTCCCAAGAAGCTATTCTGCGAAGGAGCTGATGAACTTCTTTCAACATTATAAAATATGTATCTGATCAGAGTATGCACCAAAGTGATTTTTGATTGAAATATTGCAGATTAATACATATACTATATACAGGATTGCATCTTACTTTTTTGGAGGAAACACAATATGATCGCAACATGCAGCATATGCGGAAATCACAACTGGGACAAGGAAGTAACCGGGAACCAAATTACATGCCCCAAATGCGGCGCAAGCTGGGAGTTCCAGAAATTGCCGCTTTTTATACTGACTGGCTGCAGCGGAATAGGCAAAACAACTACCGCCCAGCTATTGCAGAGAGAACACAACCGTTTTGTCATTCTTGATGCTGATATGTTTTACAATATCATGCCTCACGAAACAGATTCTGATTACTATGACCAGGTAGAGCAGATAGAAAGCCTTGCAAAAAACATTTCGCAAAGCGGTTATCCTGTATTATGGACTATGGCAGGAAATATTGATAAAATAAATCAGACCTATCACAGACGCTTTTTTGAAAAGGTATATGTCCTTGCGCTTGTTGCTTCCGAGGCAGACATTCGTGAGAGAATGACAAATGGGCGGAACATTACGGATGCTGGCTGGATTCAAAGCTCCGTGGACTACAATCACTATTTTATGACGCACGATATCATCGGCGACATGCCCTATGAAACATTAAATACAACGGGAAAAAGCGTGGAAGGTGTAGCCGCAGGAGTCAAAGACTGGTTACTGTCCCATTTACAGAAGGAGCCGTGAAACGATTTGGAATATTTATATTGCGAAAACAGAAACTATGAGGATTATGCCAGTGGGCATGTTATCTATGGAGGGAAAGGAATTCCGAATTTTCCTGTGCGCCTGTTAAATGAGATTTTCAACAGATGCATAAGCTACGCGGAGAAAAAGGAAAATCTGATTGTCTATGACCCCTGCTGCGGAGGCGGTTATTCTTTGACCGTTCTGGGGTTTTTTCACGCAAATATCATACAAAAACTGTATGGAAGCGACATCGAAGAAAACATGGTTCTTTTCGCCAGAAAAAACACTTCCCTGCTCACCTATTCCGGCTTAGAAAAGCGTACCAGAGAAATCGAATCATTTTATCAACAATATCAAAAAGAATCTCATAAAAAAGCACTGGAAAGTTGTCAAAAATTGAAAACAGACTTAACAAATGAGCTTTCCGCAGATATTTTTGTCGCAGATTGCACAAAGGAGCTGCCGCAGCTAAAACCGGATATCATTATAACAGATGTCCCCTATGGCAATCTGGTGGAATGGAAGGGAGGGGAATCCCTGTCTGTTGACAAAATGCTGGAACAATTGGTGGCTATTGCCCATGCCAATACGATTTTAGCTGTCTGCATGGATAAAAAGCAGAAAGCCACCTGCAGCAAATGGAAACGTCTGGAAAAACAGAATGTCGGAAAAAGAAAGTTTGAGATTTACTCTCTATTGCAATAAAATAACATTGTACATCACATCTATTCCTCATACGCAGCCTTTGATAAATTTCTCTCCAGCCACCCGGCAATTCCATCCTCATCATTCGTTCCAATTACTTCGTCCGCGATTTTCTTAACCGCAGCTACGGCGTTGCCCATAGCAATTCCTTTCCCGCACATTTGAAGCATTCCCATATCTGCATAATCGTCTCCAAATGCAATGATATCCTCCAGAGAAGCGTCCAATTTTTTTACGATAGCAGATAGCGCCGCTTCCTTTGTCGCCTGCTTTTTGCTGAACTTGTACCAGTCTCCATCGGAAAACTTAACCCAGTCACAATCCGCAACGCAATCTGCGATTTCTCCCGCATAGGAATCCTCCGGCAATTCCACACATATCTTTAGCGCAGGTTCTCTGAAGTCCGCATAATCCGTGTAAATCGTTTCTCCCCAACTGGCATCCTGCTCCTGGGGCAAAACTTTATAGTTCCAATAATGGGAATCCACGGTATCCACTGTGATTTCCCGCTCCTGTCTGCCAATATGAAGCGCGGTGGTGATAATTTCTCGGGTCTCCTCCTCCGAAAATCCTGCTTTATATATAATCTCTCCATGAAATCTTACAAGTGCACCACCGCTTGCAATCAAAAGCTCCGGCTTCACATCTGCGACAAAGCCTGCCGCATTCCCTTCGCTGCGCGCAGTTGAAATCCCCACAATATAACCGCATTTTCTGCATTTTTCCAGCAACTGAAGCGTATGCCGGGAAATTGTCTTATCGTTTCGCAAAAGTGTACCATCCAGGTCAAATAACAGCAGTTTCATCAATTTTCCTCCTGATTTACAATACTGCTACAATCGTAAATTCTCCCGGCAGCTTCGCATCCGTCCATGCAGGATGTTCATCAAATCTCTGTAGTACAAAACCACTTTCTATTACGGCATTGATGATTTCGCTGATGGTATATTTTCTGTAACTGCACTTTGGCATCTGCCTGCGAATTTCATCCGGAAAGAAACGCGCATGTGCCATTTCTCCCTCAAAAACCTCTGTTGAAAAATAGCTTATGGTGGGTTGCTGCAGACTCAGAATATCTGATATTTTGGTGAACGGATGAAAGTCACTGCATATCATTTTCCCGCCGGGTTTCAGCAGGGAATGCATGATTTGCATAAATTCGTTTATATCATGAAAATAATGCAGCACACCGCCTTCCATAAAAACCACATCAAAATAGCCGCCGTATTGCTCCATATCGATATTCAGAACATCGCACACTTCATAATCGATGTGTACCTCCGCAGCCTCTGCCGTCTCAAGCGCATATTTCCTGTTGTCTTCCGAAATATCAAAGACCGTCACTTCCGCTCCCAGAACAGCCAGAGGAATGGCTTTTTTCCCACAGGAGCCACATATATTGGCAACCCGGATACCCTGATAGGTGTCAAAATAACCGGCGTACCGTTTTAACATCCCGATGGGATCTTCCCTATCCTTTTTCGCTCTCTCCGCCGGTGTTCCGGCTTCCTTCACCCAAAATTCATAGGCATTGTATTCCCATGCCCTTTTGTTCTGAATACTATAGTCCGTCATGTACTCTGCCCTCCTTACTGCCAGCCACGAAACCACTGTATCATCTCATCAATAACCAGCTTTCCCTCTGCCCCGAACGGATTGATGACAGAAAAAACATGTCCCAACTCTGTTTCTCCCCTGGGAAAATCATGCAGTTCACAGGGAATGCCCTGCTTTCTTAATTCTGCTGCCAGATGCCGGCTGTGCTCCTGAATGAAATCCTCCTCACTGGTCACCAGATAGGACGGAAGACCTCCGCCCGCCTGCAGCAGCCTGCCCGGTTCCAGATAAGCAAAGTAAGGCTCCTTTTCGTAGCCACCCGGGTAGATTATCTGGCGCAGATATTTCATGGATTTATCGCCATAGTCCTCCTGGGTATAAAACATTCCGGAGGTAAGCCCCAGCGCCTTAATCTGCAGATTACTTCCGCACACGCCGAATGCCTTCTGAAGCTCTTTGCTCTTATTAATCATGCTGGAATAAAGAGCCAGAAAAGCTCCCGCGGAATCTCCGGTAAGAAATACGTTCTCCAGATTGGCGGGATACTCTGCACCATGCTCCGAAATCCACTGAAATGCACTAAGAATCTCCGATAGCTGCTGCGCCACATATACTTTTGGCACCAGACTGTAATTCAGGCTGAACACGGTAAAACCCCTGCCTGCAATGCACATATTATAATATTTATTAATCTCTTTATAACCGTAAAACAAACCACCGCCATGGATGTCTATGACAACAGGCAATGGCTCCTTTGTGTGCGCCGGATAATATACATCCAGAAGATGTTCCTTTTTCCCGTCCATAAGATATGGGATATCGCAGATGGTCTCCACACCCTCCGGCGGTTTCTGCCCTGCAATCCGCTTCCGATCTGTGGTCTCCATGCCACGGCGCATATGTGCTATGTAAGCCTTCACTATAATTTTAAGCATTCTCTTTCCCACTTCCCGTAATTATATCTTCCCAAAAATTGATACCTGTTCTTTATCAACAAACGAACTTCGCCAATATCGCGTAGATTCCGGCAATCAGGTTATGTTACCGGCGGCTTCCACGGCGGCGGTGACATAAGTGTTGTCCTCCCTATGTCCGGCAGGACATCATATATGCTACAGCCCATTTTCTCTTCAAAATACTCCTTGATTTCAAAGGTCCTGTTCCAGCCCTCAATATATTTTTCCATAATTCCATATCTGCGTGTTACATCTACAAATCTTTTTTCCAATATAACAAAGCCATAATCCGTCGCCAGGGAATCACATAACTGAATCAGCAGATCATAATCATCCGTCTTACAATTCATGATGTATTTCTTAATTTCAATTTCTTCTTTTGCAGACGGCTCGTAATCAAATTCCTGCTGCATCAGTACATAGGAATGTGTCATACATACCTTTGCAGCCTCATCCCAGCCTTTTTCCATACAAAAAACATATCCCTCATATACATGCTTCGGTATATTGACAATACCAACGCGCCTTCCAATATCATGCAGCACCCCCACAATATACGCCTTATCCGGGTCTAAACCCGAAATTTTTTCTGCTATGTTCCGTGCAGCAGTTCCGACATTGAAAGAGTGCCTGACCCAAGGACCCGGATTTCGTGTTTCTGCAATCCGCAGCTCTTTTTCTGCTTCTTCTATTGATGGTAACATGATTTTCCTCCCTTATCCACACTGCGCCCTTATTCCGGCAATTCATACCACCATGCCCTTATTCTTTCTTCAAATGCATCCTCCGGCAACGGTCTGTCAAACAAAAATCCCTGCACCATGTCGCAGTGGATGCTCTTTAAATATTCCATCTGCTGCCTGTTTTCCACACCCTCTGCAATCACATCCATCTTCAGTTCCGATGCCATACGGATAATATTGGACAGCACAACTCTGTCAACTTCTCCAAGCTCATCAATGAAGGATTTGTCTATCTTTAAAACATCTGCCGGGAAGGAGCGCAGCAGATTTAAAGAAGAATAGCCAGTTCCAAAATCATCAATGGAAGTCGCCACATGGTATTCTCTCATCTTCTTTACAAATGCAATCAGCAGACCGCCCTCTTCTTCATCCGCCGTTTCCGTCAATTCGATCTCTATTCTGTCTCTGTCAACTCCATAGCGGTCTAAGACAGCCACAATGTCCTCTGCCAGATTGGGATTAAACAAATGTCTTCTGGAAAAATTGACAGAAACGCGCAAAGGCCTAAACCCCTTCTCCTGCCATTTTACGATATCCTGACACACCTGTTCCAGCACATAAAAATCCAGCGTGCAAATCATCCCGTTCTGCTCATAGACCGGGATAAAATCACCCGGGCTAATCATCACACCCTGATGCTTCCAGCGGGTCAATGCCTCCGCTCCCGCCAGCCCATAATCATTCAGGCACACCTTAGGCTGATAGTACACCAGAAATTCTTTTTCCCGAATTGCCTGTTCAAAGCGGAACGCCACCTGCTTTTCCTTATAAAGTCTCTCCTTAATGGCATCCGTTGCAAAAACAACATGCTCTCCCGCACCGCGTTTTGCCACATTTAACGCCATTGCGCAGTCGTTGATAATATTTCCCGTGTTCGCAACTGACTCGTCAATCATCAGACCTCCTGCCCTGGCACCGATTGTAACCGGCATTTTTTTCCCGTCCAGCATCCCGTAAACCGATACCCCCTGCAAGAAATCCACAAACTGATTGGTGCGCTCTTTTTTGATAAGTGCCACAAAGTTGTCACCGCCCAGACGTCCCACACATTCTCCCTCCGTCAGAAACCCGCGGAGAGCATCCGCATACCGGACAATAATGGTATCCGTTTCCTTCACACCAAAGCGCTTGTTCACCAGGCTGAACCGCTCCAGATTCAGATAAAAGGCGTTGTAGAGGGTCAGTTCCCCCTTTCCCAGCAATTCATCCACATAAGTCAGAAAGCCGCCTGCATTGACCAGCCCTGTCAGACCATCAGTCAGGCTTTGCTGCCTGAGCTGATTAATCAGGCGCCACCTGCCGCAGCACATAAATAGTGCATCCAGCACGGGGTCAAGATCCTTCTTCTCCTCCGCAGTAAACGGTGGTTGCCCGACCATCCGATACAATTCAAATCTCACACAGCCCTTTTCTCCCGTGACATATTCCCGGCTATGCTCCGGCACTTCCTTCACTTCTCCATCCTGCCGGTAAAAAACCTTCTCCAAATGACATCCGCCAACCGTATACAACGTATTTTCCACATGAAAAATGCCTGTCAGCTTTCCAATGTGGTATGCAGCCCCAATCTCTGCAAACGCATTCTGACAGACCTTAAAAATGTTTTCATTGACAGCTAAAAGATGAAGGAATCTTTCCAGGCATTCTCCACAAATCATGTTTTATCTCCTTGTAATCGTTGTTCCGTACATTGCCTGCACATCTCCCCGTATCCGGGAAATTGCATTTCTGTTTCTATTTCATTATATAATAATTCCGCATTTCTCACAATCATTTTAGCGGAAATGAATCCTTATCGTTTTTATTACATATTTTTTACACATATTTGCTTATTTCTTTACATGTTTGTCGTCGCATGATATAATAGTACTATAGTTCCAATTGTATCGATTTCATTTTTAGGAGCGTGCCACATGAAAAAAACAAAAAAAAATCAAGAAAAAGCCTCTATTTTTCGCAGTGTCAAGGGGAAGCTTGTTATCCTGGGGCTTGTATCCATTGCAACTACGGTTATTCTTGGAATCACCGGAATCAGTGTACTTAACAGCAACAATTCAAATAACCAGGTACTTGCGGATATCAATAACGTCAACTTAATACAAAATGAAAACAGCACACTGGAGACGGCTTTTCTGTATGATCTGGACTTGTCTCATTACACAGCTATCCAGACAAATCTTGCAGCAATGAAACAGAACTCTGAGGACTCTTTAAAGCATGCCGGCTTAAATTTCCATGATGATTTGCTTGCAATTGATACCGACCTGACCACATTATCAGAGAATATGACATCGTTGACCTCCTATCTGACCGAGCGTAGCTTTGACAGTTCCTCCGGAATGTACGCAAAATATCTGGAAAGTGATGCCGGTCTTAGCGAAGCATTTCAAATGATGGCCGGAGAAAGTGAGTGGATTGACGGTGTATGGTCCGAGGTACCTTTGGAAGATGTCGATTCTGTTTCTGTAGACGGGACAAACTATCGGAAATTTTCTTATGAAACTGAGATTGTCGCCAGCGGGAAAAGGAACTATCTGATTGTCCGTGCCGGTAATAACGGTATTCTTTACACCGGAAATGTATATATCACAAATATCAGATTTGATGACAGCACATCGGTTGATATCAGTGCTTTCTCGACCGATGATTTGTCAAGATCCTATGGTGAAGGGTTTTCCGATTTAGCTGTTTCATCCTTTAATGGGGAGGCCTGTATTACATTCAAAGGAAACTATTCTGACGAAAATCCAAACTGGCAGGAGACTTCCATTGAAATACCAATCCCCACCTATCCGATGGAAACCAGCAGAAAACTGTCCTATGATATTTATTTTGAGGAGACCACACTTCCGGTCATAAAACTCGCAGTTGCTTTCAATGAAAAATATGATTTCTCCGGCAACCTTGGTACGGCAAATTCCATTTTCCAGAATTACAACAAGCTGATTGCAGAGGGAACAGACGCTGCTGACCTTGCAACAGAACTTACTGCAAAACTGGAAGAAATTAAGAATAATATTTCGGCTTATACCATAAATGAGGAAGCAATCTCTAAGGGAACTGAAGCAATCAATGCCAAAGAAGAGGCTTTGCAGAGCATCTTAAGCTATGATACTGAAATTCTTTCATTAAAGAAAGAAAACAATACGTTAAACGAAACGCTAACGGCAGCAATTTCTGCTGTTCGGACAGACATTGAAAAAAATACAGAAGCCAATCGTACATCTATGTTTGCCATGATAACCATTGTATTTCTGGTTGGAACTGTGCTGGTAATTCTGCTCACGATATTTGTTATCACATCCGTGCAAAAAAGTATTCAGGGCTTCCGCGGCACATTAAAAAATATCTCAGAGGGTCATCTTTCCGTAAAAGCAAAAACCGGAAGTGGAGATGAATTCGATATATTTGGGCGTTCTCTGAATCAGATGACAGATAAGCTGACAGATGTTCTGGGCTCTGTGGCTACCATTGCATCAGAGGTACAGGAAAGCGGTGGAAACCTGGAAAACATGGCACAGTCCACAAATGAGACCTCACTGCAGATGGATACTTCTGTTTCCGAGATTGCAAAAGGAGCAAGTTCCCAGGCAGAAGATGTAGACCAGTCAACCCAGCAGATTACAAAGCTTGGAGCATTAATGGATACCATGGTAAATCACGTTGCAGAGCTGGACGACACCTCTGCCAATATGAAAAACGCCAGCGATGAAGCCGTTTCTATTCTCAATGAACTGAGCAGTTCAAATGAAAGAATGACCGATGGGATTCACAATATTGCAGAACAAATTGCAAGGACAAATGATTCCGTAAAGAAAATTGGCGATGCCGTTTCACTGATTTCTTCCATTGCAAGCCAGACGAATCTCCTGTCTTTGAATGCGAGCATCGAAGCTGCCCGGGCCGGTGAAGCCGGACGCGGTTTCGCGGTTGTCGCATCTGAGATTCAGCAGTTAGCCGACCAGTCAAATAATTCTGCGAACACAATTTATCAGGTAATTTCAGCCCTGACAAGTGACTTCCAGACTACTCTGCAAATCATGCAGGAAGTGGAAGAAGCCACCATCACACAGAATGAGAAACTTTCCGAAACACAGAAACAGTTTGAAATCGTTAATTCCGGTATTGCACAATCCAGAGATAAGACTTCTATTATGAAGGAATCCATTGATGAATGTAATGAGCTCAGATTAAATGTAAGCCACATTATGACAAACCTTTCTGCCATTTCTGCAGAGAATGCTGCAGCGACCTCAGAGACCGCAGAATCTATGCAGGTACTGAACCGCACAATTTCTGAATTGCTGAACGAATCAAAGAAACTCCTTGATATTTCCTCTAATCTGGAGAAAGATATGCAGTTCTTTGATTTGAACTAGAAATGAAAAACACAAAACATTACGTATCATTTCGAAGAACGACCGTCTTAATGACGGTCGTTTTTTGAAAGTATTCTATAGCTTATACTGCATGAAGTTGTCGTTCTTTACAAATCCAAAATCCGTGTAAAGCGACACTCCCATGTCCGACGCTGTAATCTGGACTGTCCCGCATCCGTATTCTCTTGCCTCACTGATTACTCTTGAAAGCAGTTCTTTTGCAATCCCCCTGCGCCGGTATTCCCTGGAAGTATACATGCTTGACAACAAGCCCATTTTCCCACTGGGGCAGCCAAAATAAGGCGGTTTCTCCACAAACGACATTCCACTTGTTCCGATTATCCTGTCACCATCCAGTGCAAGCCATGAAACAAATGTGCCGTCTGCCATATGCCTGTCGTAATAATCCTTAAGCGCAGGTCTTAAATCGATAGCTTCCTCTGCGCCCTCTTCCCGAAGCTGGTTTATCCTCATTTCAATAAAAGTATCCAGTTCTTTTTCTGTCAGTCTTCTATACTGTAACGCCATGACTTACCCCCTATGCATCAGCTATTTATCATATATGTTTTGCTTTTGGATTGTATCTGCATCTCTGCGAGTCACTTCGCTTTTAATTATTTCTAATTGTTCTATTCTTTCAATCCACGGTAACAGAACATTTATTCCATACCTGCACAGAACTCATCGAAGTTTTCAAACATGATTTCCAGCTTGTCAATCTTCTTTTCTGTATGATAATGTCCACAATACCATTTTTTATAAGACAGCTTTTCTTCGATATAATCCAGCCATTTCTCGGTAGACTTGTCAACCCTGCTCTGATCCACACCAGACATAAAAACCTCGACAGGTTCATACTTTAATGGTGTCGTATGACTTAATACCACATCTACCTTCCATGCGGAATTTTCAAGCTGCTGTTCTACATATCTTTTGATTTCTTCCGAGGGTTGCTCGTCCTCCCACCAGCCCCAACCGTATGCAAGACGAATTTCTTTGTCAATGCTGTATGCACCACCCATGACCACCGTCTGCTTTCCGTTCAGGTCAAATATCTCCCCATCCTTTGCAAACAAAAGGCTAGGGTATTCTTCCTCATAATATACCGTTCCACCATGCCACAGATTTTCCTTGTAGCTGCCTATCGTATATGGTCGCTGTTCATGATTTCCATGAATTGCAAATATTGTAATTGGCAGAGCCTCCAGCATTCTCTTTTTCAGATTGTCATATTCTGCACCGCTGAAATTGATGCCTGCATCTCCTAATATAATAAGTATATCATCATGAGAAGTCTGAAACCGTCTGCAAAATTTCTCAACTCGTTCAAATCTTCCATGTGTGTCACCTGTAATGTATATCATAGTTTCATCCTTTCCGGATGCCTGTAAAAACAAGCCCCCTTATTATACCATGTGCTTCGCATATGCTATCGCCGTGGGCGACCGATGCGCACTGCACTGCGTTCCGACGCATATTATACCATGTGCTTCGCACATGCTATCGCCGTGGGCGACCGATGCGCACTCCACTTCGTTACGGCGCGTATAATATGCGCTCTGCGCATATTATACCATAACCGATTTACACAATGTCATTTGCATAGAAAAAAATTTATTGATTTGTGAGTAATCTCTCCTTCAATTCAAATACTCGTTTTTCTATCTCTTTTATAACAATCTTAAATTCTTCATCCGATTTTCCTGTAGGGTCCTCCAGCCCCCAGTTATCATCAAATGATCTCCCGATAAACGGGCAACCAACATTACATCCCATGGAAATTGCTATTTCAACCTCAGGAATCTCTGAAATAAGTTTACTACGCTGCCCGCTCTCTTCCATATCAATACCATAAATCTCCTTCATCAATCTAACAGCATCCGGATTAATCTGTGGTTTTGTTTCTGTTCCGGCCGAGTAGCTTTCAAACACATCTCCTGCCAGATGTTTACCAAGTGCTTCCGCAATCTGACTTCTACAAGAATTATGAACGCAAATAAAGGCCACTTTTTTCTTTCCCATTACTGAAACCATCTTACTCCTGACCTTTGTTTCTAATCTCATAAATGCCTTCCCTCTAGCAGCCAAGCTTCTTCAGAAGCTCCTCCACCTGGGCTGCTTTTAATACTTTACCCATAGATACTACCTGCTCATTCACAACGATAGCAGGCATACTCATGACACCATAACTCATTACTTTTTCCATATCTGTGATGTACTCAACCTCTGCATCAA
>JBJEJC010000177.1:0-5996 GCA_051877675.1 Roseburia sp. | reverse complement strand
CCGAGTATGATTCCATCGAGGGAACCATTAAGCTGTACAACAATCAGGTATTTATCGCGGACAACATCAAAGAGATTATTCCGGAATTTTTGATGCTGTTAAAGGGTGTCATTGACTGCCCGGATCTGCCGTTAAATGTTTCCAGAAGCGCACTTCAGAACGACGGCTTTGTAAAGAAGATTTCCGAGCACATCACCAAGAAGGTTGCCGACAAGCTCATCGGTATGTGCAAGACCGACAAGGAAAGCTATGAGAAATACTGGGACGATATCAGTCCTTTCATCAAATTCGGTTGCTTAAAGGACAACAAATTCTGCGACAAGATGAATGACTATATCCTGTTTAAGAATCTGGATGACAAATATCTCACACTTCCGGAGCTGCTTGTGAAGGAAGAAGAAAAGAAGTCCGAGGATGCAACAGATGGAGCAGCGGACGTTGTGGATTCCGAGACCGGAGAATCCGTTTCCGGGGATGACTCCTCCGCAGAAGAAGATGCCGAGGAAAAGGACGACCGCAAGGTAATCTACTATGTTACCAACCGCCAGCAGCAGGGACAGTATATCAACCTGTTCAAGGAGCAGAATATGGACGCGGTGATCTTAGACCACAACATCGATACCTCCTTTATCTCCCAGCTAGAGCAGCGCAACGAGCACTACAAATTCATGCGTATTGATGCCGATTTGACCGAATCCTTAAAGGATGAGACCAGCGAGGAAGAATTAAAGGCTGAGACCGACACCCTCACCGAGCTGTTCAAAAATACGCTGCACAATGACAGACTCACTGTAAAGGTTGAGAAGTTAAAGAATGAAAACATTTCCTCCATCATCACCCTCTCCGAGGAAGGCAGAAGAATGCAGGATATGATGAAAATGTATGCGATGGGCGGTATGGGCGGTATGGACCCGAATATGTTTGCCGCTGACCAGACCCTGACCTTAAACGCCAACAATGCGCTGGTAAAATATATTTTCGAGCACAAGGACTCCGAGAATATTCCCATGTTCTGTGAACAGCTCTATGACCTGGCAATGCTCTCCAACCAGCCGCTCTCTGTGGATGCCATGGCAAAATTTGTGGAGCGCAGCAATAAGATTATGATGCTGCTTGCCAAATAAAAACTACTTGAAGAAAAAATAAGTGTCACATGAAGAAATGTCTGGGGATGATAATGCTTACTGCGAGCATTATCGTCCCCAGATTTCTTTGTGTGGCATTTCTTTTTCCTGCCCCAAACAGCAAAATAGGGCTTGTATCTTTTCTGCAACAGGCATAAAATAGAGATTATCCTTTCGCCTGGAGGCAGATCAGATATGAATACCTTTCACTTTATTTTCCAATATATCAAAAAACACAGATTTCAATACATTGCCGGTATCATCACACTGTTTGTGGTGGATTTCGCCAACCTGTTCATTCCACAGATGACCGGCACAATCACAGACGGTCTCACCGCCCATACCATGGACTGGTCCGGTGTGAAGTCCTGTCTTCTTATCATTTTCCTTCTTGGTCTCACGCTCGCCGTGGGACGTTTTCTGTGGCGCTTTTTTCTCTTTGGCGCTGCCCGCTCCATCGAGCGGGAGCTGCGCAACGATATGTTTTCCCACCTTGAGGAAATGGATGTGGAATATTATAACGAGCACAAAACCGGCGATCTGATGACACGCTTTACCAGTGACCTGAACTCCATCCGTATGGCAATCGGTCCTGCCGTCATCGAAATTTTCGATGCCACAGTCATGACGGTGATGGTCATCTGCCAGATGATGCGTTATGTCAGTATCCGGCTGACTCTGGCGGCAATCATCCCCATGATCCTTATCTGCATCGGTGAGATCTATTATGGAAAGCTCATGCATCCCCGCTATCTGAAGCGTCAGGAGGCAATCTCCAATCTGACGGATTTTGTTCAGGAAAGCTTCTCCGGTGTCCGGGTCATCAAAGCCTTTGTGCGGGAACGCGCTGAATTTTACGCCTTTTCCAAAGAGAACCGGAATACCATGGATAAAACTTTACATGTCGTGAAACTGCAGTCAATTGTGATGCCGCTCTTAGATGTTGTGATAGGACTTTCCAGTCTGATTACCCTGATCTACGGCGGCTACCTTGCCCTGGTGGGAGAAATCACGCTGGGCCGCTTCGTTGCCTTCAATCAGTACATCAATATGCTGGTATGGCCGATGCTCGCCTGCGGGGATGCCATCAACATGTTTTCCCAGGGTGCCGCCTCCATCCGGCGTGTCCAGGAGATTCTTCATGCCAAACCGGAGGTCTTTGATCATGAGGACGTGGCAGATGTGGATACTCTGAAGGGTGAGATTACCTTCTCCCACCTGACGTTCCTGCACCACGGTCACACGGAGCCTACCTTAAAGGATATCAGTCTCCATGTGCCTGCCGGCACCACGCTCGCCATCATCGGACGTACCGGAAACGGAAAGTCGACGCTTGTAAATCTTCTGCTTCGCCTGTACAATACCAGACCCGGCATGATTCTATTTGACGGACAGGATATCAATACGATTCCGGTTAAAACACTCCGGGAAAATATTGCCTATGTGCCTCAGGATAATTTTCTGTTTTCAGACACCTTAAAGTCCAATATTGCCTTCGGTGTGGAGGGTGAGGATATGGAGTCCATCACCCGCGCCACCAGAGCGGCATGCATCCATGACAATATTGTTGCTTTTCCGGATGGCTATGAGACAATCGTCGGTGAACGCGGTGTTACTCTCTCCGGCGGTCAGAAGCAGCGCAGCTCCATCGCCAGAGCACTTATGAAGGATTCACCGATTCTGATTCTGGACGATTCCCTCTCTGCGGTGGATACCGATACCGAAGAACATATCCTGCGCAATCTGAAGGAAAATCGCCGTGGGAAAACCACAATTCTGATTGCACACCGCATTTCCACCATCCAGAATGCCGACATTATTATGGTCTTAGAGGACGGCTCCGCAAAGGAAGTGGGAACTCATGAGGAGCTGATTGCCCGAAACGGCATCTACAAGGATATGTTTGAGAAACAGCAGCTGGAGGCGGCAGTCGGAGAACAGACTGCCGCACTGCAGAAGGGAGGTGCCTGCTGATGAAACGACTGCTTACTTATTTAAAGCCGCACAAATGGGTTATGACTGCCGCCACTCTTCTGGTTCTTCTAATTATTGTGGTGGAATTATACCGTCCCATTATCATCGGAAATGCCATCGACGATTACATCAACGGCTACTATACTCCCTATACCGTAGCCACAGAGGATGCCCCCGGCGCTGTTGCCTACCACGGACTTTTCCTGACCAGGGACTACGATACGGCAGAGGATGGCACCTACTATCAGATTCTGCTTTATGAGGACCACTACTACATGGCAGAGGAGCTGGCTGCCGATGAATGCCTCCTCCTTAAGGATGCAGACAATGCGACATTACAGCAGTACATCCGGGACGGCGCCCCGCTCCTCTCTAAGGAAGAGTTAAAGGATCTGCGCCGGTATGATTTTTCCGGCATCCTTTTCGCTGCCGTGATTTACCTGCTGTTCCTGCTTGCCGGATTTGTTTTAAATGCCGCAGATACCTGGATGCTGCAGAAAATGGGACAGAACATCATTTACCGGATGCGCGAGGAGGTTTTTTCCCACATCCACAGCCTGTCCTTAAGCTTTTTTAATACAACCCCCGTAGGGAAGCTGGTGACCCGGGTCTCCAATGATACGGAGGCAGTGAATGAGCTGTTTTCTTCGATTCTTGTTAAATTATTTAAGAATGTGGTAAAAATCATCGGCTATGCAGTGGTCATGCTTTCCATCGATGTGCGTATGGCGGGAGTTTCCTTCCTACTTCTTCCGGTGGTTACGGTACTGACCTTCCTCTTCCGGTTCCTGTCAAGAAAGGCATACCAGATTACCCGAAATAAGATTACGGAGTTAAATACCTTCCTGTCCGAGCATATTTCCGGTATGAAGCTGATTCAGGTCTTTGCCCGGGAAAAGGAAAAATATGCCGAATTTGAGCAGAAATCCATGGAGCTGTACCGTGCCAACTGGCGTGAAGTCATGACCTTTGCCATCTTCCGCCCCTCCATTTACCTGGTTTCCGTGATTGCCATGATCATCGTAATCGGAACCGGAAGCGCCTCGGTGCTCTCCGGCGGACTTTCCCTGGGTACGCTGTTCGTTTTCATTACCTATATCAGCTCCTTCTTTGAGCCGATTCAGGAGCTTGCCGAGCAGTTCGGAACCCTGCAGTCCTCCCTTGCCTCCGCAGAAAAGATTTTCTCTATCCTGGACGAGGAACCGGAAATTGTAAGCCCGAAACATCCTGTGGATGTGCAGATTCGGGGGCGTATCGAATTTCGCCACGTATGGTTTGCCTATGAGAAAGAGGATTACATCTTAAAGGATGTCAGCTTTGTCATTGAACCGGGACAGAAGGTTGCCTTCGTAGGTGCCACCGGTGCAGGGAAATCCTCGATTTTAAACCTGATTGGCCGCTATTTCGATATCCAGAAGGGAGAAATTCTCATTGACGGAGTCAATATTAAGGATATCGATACCGATGTGCTGCGGGGTGCCATCGGACAGGTACAACAGGATGTATTTATTTTTACCGGAGATATCAAGAGCAATATTTCGCTGAATAATGAAAATATATCGATGGAAGATGTGAAGCGCGCAGCGCAGATTGTTCATGCAGATTCCTTTATCGAAAAACTGCCGGGCAAATACGATGAGCCGGTGACTGAGCGCGGAAGCACGCTCTCCGCCGGACAGCGGCAGCTGCTCTCCTTTGCCCGTACCCTGGCATATAACCCCGCCATTCTGGTTCTTGACGAGGCGACTGCAAACATCGATACCGAAACAGAAACCCTCATCACCCAGGCACTGTCCACATTGATGGAGGGGCGCACTACCATCATGGTGGCACACCGGCTCTCCACAATCCAGCACGCGGACAAAATCATCGTCATGCATCAGGGACAGATTCAGGAATCCGGCTCCCATCAGGAGCTGCTGCGGCAGAACGGTCTGTATAAGAAGCTGTATGACTTACAATTGGTTGAATAACCCTTATTCCATAAAGCGAATCACGGCATCCTTATGCGCCAGCGCGTCCGCTCTGCCCAGGTCGTACTGCTCCTGGATAATCCGGGGATTGCTCTCCATCCGGTCAATATCCACCCTGCGCGAGGGGCGTAGAATAAGCACCTCCCCCTTCTCCTCCAGCTCCTTCAAATGCTCTGTGGTCTGGTTATACCGGATGTAGCGGTCTTCACTGGCTGCAATATATGCGGGATATCTGCGGTATTTACTTCGGATTACCGGCATCAGCTTCTCCGGCTTCTTCATATAGCGGTCCGGCTGCGTCAGCACCACAATATTCCGCTCATATCCCATTTCCCGGAACGCATCAACGGGAATGCTGTCCCCGGTACCGCCGTCCAGATACGGTTTTCCGTCCAATGCCACAATCCGGGACACTACCGGCATGGAAGCACTGGCACGGATGATTTCCAGTGTACGCTTCTCATTTCTCTGTGTGCCCTTGGCATCCAGATATTCTGCTTTTCCCGTCATAAGATTCGTGGCACAGGCATAAAACTCCATGTCGTTGTCATAGTAGGCAGTAAAATCAAAGGGGTCCAGTTCATAGGGAATCTCCTCGTAACTGAACTTCCTTCCCACCAGATCCCCGGTTAGGAAAAAAGACTTCCAGCTCATAAAATGCCAGTCCCTGCAATATTTTTTCATGTAGCGGATACTGCGCCCCTTCTGCCCTGCCACAAAGGTTGCGCCGTGAATCGCCCCCGCTGAAACACCGATTACGCCATCCGGCTTGATACCAAGCTCCAGAAAAACATCCAGCACACCTGCGGTATAGATTCCCCGCATTGCGCCTCCCTCTAACACCAATCCCGTTTTCATATTTTCCTCCAACATAAAAAAGAATCCTGCTCCGCAGGATTCTCCGCCTGCGGCGGGTTGCGTCAGC
>JBJEJC010000176.1:0-29777 GCA_051877675.1 Roseburia sp. | reverse complement strand
TTTATATGTAAGTTTTCCCTTTCAAGGGGCGTTTTCCAGTTTGGAATTACATATATGTTATGAGAAAAAAGAAGCTTATATGTAAGCTTCACTTCCCAGAGGCTGAATCCAAGCCATGAATTACATATAACAAATAAAAATCAGTGGATTTATATGTAAAACTTGATATTTCTATCTACACCAAGGAGCTCATCGAATGCCGATTTGTCGAGTTGCTTTTTAAAAAAGCACCCGCACACTTTTGGCTAAGTGTACGGGTGTTCTTTTGCTAAAACCTCAACTAAATGAACTTCTGTCAGACAGCTCCATTTTTCAGATTCTTTTTTGCAGCAGCTCAATGAATTTCTCAAAGTGCATCGGGGTTCCCTGAATCTCCTGCACCTTCAGGCGGTTTTCTTCGTTAAATCCCACCAGAATATTGTGATTCGCTTCGGCGAGATAGTCTATGATACCATCGATATCGGATTTGATATTCTTCGGACACTGGATATACAGATGCCGGTTGGCGCTGATATGCAGTGTGTAGGAGATGCTGAAATGGTACCAGAAAAATTTGTGCAGCGTCGAGTACTTGTATATCCAGATAATCTGGTCGATGGGGACAATGGCATTTCCATAGACCGAGGTTTCAATGAAAAAGTGCTCCGTAATGAACATATCCTCCGTTGCCAACTGCGGCAGTGTGGCAAGCTCCTCCTCCGCCTGCTCCAAAAGCTTTCTGGGATTCCCGAACAATGCCAGGTCCTGGCAGCAGGGGGAGAGTACCGGAAAGAACAGGTACAGAATAAAAAGTATAATGCACACCAGAGCGTAGACACCGGTTATCGCCATCGTGCAGAGCAGAATCAGATTGCCAATCTGATTGTAGCCCGGCTCGCTGATATAGTAGAGCGAAATGTGATTGCGGATGCCGTTGTCTGTCCAGTTTAAATCTGAGGCGAGACTGCTCGCAAGCTGGTCGAAATTGCTGCCGCCGTGCAGGATACGGCCGTAAATAGTAACGGCTGGAATGCTGGGCAGTCCCTGATCACAGGTGGACGGGGACAATAGCACAAGTACGCATTCGTCTCCTATCAACGTGTAGTAATAGTAGCCGGTGGTACGTCCCAGGAGTGTCTGGTTGTAGCCGGTGAAATATAAATCCGTCAGAGTGACGTTTACATATTCCATATCATTGCGGTAAGCCGTCTCCAGGGAAGACCTGTCCTCATTTTCGGTATGCAGAACATATGGGAACAGCGGCTTGGAGAGGGAAAAGGTAAACCACAGCGCAGCCAGAAACAGCAGATACAGGATTGGTGTTACAAGTCTGCGCCGGTAAAAGGCTTTTATATTTTTTGTGATGTAATGGTCAAAGTTCTCAGGCATAAAAAACCTCGCTACGGTAAAATCTGATATATGCTCTTAGTATACGTGTTGTCCCGGAAATAATCAAGAAGCTTTCGCACACTTGCTTTTCCACGGGAAACTTGATAGTATAAAGGATAACAGAAAGGTGGAAAAAGAGTGGAAGCATACACAAGTTTTGCCCAGGTATATGACCTTTTCATGGACAATGTGCCCTATGAGGAGTGGAGCCGGTATCTGATTTCGCTATTGCAGGAGCATGGCATTTCGGACGGGCTTATCTTAGACCTTGGCTGCGGAACCGGGAAAATGACGCGGCTGCTTGCAGCAGCGGGTTATGATATGATTGGCGTGGACAATTCGGAGGAAATGTTAGAAATCGCGCGGGAATATGAGCAGGACGATGACGAGACTGCCATGGGGGAAGAATCGGAGCAGGGAGACGAATTCCGGGAAGAACCGGAGCAGGGAGACGAATTCCGGGAAGAACCGGGGCAGCGGATTCTGTATCTGGAGCAGGATATGAGGGAGTTTGAACTGTATGGGACCGTGCGTGCGGTGGTGAGCATCTGTGACTCCATGAATTACCTGATGGAGGAGCAGGATGTTCTTGCGGTCTTAAAGCTGGTCAATAATTATCTGGACCCGGGAGGGATTTTTATCTTTGACCTGAATACGGTGTTCAAATACCGGGAACTTTTAGGAGAGACCACCATCAGCGAAAACCGCGACGAGGGCAGTTTTATCTGGGACAACTATTACGATGAGGAAGCTGCGGTCAATGAATATGACCTGACCCTTTTTATCAGGGAGGATGGCGACCTGTATCGGAAATATGAAGAGACCCATTTTCAGCGGGCATACACGCTGGAGACTGTAAAACAGCTGATTGCGGAGGCGGGAATGGAGTTTGTGGCGGCGTACGATGCATTCAGCAGGGAGCCGGTCCGTCCGGACAGTGAACGAATTTACATCATAGCAAAGGAGAACGGAAAATAAATGGAAGACTATATTGTAAGAGCTACGGCGGCAGACAGCCAGATTCGGGCATTTGCCATCACATCAAAGAATCTGGTGGAGGAGGCGCGCATCGACCACGGAACCAGTCCGGTCATCACGGCGGCGCTGGGACGGCTTCTGTCGGGTGTTGCCATGATGGGAACCATGATGAAGGGGGATAAGGACCTGATGACGGTTCAGATCCAGTGCAGCGGTCCGGTGCAGGGGCTGACGGTGACGGCAGATGCCGCCGGACATGTGAAAGGGTTTCCCAGAGTCCCGGTGGTGGAACTCCCGCCGAATGCCAACGGTAAGCTGGATGTGGGAGGAGCCCTTGGCATGGGCGTGTTAAGCGTAATCAAGGACATGGGCTTAAAGGAACCCTATGTGGGGCAGATTGCACTTCAGACCGGAGAGATTGCGGAGGATCTGACCTATTATTTTGCCACCTCGGAACAGGTGCCCTCTGCGGTGGGACTTGGCGTTCTTGTGGAAAAAGACGGCTCCGTACGGCAGGCGGGTGGATTTATTGTCCAGCTCATGCCTTTTACATCGGATGAGACGATTGAGAAGCTGGAGAAAAAGATTGCGGAGATTCCATCAGTCACAGAGATGTTAGAGCAGGGCGATACGCCGGAGGGTATCTTAGAGCGTCTCTTAGGAGAGTTTGGTCTTGAGATTACCGACCGGCTTCCTGCGGTGTTCCAGTGTGACTGCTCCAAGGAGCGGGTATCCCGTGCCATTGCTACCCTGAGCAAAAAGGATCTGGACGATATCATCAATGACGGGGAAGGCATCGAGGTAAAATGCCAGTTCTGCAACAAGGCATATCATTTTGAGATAGACGAGCTGCGTCAGATGAGACAGAAGTAGAGCCGGGCAGGAAATGTCTGACCCGGATGGGAGGAAAAAGTGAGACAGGGATTTGTGAAGGTTGCAGCGGTGACGCCAAAGATTCGTGTGGCGGACACCGGCTACAACGAAACGGTTATTTGCGAGAAAATAAGAGAAGCGGCAGAGGCGGGGGCAAAGGTGATTGTGCTTCCGGAGCTGTGCATCACAGGCTATACCTGCAGTGATTTGTTTTTGCAGGAAAAACTGCTGACAGAAGCCAAAAAAACGTTGCTTCGGATTGCTGATGCTACAGCGGAAACGGACGGAATCATTTTTGTGGGGCTTCCTCTGGCATTCCGGGGAGGGCTTTACAATGTGGCGGCGGCAGTGAGCCGCGGAAGCATTCTGGGACTGGTGCCCAAGACATATCTGCCGAATTACAATGAATTTTATGAGGCGCGTCATTTTACAAGGGGAATGGAAGCACCGGTGTCTGTGACGCTGTTCTCCGCGGAGGAACGGAAAGTGTTAGACGGTGTGGAAGAGGAAATTACCGTGCCCATGGGAACAAATCTGATTTTTTCCTGCAGGGAGCTTTCCGATTTGCAGATTGCAGCGGAAATATGTGAAGATTTGTGGACACCGGAGCCGCCCAGCATCCGGCATGCCTTAAACGGCGCGACCCTTATTGTGAATCTCTCCGCCTCCGATGAGACGACAGGGAAGGATACCTATCGGAGAGAGCTGGTGGCAGGACAGTCTGCAAGGCTGATTTGTGGGTATGTTTACGCCAGTGCAGGGGACGGAGAATCTACGCAGGACGTAGTTTATTCCGGGCATAACCTGATTGCGGAAAACGGCAGGGTACTTGCGGAGTCGAAGCGTTTTACGAATGAGACGATTTATACCGAGATAGATGTCAGCCGGGTGAGTGCGGAGCGCAGGCGCATGACCACCTACGAGAATGCCTGGGATTCCTATCAGCGAATTTCCTTTTCCTTAAAACCGGAGGATACGGTCCTCACCAGAACCATTGACCCGATGCCCTTTGTGCCGGGAAATAAATCAGAGCGGGACAAGCGCTGTGACGAGATTCTTTCCATTCAGGCGATGGGGTTAAAGAAGCGGATTGAGCATACCCACTGTCAGACCGCAGTAATTGGAATTTCGGGTGGGCTGGATTCCACGCTGGCGCTTCTGGTGACGGTGCGCGCCTTTGATTTGCTTGGGATGGACCATAAGCAGATTAAGGCGGTGACGATGCCGGGCTTTGGCACCACAGACCGCACCTATGACAATGCGGTGAAGCTGATTCGGTGTCTTGGCGCGGATTTCATGGAGGTGGATATCCGGGATGCGGTAAATATTCATTTCCGGGATATCGGACAGGACCCGGCGCTGCATGACGTAACCTATGAAAACGGTCAGGCGAGGGAGCGGACCCAGATTCTTATGGACATTGCGAATAAGAGCGGGGGAATGGTAATCGGAACCGGAGACCTTTCGGAGCTGGCTCTGGGATGGGCAACCTACAACGGGGATCATATGTCCATGTATGCCGTAAATGCTTCCGTTCCTAAGACTCTGGTGCGTCATCTTGTCCGCTATTATGCGGATACCTGTGGGGAGGAGGCACTGGCAGAGGTTCTTTTCGATGTGCTGGATACGCCGGTGTCACCGGAGCTGCTGCCGCCGGAGGATGGGAAGATTTCCCAGAAGACGGAGGATCTGGTAGGACCCTACGAGCTTCATGACTTTTTCTTATATTACATGATGCGCCAGGGATTTCCGCCTGCAAAGGTGTACCGACTGGCAAAGCTGGCATTTGCGGGGAACTATGAGGATGCCGTAATCTTGAAATGGTTAAAGACCTTCTATCGCCGATTTTTTGCACAGCAGTTTAAGCGTTCCTGTCTGCCGGACGGACCGAAGGTGGGAAGCGTGGCGGTTTCTCCGCGCGGGGATTTAAGAATGCCGTCGGATGCCTGTGTGCAGATCTGGCTGGAAGAATTGGAGGAATTGTAATGCAGTATCGCAAGGATCGAAAAGGAAACGATATCTCAGTGCTCGGCTATGGCTGTATGCGTTTTTCCAGAAAAGGAAATTCCATCGACATTGACAAGGCACAGCAGGAACTGGCGGCTGCCATTGAGGCGGGCGTCAACTATCTGGACACTGCCTATGTGTACCCCGGAAGCGAGGCTGCGGTGGGGGAAATCCTACAGCGTACCGGTTACCGGGATCGGGTTTTTCTTGCCACGAAGCTGCCGCATTATCTGATTAAGTCCATGGATGGTGTGGAAAAAATGTTTCAGGAGGAGTTGCGCCGCCTGAAAACGGACCACATTGATTATTATCTCATGCATATGCTTACCGATATTCCTACCTGGGAACGGTTGAAGAAGATGGGAATGGACGACTGGATTCAGGAGAAGCTCACCTCGGGCGCTATACGCAACATCGGATTTTCCTATCATGGGAAAACGGATATGTTTAAGCAGCTTGTGGATGCCTATGACTGGGATTTCTGCCAGATTCAGTACAACTATATGGATGAGAACTCCCAGGCGGGGGTTGAGGGATTGCGGTATGCCCACAGCAAGGGACTTCCGGTCATTATTATGGAACCGCTGCGAGGCGGCAGACTGGTAAATCTGTTGCCGGAGAGTGCAAAGAACCTGTTTTATCAGGACGAGGAGAAGCGAACACCTGCGGAACTGGCGTTGAAATGGCTATATGACCAGCCGGAGGTCACCTGTGTGCTGTCCGGTATGAATTCCCTGGAAATGGTGGAGCAGAACGTGAAAACCGCGTCGGAGTCTCCGGTGGGATGTCTTACCGATTCGGACCGGGCGCTGATTGACCGGGTAAAGGCTGAAATTGCAAAGAGTGTGAAGGTGGGCTGCACCGGTTGCAGCTATTGTATGCCCTGCCCGAGAGGAGTGGATATCCCCGGAACCTTCCGCTGCTATAATGCCATGTATTCGGAGGGGAAACGGAGCGGAAGACGGGATTATCTGCAGTGTACTGCGTTCCGCAAGGATACCAGCAGCGCTTCGCAGTGTGTCGGCTGTGGCAAGTGTGAGACCCACTGCCCACAGCACATCGAGATCCGTAAAGAATTGAAGAACGCGGCACGGGAGCTGGAAAATGTACCTTATAAAGTAGTTAAGGGTGCGATTCAGTTGTTTAAGCTGTGGTAATATAGAAGAAGGGCGGCTATGCGAAACACATAGCCGCCCTTCTTTATCTCATAGGAAAGCCTTTCCTATGAAATAAAGAGCGCTCCGCGAGGATCGCACTGCGGCGGAATGGTAGATGTTGCTGACGCAACCCGCCGCAGGCGGAGAATCCTGCGGAGCAGGATTCTTTTTTATATTATGATACACGATTCAGTTTGCTCTGATATTTGCGTTCCCGTACAGGAAGCTCCAACGGGGTCGGGCGGTATACGATGGAAATCATAAAAACTGCCAGCAGAATGCCGGTTGCCACATCGAATACCGAATGCTGCTTTAAGAACATGGTAGAGAGAACGATGCTCCCTGCCAGAAGGGCAGAACCATAGCGGACCGGTTTGTTGTTGCGGAAGTTCTCGCTGTGCCATACTGCTGTATTCACGGCGATGGAATTGTACACATGGATGCTCGGAAACAGATTGGTTGCCGTGTCGGTGGAATAAAGCCACTGAACCAGATGTACAAATATGTTATCCCGTGCAAAGGAATCCGGTCTTAAATAGTGACCGTTGGGATAAACGGTGGATATAATCAGAAAAACCGTCATTCCGGTGAAGAGTACGGTGCACAGACGGAAGTATTCGTTCTTATTCTTCAGATAAAAGTAACCGATTCCCCAGGCAATATAGCCAAACCACAGAAGATATGGAATGACAAAATATTCACAAAACGGAATGTAATCGTCCAGTGCCACATGGATGACATGAAAATGTGTTGTCACGATCTTTTCCAGATAGCCGAACCAGGGGAGATAAATCAGGAAATATAACAGCAGAAAACCATGTTTATTTTTTTCGATAAAAGCATGAAATGCTTCTTTTTTAAAGCACGCTTTCATAAATAATTCCCTCTTTCATTTTTTTCGTCTGCGATTATAGCACAGTGGCATTCCGGAAACAATAAGCTTCGATTTTTTTTAAGAAAGATTATCTAAAATTTAAGAAAATCTTAAAGCACGGATGTACTTTTTGTGCATTTTTAATTGACAAGGGAGGGGTGGAATATATAATATTAGGAAGTGATTTGAAACAAGGACAAAAGAAAGGGCATGAATTGAAATGAAAGACACGGCAAAGAGAAAAAAGTGGGGGCTTTTGGCAATCGGCGTTCTCGTGGTACTGCTGGTGGCAGTGTATATCGGAATCGGATATTATTTCCGGAGCCATTTTGCCTTTCATACGAGCATTGATGGAATTGATGTCAGCGGGAAAACTGTGGAGGAGGTAAAAGACCGGATTACAGAGGAAATCTCTTCCTATACGCTGGAGATTACCGGACGTGAGGGGATGTCAGAGACGGTAGCCGGCACCTCGCTTGGAATTTATCCCGTTTTTTCCGGAGAAATAGAGCTGCTTATGGAAGAACAGGGCTGGTTTATCTGGATTAAAACCTTGTTTGAGGAAACAAACCTGCAGTTGGGCAGAACCGTAAACTATGATGCGGATGCATTGGAAGAAGTCATTGACGAACTTTCCTGCATGAAAAATCAGCGGATGCCTGTAAATGCGGAGTGCTCGGAGTATAAGACGGCATCCGGTTATACGCTGATACCTGCGGATTACGGTACTGCGCTGGACCGCGACGGCGTGATTTTGGCAGTGGAGAAGGCGGTGCTGTCACTGCATTCTTCGGTGGATTTGGAGGAGGCAGACTGTTATCTGGAGCCGGAGGTCGGAGATGACGATGCACAGCTTCTGACAAAAATAGCGAATCTGAACCATTATGCCGGAGTTACCATTACATATGATTTTGACGAGAAAAGAGAGGTGCTGGACGGAAGCCGGATCAGTACCTGGCTTTCCTTGGACGATAACGGCACGGTGCAGGTAGATGAGGAGGGGGTGCTGGAGTTTGTGAAGGAGCTTGCCGCCGCCTATAATACCGCATATCAGGCGAAAACCCTGAAAACGTCATATGGCTCTACGGTCACCATAACGGGCGGGGCATATGGCTGGAAAATTGACACTGCGGCGGAGACAGAGCAGATTCTTTCAGACCTTGCTGCCGGTGTCGATGTGGAGCGGGAACCGGTGTATTCACTGCGTGCGAACAGCCATGGAGAGAATGATTACGGAAATTCCTATGTGGAAATCAATCTTACACTCCAGCACCTTTTTGTATACAAGGACGGAGTTCTGGTGGTGGAGAGCGATTTCGTCTCCGGCAATGTGGCGGACGGTCATGCAACTCCGACGGGAGCATTTCCGGTGACCTACACGACTACGAATGCAATTCTTCGCGGGGCTGACTATGAGACACCGGTGAGCTTCTGGATGCCCTATAATGGAAATATCGGGATGCATGATGCAACCTGGCGCACTACCTTTGGAGGGAACATTTATAAGACAAACGGTTCCCATGGCTGCATCAACCTTCCTTATTCGGTGGCACAGACCATCTACAATACCATTGACCAGGGGTATGCGATTCTGGTATACACCACACCGGGAGCAGAAAGCCAGGAAATCCAGCAGCAGGATGCAGCTACCGTGACAGGAATCATTAATTCCATCGGAGAGGTGACGCTGGCAAGCGGCACGGCAATCATGTCTGCAAGAAATCTCTACGATGTGCTGCCGGATTCGGCGAAGGCGTATGTGACCAATTATGATGTGCTTGTGAATGCGGAAGCCGTATATGCAGGGCTTCTGGCTGCGCCGGCACAGCCTGCGGACCCGGCGGCAGCACAGACCGCAGATTCGGCAGCAGCGCAGCCTGCGGATGAGACTGCGCCGGCACAGTAGCTATAGATGCTCTTATACGAAACCGAAATTACATTTATGAAAGAGTCTGACAGGTGACTTCCACCACGGCAACCCCCCAGGGCGCCAGGGAAATGGAATCACCTGTTTTTATTTGCTTCTCCGAGAGCAGTTCACACCCGGTAGCATCCCGGTGGAGCACGGTTCGGGGCGTCCCGGAATAATTAAAATAGTAGTGCAGGGTATTTCCGTAGCTGTTGGTACCGGTCTTTTCAATCAGCGGAAAGCAGAGCGGATTTCTGTCGGATAAAATACCGATTTTGGTCAGATAGTCCGAAAGAATCTGTTCCGTCAGTGTATCGTCAAAGAGCGCGGCAAAATACAGGGCAGAGCCTTTGCCATAGCTGTTTTCTGCCACAGCCGTGTAGCGTCCCCAGGCAGGATGACGGTAGGATGCCAGCGGGACAGCGGTATCGCAGGTCACAAGTTCCATCCAGTCCCGGGCATCTGCGGGAGCAAAGTCCTTATAAACCACCTTTACATCTCTCGGATAGGTGTACTGGTCGTAGTGCAGTCCCAGACATCTGCTTAAGATATGGGGCTGGGTGTCCGCATAAATTTTTAAATGTTCATCGGAAAAACCGCTGCGGAAGGTGGTAACCAGATGCCCGCCGTTTTCCACATAGGAATCCAGTCGCTTCAGCAGTTCCTCCGAGGCACTGTAGAGCGCAGGTACAATCAGGCAGTCGTAGCGAGACAGGTCTGTGTCTCTGGAGGAGACCATATCGAATTCCACATTTCTGCGGTACAGCGCATCCGTAAGATGGCGTACCACCGTGTTGTAGCTGTATGCGCCGGTGGTCTTGAGCGGAAACAGGCGCAGCCCGGAGAGGGAGGCATTGTCTATCATGACGGCAACACGGTTTTCTTTTTTCAGATTGCGGAGACGGTCACCGATACGCGCCCATTCTGCGCCGATGCGGCAGGCTTCCCGGTAAGTCTCATTTTCGGAAAAATCGTGGGAGAGGACACCCTTCCAGTAGCTTTCAATGGCATTGTGGATGGAGTGCCAGTGCCAGTACATAACGCTGTTGGAGCCGTTGGCAATGTGGCTGTATGCCTGCAGACGCAACTGTCCGGGATAGGGAAGCCATTCAATATTTCCCTGGGCTTCTGTTTCCAGAATCAGATAGTTATCCTGCTTCAGGCTTCGGGCGATATTGCCGCAGACTGTGATTTCGGCGCCGGTAAGATGATCCTGGGAGGGATGGTAGATATCTGCCCCTGCCACGGTCATGCATTCTGCAGCGGCGTACTGGTCCACCTCCGGCTGGTAGCCGAAGGAATATCCCTGCCAGTCAAAATCAAAATTCTGGGTGATGAACTGGTTGGGGCGGGCATATTCCCGGATGATGCCGGACTGCCAGGTGAGAAAATCCGTTACCAGCTTGCGCTGAAAACATTGAAATTCCGCGGCAAGGCTCTGGTTAATGGTACCCCGTACATCGGGAAAATCATCCCAGTCATTGACCCGGTTGCTCCAGTAATCCAGCCCGAATTCCCGGTTGAATTCCCGGATATCGGGAAAGCGCTGTTTTAAGTCGTCCACAAACATCTGCTGGACTCTTGGGCCTGCGGTGCCGTAGCTTTTCGTTTCGTTGTCCAACTGGAAGCCGATGATATGGGGAACCTCCCGGATATGCTCCATCATGGCGCGGATGACCTGCTCACAGTGGGCTAAGTAGCCGGGATGGGTGATATCCATATTCTGACGGTGACCGTAGATACCGGGACCGTCGTTGGTAATGGCAAGAATATCCGGATATTTTCGGACCAGCCAGGTGGGGATGGCATAGGTGGGAGTACCCACAATGACGGAAATGTGATGTCTGGCAGCGGCGTCAAGCATTCTGTCGAGATGGGTGAAGTCAAACACGCCTTCCCGGGGCTCTATGGTGCTCCAGGTGGACTCCGCAATACGGATTGTATTCATGCCGGCACGTTCCATCATTTCCATATCTTTCTCTACGCGGTCATAGGGGAGATATTCGGAGTAGTAGGCGGCTCCGAAAAGAAGTTTATCTGTTTTCATAGGGAAAAAAATCCGTCCTTTCTGTTTTCTACACGCGCAACCGTTTGCTCACCTTCTATTATAACATCCCGGGGAAAAACTGTAAATAAGCGCGAGGAATAAAAACAGGCGGAATGCAGGAAATTTGTCCTAAAAAATAATATCCGGGAAAGGGATTGCATTTTTCGAAGAATTGTTTCATAATAAACATAAGTTGCGCAACATGCGCAAAATTTTTTCAGAAAACTGCGGGGCGGTAAGAGTATGGAACGGGAAGAAAAAAGAAATATTACGATTGCGGATGTGGCGGAGGCACTGGGTGTATCGAAGACTACGGTGTCCCGGGCAATATCCGGGAAGGGGAGGATTGGAAAGGAGACAAAGGAGCGTGTCCTTCAATATATCAGCGAACATGATTATAAGCCCAATGTGATTGCCAAGGGGCTGGCACAGTCGAAGACCTACAATCTGTGTGTCGTGATGCCTGGGGAATATGATGTGGTGGATCTGCATTTTTTTCAGGAGTGTCTGTTTGGAATCCAGCAGATTGCCGGAGGGATGGAGTACGATATTCTTCTGTGCATTTCGAGAATCAATGATATTTCTTCCTTAGAGCGGATTGTGACCAATCACAAAGTGGACGGGGTGATTCTCATGCGAACCTTTACGGAGGACCTTCAGGTGGAATTCCTGCAGCAGAGGGAAATTCCTTTTGTCACGATTGGAAGCAGCAATTACAAAAATGTGGTGCAGGTGGATCACAATCACAAAAGCGCCTGCAAGGAGCTGACCTCCATTATATTAATGAAACAGATGAAAAAAATTGCCCTGATTGGAGGTGATGAGCTGCATGTGGTGACCCAGGCAAGACTCCGGGGATTCCGGGAGGCGTACCAGAAAATGGGCGAGACCATGGATGAGAGTCTGATATTCCTGGGACAGGACAATAATGTGATGATTGATAAAACCGTGCGTGAGGTGGTTTTTGAGCGGAAGGTGGACTGTATTCTCTGTATGGATGATGCCATCTGCAGCCGTGTATTAAAGACGCTTCGGGAGGAACATATCAAGGTTCCGGCAGATATCCGGGTGGCATCCTTCTATAACAGTAATATGCTGGAGAATAATATTCCGTCTATCACTTCACTTTCCTTTGATGCCAACGAGCTGGGAATGGTGGCATGCCGCACTCTTTTAGACCTCATAGAGGGGCAGGAGGTAAAGGAACGGACGCTGCTTCCCTATGAGGTGGTGCTCAAGGAGTCCACAAAATAAAATTTATATTACCGATAATGTTGATTTCAGACGCGCATTTTCCGTGCTCATGGTGCGGAAAATGCGCGATTTTTATAGGTTTAACGGTTGCACAAAGGTTGAAAATGAGCTTTTTTATAAATTATTTTAGAAAAATCTGTTGTGAAAATGTACTAAAAAATGTTTGATTTTATTATAAATTATACACATTGACACAAAAACAACCATGTACTATACTAAAGTCACAGAACAACCGATTGCGCAATGGTGCGCAAAACGAAAACCACCGAAACAACTCGGGGAAGCGGAGTTCTGGACACTATTTCATATTTCATAATGAAAAGGGAGGATTTTCAATGAAAAAGAAAGTATTGAGTGTACTGTTATGTGCCAGCATGATTGCAACAATGGCAGCAGGCTGCGGCGGTAACGCAGGAAACACAACGGATGCAGGAAACACAGGTGACGCAGGAAATGCAGCAACCGAGCAGAGCAGTGCAGGGGATACGGCTGATAACAGCGGTTCCGATGCAGGTTCTGATACATCTGCGGATCCGGTACAGGCATTGATCGACGGAACAGACGGCCCGGTAGATCTTACAGTATGGGCAGCAGAGGAAGATCAGGATATGGTAAACGGATGGTGCGATGCTTTTGCAGCACAGTATCCGGATGTTACATTTAATTTTCAGGTAGGTGTTCAGTCTGAGTCTACCGCAAAGGATACGGTATTGACCGATGTGGAAGCAGCGGCTGATGTATATTCCTTCGCAGGAGATCAGTTGACAGACTTAGTAAATGCAGGCGCTCTTCAGGAAGTACTGATTCACACGAATGAAGTGATGGATGCATGCGGCGGCGCTGATTCCGGTGCGGTACAGGCAGCAACCAAGAACGGTACTTTATATGCATATCCGGCAACTGCTGATAACGGATATTTCATGTTCTACAACAAAGAGTATTTCTCAGAGGAAGATGTAAAATCTCTTGACACAATGATGCAGATTGCAGCAGACAACGGCAAACAGATTACCATGCAGTTAGACAGCGGCTGGTATCTCCTTTCCTTCTACATTGGCGCTGGTTTCGGTCTTTCTGCAAATGAAGACGGTTCTACCACCTGCGACTGGAACGGAACCTCCTCTACCGGAATTGCCGGAACCGATGTTACCCAGGCAATTCTTGACATTGCAAAAAATCCTGGATTTGTAAGCCTGACAGATGCAGAGTTCGCAACCGGTATCGCTGATGGCAGCATTATCGCCGGTGTAAACGGAACCTGGAATGCTGAGGCAGCCGCAGCAGCATGGGGAGATAACTACGCAGCTACATGCTTACCGACTTACACCTGCAATGGAAATCAGGTTCAGATGAGTTCCGTAGCAGGTTACAAGATGTTCGGTGTGAATCCGTACTGTGAGAATACCGGATGGGCAATGCTCCTTGCAGAGTACTTTACCAGCGAGGCATGCCAGGTAGAGCGTTTCGAATTAAGAGGTGCAGGTCCTGCAAACGTTAATGCAGCATCTTCTGATGCGGTTCAGTCAAATCCGGCTATCGCAGCTCTGTCCTTACAGTCACAGTATTCTGTCCTTGATGGATGTGAAGGTGCAAACTACTGGGATCCGGCTACAGCATTCGGCGCAATCCTTGCAGCAGGCAACCCGGACGGAACTGACCTTCAGACCTTACTGGACAACTTCGTAGACGGTGTTTCTCAGCCAAGCGCTCAGTAAGCGTAAACAGTAGGAAGTAGACAGAATTTTGTTATGACTCACATTCATAACGGATGTAACCACATTCACAATGGATGTGAGTCATATTCATTAAAGAAAGGTCTGCATGACGCAGACGGGGGCTTTATCAACCGGAATAACTCTGAGAGGAGTTTGAGCATGAAAGAAAAATTCAAGGGTATAGGAAAAATTTTTAAGAGCTTTGGCGAGAGCGTTGCAAAAGGCGATATCTGGGTGAAGCTTTCGATGATTGTTATGGGAGCCGGTTATATCGGAAGAAAGCAGATCATAAAGGGACTTCTGATGAT
Source organism: Roseburia sp. (assembly GCA_051877675.1). Classification (GTDB taxonomy): domain Bacteria; phylum Bacillota; class Clostridia; order Lachnospirales; family Lachnospiraceae; genus Roseburia. The sequence continues at coordinate 15,287 of JBJEJC010000176.1, read as the reverse complement.
ATTCGTTGAGGCAGTTTTTATCTTGTACATGATAACTGTCGGCGCTCCATATCTGAGCAAATTTAATACATTAGGTACGGTCCAGTTCGAAAAAGTATTTAATGTAGTTACCATGAAAAATGAAGTTAATGATTATGATCATTCTTTTAAGATATTATTGTTCGGCGTTGTATCACTGATTATTATTGTGGCATTCGTGTGTATCTACATTGCGAATATGATCAATGTGAGAAAACTCGAAGTGATGCAGAAGAATGGTGAACACATCAACACGTTTAAGGAAGATCTGCACGAACTGATTAATGAGAAATTCCACGTTACACTTCTTGCGCTTCCGGTGCTGGGTGTTGTGATTTTCACGATTGTACCGCTGATCATTATGATTGCGGTGGCATTTACCAATTATGACCAGAACCATATGCCGCCGTCTGCGTTGTTTACCTGGGTGGGCTGGAAGAACTTTAAGAACCTTTTTACCACAAGTACCACCATCACGTTTGGATATTCCTTCCGTGTTGTTATTATCTGGACATTTGTGTGGGCATTCTTTGCAACATTCACGACATACATCGGCGGTATTCTGCTTGCGAAGTTTATCAATGATCCGAAGACAAAGGTGCCGAAGCTGTGGAGAACCTTATTTGTTGTCACAATTGCGGTTCCGCAGTTCGTGTCACTGCTTCTGGTGAGAAACTTTTTTGCAAACTCCGGTATTGTGAATACCATCTGCTCAAATATCGGTCTCACTGACTTTTTAAAGAGCATTGGTCTTGTGCGGGAGTCCCTGAGCTACATACCGTTCCTTAGCGATCCGAACTGGGCGCGCTTCATGATTATTATGATCAATATCTGGGTGGGTGTTCCATATCAGATGCTGATTGCAACGGGCGTATTGATGAATATTCCGGGAGAACTGGTGGAGAGCGCGAAGATTGACGGAGCCAACGGATTCCAGATTTTCCGCAACATCACCATGCCGTATATGCTGTTTGTAACCGGACCAAGCCTGATTACACAGTTTATTGCAAATATCAACAACTTTAACGTGATTTACCTGTTGACGCAGGATGTTTACAATACCACCGACCAGATGCTGGCGAATTCCAGTGCGAAGGAGGTCGACCTTCTGGTTACCTGGCTGTTCCGGTTGACCAGTGAACAGTACAATTACAAGATGGCGTCCGTTATCGGCTGTATTGTATTTATCATCTGTGCAGCATTTACCCTGATCGCATTCAATAATATGACGAAGGGAGATAAGGAGGAGAGTTTCCAGTGATGAAAAAAACAGTGAAATTAGTGACAAGACATGTTGTTTTAGCTTTCCTCGCATTTATCTGGCTGATCCCAATCATATGGCTGTTAGCCACCTCATTCAGCGCTTATCCGGGTATCAACATCAGTCATTTCTTCCCGGAGAAATGGACAGTGAACAATTATGTTTCCCTGTTTGCCAGCGCGGACAATGTGGCACAGTTCCCGAAATGGTTCATGAACACCTTTATCATTGCAGTGTTTACCTGTATCATTTCCACCTGCTTCGTGCTGATGGTGGCATATGCAACGAGCTGTATGCGTTTTAAAGCGAGAAAACCGCTGATGAATATCGGAATCATCCTCGGTATGTTCCCGGGTGTACTTGCCATGATTGCCGTATACTTCGTATTGAAGTCAATCGGTCTGACCAATTCACATCTCGGCATGGTGATTGTATACTCTGCAAGCTCCGGACTGGGATATCTGATTGCAAAGGGATTTTTTGACACGATACCGGCTTCTTTGAGAGAAGCTGCCAAGCTGGAGGGCGCTTCGGAGGCAATGATTTTCTTCCGCATTGTAATCCCGCTTTCCAAGCCGATTATTGTATACACAGTAATCAACTCCTTCCTGACACCCTGGATGGACTTCGTGTATGCAAAGCTGATTCTGAATTCCGGTATTTCTGCCGACTGGACAGTTGCCATCGGACTTTACAATATGCTGGATAAGACCCTGATTAACAGTTACTTCTCACGGTTCTGTGCAGGTGGTGTACTGGTATCCATACCGATTTCCATTCTGTTTGTAATCATGCAGAAGTTCTATGTAGAGGGTATCACCGGAGGTTCCGTAAAAGGTTAAAGATTGCGTCGGTGATGCCCCGGTATCACCGGAGATTTTGTAAAGGGCTAAAGATTACGCCGGTGATGCCCCGGTATCACCGGAGATTTTGTAGAGGGCTAAAGAGCAAGGAAACATTTTATAATAAGATGAAGGAGAATAGAAATGGATCAATTTGTATTAAATCTTATCCATAGACCGGAAATGGTCCCGGAGTATGCGGAAAAAGTGACCGGTCATGGCAAGACAGAGGACATCGGAAGAAAAGCACTGCTCACCGAGTCCCTGGATATTTTTAAAACACAGCAGGAATGTGCACACAAGAATGGGTTAAAGACCACCATTCAGATGACCTATGCCAGCCTGTTTAACGATGAGGCAGTTGCGCTCGCAAAAGAGCACCATGAGAAATACGGTGATGAAATCGCGCTTTCTCTGCTGGGACTTCCCTGCAAGGAATTCCGTGAGAAGTATAAGACCAAGGATTTCTGTATCTGGATGTTCTCCATGGAGGATAAAAAGGAAATCGTAAACGATGTATTTGAGAAGTTCTATGAGCGTTTTGGCTTCTATCCGGAATCCACCGGCTCCTATTACATGGATGCAGAACTGACAAATTATATCAAAGAGAAATATCCTATGGTAAAATGTGCCGTTGCCACCTGCTGGGAGGAAGGACCAAAGGCTTACCATACCTGCAATAACTCCTGGTATACCCTGTTCGACGGAGGTCCCTGGGCACCTTGGATTCCGTCCAAACAGAACACCCATGCACCGGCGGCAAACGAAGCAGAGGACAGTGGTATTGTTGCAATCCCGCATCTTTCCCGAGACCTGATTGCCTGCTATGACGGAAACGGCTCCAACTTTGGAACACATCCGCAGAACGTACTCCGCGGTATGATTTACGATTCCAAAACCTGGGAGTTCCCGTATCTGTACAACCTGATTGACCAGTACCGTTCTCTGGCAAAATACAACAACGGTTATGCATACAATATGATGTTTGTAGGACCGGGCTGGATGAATAAGATGGGACGCTGGGAGGCTCCATACGAGTTACTGCTGAAATCCTATGAGGAAGGCTGTGCTTACTATGGCAAGTTAAAGAAAGAAGGCAAGCTCTTAGACCTTACCATGTCCGAGTTTGCGGATTATTACCGTGAGAAGAAGCACTACACCGAACCGGAATGTGCATTGTGGAGAGATATTCTGTATGGTTCTGAGAAGCAGGTATTCTGGTACTGCGACCCGTTCATGCGTGCCTGCGTGAATATGGATCAGGGCGGTGCTATCGTGGATCTTCGCCCCTACGCTGCAAAGCTCAAATGGGAGGTTGGTATCGGCACTCCTCATGTGCAGGATGCATCCTATCCGTTCCTCATTCAGGAGAAATACCGTGCAGGCTATTTCACCCATTACGCAGGGGAAGGTACCGTAAGAAGTGCCAAGGTCTGCTACAACGGTGAGGAGGTAGATCTCTGCTTATGCCGCACCAAAGCACATTTTTCTGAGGAAAAGAGTGCAGACGGAAAGGTGACGAGAGTACTTACCTTAGATCCGGTGGATATTGAGTTTGACGGACTTACGGTAAAGCTTCAGACAAAAGAGTACTTTGAGGAAGGCAGCGGCAATATTAAGATTGAGCGTACCATCTTAGAGATGAGTGCTCCTTCTGCCAAGGTGGAAATCAATGAGTACATGGTAGCCTGCTACGGCACCACCGAATATCCGGAGGATATGACCGGCATCACCTTGAAATGTGCGAAGACCGGTGCAGAGGAAACCATCCAGTATGAATATAAGTGCCGTGAGGCGGAATTGGCAGGTGCAACCGATGTGAGCGCCGTAGTTCCGGCAATTGACACAAGAGTTTCCTTAACGACAGAGGATGGGGCAGCAACCGGCTACATCAAAGAGGGATATGCATTTTCACCCATGTTTACGCTGGGATATAAGAAAGAAATGGCAGATAAGGAGGTATTTGCGACATGGCTCAATCTGGAAAAGGCAAATTAAATTACAGATGCCCTTCCTGTTTTATGAGGGATCTGGATATTGATATGTTCTATGATAAAGAGAAAAAGGAGTATTACTGTCTGCGTTGCCAGTATACCGGAACGGAGGAGGATGTTCTGGAGAAAAACGAAATGATCCGTTTCCGTTACCGCGCAATGGCAAAGAGATTTGATAAATTCGATTTTGATTAAGGACGTGTCGCAATGGCGAAAAAGAAGAAAGATACCATCGAACTCCGCTTTTACGAGGTACCGCAAAATGAATATGTGCTGGCACTCTTAGGAGAAAACTGGATTCGTGATTACGGGCATGATGAGGTCAATCTTCACTTTCACAATCTGATGGAAATCGGGTTTTGCCGGAATGGCAGGGGAGAGCTGGTCTTAGATGAACAGAGCTGCCCCTACCAGCCGGCAATGTTTTCTGTGATTCCGGCGAACTATCCCCATGTCACGGTCAGCGATTCAGCGGATGGTCCAAGCTTCTGGGAGTATCTGTTTCTGGACCCGGCACAGATTATCGCGGAACTTTTTCCGGGAAACGGACTGCTTCAGCGGGAAATGGAGGCCTGTGTAAACCGTCGCGCCATGCTTATAAATGAGTGGGAGAATCGGAATCTGGCACTCATCATCAAAATGATTATGGAGGAAATGCAAAAGAAACGCCCGCATTACACTGAGTGTGTCAGGGGACTTGCCTTTGCAATGGTTTCCGAGATTATCCGTATCAATGAAAAAGAGGACAGCGTGCAGAAGACCGAGCTTTCCGGAAAATATCAGAGAAAGCCTTCCAGTGTGGCGCAGATTGCTCCTGCACTGGATTATGTACATCTGGAATATGTGCACTTAATCCGGGTGGAGGAACTGGCGAAAACCTGTCATATGAGCGAGACCCATTTTCGCCGTGTGTTTGAATCCTGCATGAATATGTCACCAGTGGATTATATGAATCTGGTACGGGTACAGCGTGCCTGCGATCTGATGAAAAAAACAGATGATTCCATGGATATAGTAGCGCAAAAAGTGGGATTTTCCACAACTTCCACATTTAACCGGAATTTCAAGAAATTTTTGAATACTTCTCCTTATCAGTGGAAGATCAATCCGGAAAATTATGAGAGAAAATTGCTGGATTACAACATTGCAGAGTTGAAAGGCTGGTAGTGTGAAACAGCGCAGAAATGAGGATTAGTATGAATAAGTTTATAAAAGGAATGGACCTGTCTACGCTGCTGGAGCTGGAGCGTTGCGGCGCAAAATATTATGACGATGGGAAAGAAACGGATATTCTGGACATTATGAAGAAGTATGATGTAGATACGATTCGGATTCGTGTCTGGAACGATCCTTTTTCTCCGGAGGGAGAATCCTACGGAGCAGGCGGAAATGATCCGGCGACTTCCCTTGCCATTGCAAAGCGGGTGTCCGAAGCCGGCTTTGGTGTTCTTTTGAATCTGCATTACAGTGATTTCTGGGCAGATCCGGGCAAGCAGTTTAAGCCCAAGGCGTGGGAAGGCTATTCTGTGGAACAGCTTGAACAGGCGGTTTTTGATTTTACTGTGGAAATGATGGAACTGTTTGAACAGGGCGGTGCCAATATTACCATGGTGCAGGTAGGAAATGAGCTTTCCAACGGACTTCTGTGGCCGGAGGGAAAGGTGCCTGCGTATGATAACATTGCCCGGTTTGTCAATGCGGGAATCCGGGGAGTGCGTCAGGTGGACAGGGATGTGCCAATTATGATCCATCTGGACAACGGTGGCAAGAATGAGCTGTACCGGGAATGGTTTGACAATTTTATGAAGCGGGGGGAGGATTTCCAGATTATCGGACTTTCCTATTATCCCTTCTGGCATGGAACGCTCGATATGCTCACCGACAATATGAATGATATTGCGGAACGCTATGGGAAGGATCTGATTGTTGCGGAGGTTTCCATGGGCTATACCATGGAGGACTATAAGGATTACGAAAAACTTTCCGATGCGGAGCGCAAGGGTTATGCAACCAAACCGTCCCTGGTGGAAAAAATCGAATACCCCATGACAAAGCAGGGGCAGTACGATTTTATGGAAGACTTTTTGAACCGGATCAGCCATATCAAAGGCGGGAAGGGAAAAGGCTTCTTCTACTGGGAACCGGCATGGATTCCGGTGGCAGGTTCCGGCTGGGCGACACCGGCATCTCTGGCATATATTCAGGACCCGGGACCCTGTGGAAATGAGTGGGCAAATCAGGCATTGTTTGATTACGATGGGAATGCGCTGCCAACCTGGAAGCTAATCCGGGACTTTAAGGCATAGAGGTTCTGGACGAAAGCACGCGCCAACTGTCCGACCAGAGAAACGGCAGCGGCACGAAGAAATACCTGGAGATGATAATGTTTACTATAAGAATTTGATTATAGTAAGCATTATCACATTTCCAGGTATTTTTTGCGCCGCGCCACTTTTTCTGGAATAAGCAAATGCGCATAAGCAGAGAGAACCAAGGGAAAACGCGGAGCGTTTTCGGAAGTGGCGCGCCGCGCCACTTTACATGGAGGAAATCACGCCGGTGCGCTGGTATTTCTTCCAGGCACTCTGATACATACAGGTGGTCACTGTGGCGTAGATTGCAATGATGACGGTAAACCATCCCATAAGCTGTCCATAGACAAGCAGTCCTACGATGACACTGAAGATTGAGTACACCAGCATGACGATAGCGCAGGCGCGGCTTTTGCCGAGATGGATGCCAAGCGTCAGACCAATGATCAGCATTACATCCAGTATATTGAACACGTTGGCTGTCAGGATGGTGAAAATAAGCGTAAAAGCAGCGCAGATGTAGAGACAGATGGAACATATCAGAATGTTGGTGCGGTAGCTTTTTGCTTCGGGGCAGCGATAGAACTGGGACTTGGTCATACCTGGCTGTGTAAAGCCGTAGGGCTGTCCATAGCCCTGGGTCTGATAGAACTGAGAATTTTGCTGTCCATAGTTCTGGCTGAACTGAGAATTTTGCTGTCCATAGTTCTGGCTGAACTGAGAATTTTGCTGTTCGAAGTTCTGGTTAAACTGAGGATTTGGCTGGGCGGGATTTGGATTTTGCTGCAACGGAATCCCGCAGCGTGGACAGATTGCGGAGTCGTCCGGAATCTGTGAATTACAATTTGTGCATTGCATAAGAGAAACCTCCTGAAATGATAAGATACATTCAATAATATTATTGTAACGTAAGAAAGTGTCATTGTAAATCAGCGAATTTTATATCAGCTTTTGCCGGGACTCCCTGGTAATACAAACAATATATGTAATTTTGTTGCAGAATTGCAAAACTTTGTTGCAGCTTCCGAAAATCCCATTGCAAAGAACCGGGTGGGAAGTATAATAAAAATAACAATGAAACAAGGGAAATAATTCTGTGCGGAAAAAGGGCGGACAGAATACCCATAAAAAGGAAAAATGATGTATAGGAGGAACGATATGGTCTGGGAGAATGTACTGGGGAAATTCAAAGAATTGTTTGGCGGAGAGGGAGAAATTGGTGTTTACTTTGCACCGGGACGTGTGAATATGATTGGCGAGCACACGGATTACAACGGCGGGCATGTATTTCCCTGCGCTCTTACGATTGGTACATACGGGGTGGCGAGGAAGAGAGCGGATAAAACCCTGCGTTTTTATTCCATGAATTTTGAACAGCTGGGAGTCATAGAATCCTCCGTAGAGAATCTGAAGCCGGAAAAAGAAGCAGACTGGACAAATTATCCTAAGGGAGTGATTTGGGCATTCGGGGAGAAGGGCATGAAGGTGGAGCAGGGAATGGATCTGGTACTCTGGGGCAATATCCCCAACGGCTCCGGACTTTCCTCCTCCGCATCCGTGGAGGTGCTCACCGGATTTATCCTGCGGGATATGTTTGGATTTGATGTGAACAATCAGGATCTGGCGCTGATTGGACAGTATTCCGAGAACAAATTTAACGGTGTCAACTGCGGAATTATGGATCAGTTTGCAATTGCCATGGGCAAAAAGGGACATGCAATTTTCCTTGATACGGCGACCTTACAATATGAGTATGCACCGATTCAGTTGGAAAATGCCAAGATTGTGATTTCCTGCAGCAATAAGAAGCGGGGCTTAGGAGACTCCAAATACAACGAGAGACGCAGTGAATGTGAGAGTGCACTGGCACAGATTGGAGAGGTAATCGGTATCAATGCGCTGGGAGATCTGACCGAGGAGCAGTTTGAGCAGTATAAGGGTGCAATCAAGGATGAAGTGTGCCAGAAGCGTGCAAAACATGCAGTTTATGAGAACCAGCGTACCATCAAAGCAGTGGAAGCATTAAAGAAAAATGATGTGAAGCTGTTCGGGGAGCTGATGAATGCATCCCATGTTTCTCTGCGGGATGATTATGAAGTGACGGGCATAGAACTGGATACTCTGGTGGAGGAAGCATGGAAGATTGACGGTGTGATTGGTTCACGCATGACAGGCGCAGGCTTCGGTGGCTGTACTGTCAGCATTGTAAAGGATGAAGCGGTGGATACCTTCATCCGCGAAGTCGGTGCTGCCTATGAGAAGAAGATTGGTTACGCAGCGGACTTTTATGTGGTGGAGATTGGTGACGGTCCGGTGAAGCTTGCGTAATATAGATGCAGGAGCAGGAAAGAGGGAGAATATGATTCAGGAAAAAATCTTGGAATTAGTAGAATATGGCATGGTGACAGGGCTGGTGGCACCGGATGACCGGATTTATACCGTAAACCGCCTGCTGGAGCTGTTTGGTCTGGATGAACTGGAGGATGAAACGCTGGAGGCTTATGGGAAACGTACACCCATGACCCGGGAAACGGCAGAGGCTTCGCTGGAGGGAATCCTTGCAGCGATGCTTGATTATGCGGCGGAGCAGGGGCTGATTCCGGAAAATACCATTACCTACCGGGATCTTTTTGATACAAAAATCATGGGAATGCTGGTTCCGCTGCCCAGCCAGGTAAAGGCGGAGTTTGCAGGACTTTATCGGGAAAAGGGAGCACAGGCGGCAACGGATTACTTTTATCAGTTGAGCTGCGACAGCGACTACATACGCAGATACCGTATCAAAAAGGACCGGAAATGGACTGCGGATACTGAGTTTGGAACGCTGGACATCACCATTAACCTGTCAAAGCCGGAGAAGGATCCCAAGGCGATTGCGGCGGCAAAGCTGGCAAAACAGAGCGGTTACCCGAAATGCCTGCTTTGCAAGGAGAATGAGGGGTATGCCGGCAGAGTGAACCATCCGGCACGGCAGAACCACCGGATTATCCCTGTGACAATCAATCACAGCGACTGGTTTTTCCAGTATTCTCCCTATGTATATTATAATGAGCACTGCATCATTTTTAATGCCGAGCATACGCCCATGAAGATTGAGCGAGCCACCTTTGGAAAGCTTCTTGACTTTGTGGAGCAGTTTCCTCATTACTTTGTGGGTTCCAATGCGGATTTGCCCATCGTGGGAGGCTCTATTTTAAGCCATGACCATTTCCAGGGCGGACATTATGAGTTTGCCATGGCGAAAGCGCCGGTGGAACAGGAGATTTCCTTTGCGGGATTTTCGGATGTGAAGGCGGGAATTGTAAAATGGCCGATGTCTGTTATCCGAATCAGTGCTAAGGACAAGGAACGGCTGATTGAACTGGCAGATAAGATTCTTCGGACCTGGAGAGGATATACGGATGAGACAGCATTTGTATTTGCAGAGACGGACGGAGAACCGCACAATACCATTACCCCGATTGCCAGAAAGCGGGGAGAGGAACTGGAACTGGATCTTGTACTCCGCAATAATATTACGACGGAGGAGCACCCGCTCGGGGTATATCATCCCCATGCGAAGCTGCATCATATCAAGAAGGAAAATATCGGACTTATCGAGGTCATGGGTCTTGCCGTTCTGCCGGCACGGTTAAAAGACGAGATGGCGGAGCTGGAACAGGCGCTCTTGGATGGAGAGAACCTTCGCGCAAATCCGGCGCTTGAGAAGCACGCGGACTGGGTTGAGGAGTTTCTGCCCAAGTATGGATTTACGGCAGGAAGCGTTCTGGATGGCGAAATAGCGCCGGAACGTCTCCATGAGATTATCCAGAAAGAAATCGGGCTGGTATTCTTAGAGGTACTCACCGATGCCGGTGTCTATAAGTGCACGGCGGAGGGCAGAAGCGCCTTCCTGCGATTCGTGGACAGTGTGAATTGCTAATCATGCGAACCCGGCGAGAAGCCCTTGGAAAAAGGCTATATGCGGGTTAAACCTACGCCAAAGGCATGGGGGCCGATATGGCAGCCTATGCTGAGAGAAAGTGGATTATAGTAAACCTCTGAGCCTGGGAAAGCGTTTCTTACAACGCTTTCCCAGGCTTCTGTTTCTTCTTCGGATAGCATGGTTCCTGCTGTTCCGATACGCAGCCTGTCCGGCGTGGCATCGGGAAATCTGTTTTGCACATCATTTTGCAGGGCCTGTACCATCTTGTCCAGGGCTTTTTTCATGCTCCGGGCTTTGGAAAAGGAATCCAGCTTCTCCCCCTGTATCGTGAGAATGGGTTTGATATTTAAAACGGATGCGAGTGCTGCACCGGCAGGTGTGACACGTCCTCCCCGTTTTAGGTATTCCAATGTATTGACGGCAATGTAGATGGTGGAATTATAGGCATCCTTCTCCAGATAATCTTTGATTTCCCTTCCGGAAATCCCTTCCTTTGCAAGATTGTGGGCTGTGTACACCGACTCCCGCAGGGTGACGGAAATTCTGTGATTGTCTGCAATATGTACGCGGCCTTCATAGTCCAGAGACAGGCCTGCGGCTGCCGCGCAGGAATTGCTGAGTCCGCTGGACATTGGAATGTATACAAGTTCATCGTATCCCTGCGAGAGAATGGAGTCCCAGAGACTCAGCACATCGCCGGGAGAGGGCATGGATGTGCTGACCTGCTTGTTCGAGCAGAGTGCGTCATAGAATTCCGTTTCCGAAATATCTTTGCCTTCAAAATAGGTTTCACCGTCAATGATGACAGGCATGGGAACTACAAAGATACCAAGCGTTTCTGCCTCTGCCGCGGTGATTCCTGAATTACTGTCTGTTAAAATTGCTGTTCGCATATATACCTCCGGATTGTAAGCTGAGAAAAAAAGTAATTGTGATTCTTCACAAAATCCTTTATAATTGTGTTACAGATTGTAACACTAAATGCGCCATCTTTCAATGAACGGGCGTACAACTGTTACAATTCACTGGAAAATGCAACAGCTTGAGTGTCGGATTATGGCGGCAGTGAGGATGGGGAGAGAAATCTGGTGAGAAGAAACAGTGCGAATATTTTTGCAAGAGAATGCATCGTGGATGCGCTTTTGCGCCTGACGAAAACAAAGCCATTGTCGGCAATTTCCATATCGGAACTGACAGAAGTGGCAGGGGTTTCGAGAATGACCTTCTACCGGAATTATAATTCGAAGGAGGAAGTATTTGAAAGCTGTCTGGATGACATTATCCGGGAGTATCAGCAGGAGGAGTGTGAACTTCCGGACGGTGGCGCTTATTATGACATGGAACATTTAGAACATTGCTTTCAGTATTTTGCCCGGCACAGAGAATTCTTAAATGGGATGTTCCAATGCGGGTTCAGCAATACTTTTCTGGAGAAACTGACATCATATATCCTGGAAAAATGGTGCGATGCGAGTGGAAGCAACCGGTACGAACTGTATTCCTTTGCAGGAGCGCTGTATAACGTGTATATAGGATGGAGCGCTGACGGATGCCGGGAATCCGTGGAGGATATGGCGCTGGTTTTAAACCGAATCTATTGCAAAAAAGACTTGCATTTTTAAATTTAGATGCTATAATAAAATGGTTGTGAGTAAATAGATGGTCCTCTGTTACGAATTGGCGTATTAAGAACATCCAAATAATAGGAGGTCACAAAATGAACGCAAGTGAAATTATCAAGAACATTGAAGCAGAGCAGTTAAAGGCAGAAGTGCCGGAGTTTTCCGTAGGTGATACCGTTAAGGTTTACGGTAAGATCAAAGAGGGTAACCGCGAGCGTATTCAGGTGTTCGAGGGAACCGTATTAAAGAGACAGGGTGGAAGCAACCGCGAGACCTTCACCGTACGTAAGATTTCCAATGGTGTAGGCGTTGAGAAGACCTGGCCGTTACATTCTCCTAACGTTGAGAAGGTAGAAGTTGTTCGCAAGGGTAAAGTAAGACGTGCGAAGTTATTCTACTTAAGAGACCGCGTTGGTAAGAAGGCAAAGGTTAAGGAATTAGTAAAATAATTCAAAACGACGTGAACGAAACGGCTGTTCTGGTAATGTTGAGATTACCGGAGCAGCCGTTTTGCTTTAAAATCAAATTGCGTCGGAAAGCCAGCTGTGCTATAGTAATAACAGATTTTTTCCGGATAGAAAGGAATACGTGTCGTGGCAGGACATAGAAATAGAAGAGACGGACTAAGCTTTTACCGTCAGAAGAAGACGGTGAACGTGGCGATTTTAAAGGAGATACTGACCTGGGTGGTGGAGATTGCCATTGCGGTGGGACTTGCATTTACATTTGTCTACTTTGCCGGGCTGCGCACTAGTGTGGTGGGACAGTCCATGGCGGAGACCTTAAACGGCGGGGACGAGGTACTGATTAACCGCTTCATTTATAAGGTGACGGACCCGAAGCCCAATGATATCATTGTATTTTTGCCCAACGGGAATGAGAAATCCCATTATTATGTGAAACGTGTGATTGCGGTTCCGGGAGATACCGTCCTGATTCTGGACGGAGAGATTTATGTGAATGGGCAGCCCTTTGAGGATGAGGTGGATGCAGATGCCATCGAGGATGCCGGGATTGCGGGGGAAGAAATTAGGCTGGGGGCGGATGAATATTTTGTTCTGGGGGATAACCGCAATAACAGTGAGGACAGCCGGTATGCCAATATTGGAAACATTAAGAAGGAGTACATTATCGGAAAGGTCTGGTTCTGCGTGTCACCGTGGAGTGAGTTTGGATTTTTATAGAAGGAAAGAGGAGAATTTATGCAGTTTCAGTGGTATCCGGGACATATGACCAAGGCAAAGCGCCAGATGCAGGAGGACATTAAGCTTGTGGATCTGGTAATCGAGCTGGTAGATGCCAGAATTCCGGTGAGCAGCCGGAATCCGGACATTGACGAGCTGGGGAAAAATAAGTTCCGGCTCATATTGATGAATAAATCTGACCTCTCGGATGAGGCTGCCAACCAGGCATGGAGCAGCTATTTCCGAGAAAAGGGATATTTTGTGGTGTGTCTGGATGCCCGCAGCAAGAGCGGCATGAAGACAGTGCAGAACGCGATTATGGAGGCATGCCGGGAGAAAATGGAGCGGGATTTGCGCCGCGGCATTAAGAATCGTCCGGTGCGCGCCATGGTGGTGGGGATTCCCAATGTGGGGAAATCCACCTTTATCAATTCCTTCGCGGGAAAAGCCTGTGCGAAGACGGGAAACAAGCCGGGAGTCACCAAGGGAAAGCAGTGGATTCGCCTGAACAAGAACGTGGAGCTTCTGGATACACCGGGAATTCTGTGGCCCAAGTTTGAGGACCAGGCGGTGGGACTTCGGCTGGCACTGATTGGTGCTATCAAAGATGAGATTTTAAATCTGGACGAGCTTTCCCTGGAGCTGATTAAGCTTCTGAAGGAACGCTATCCCGGAATGCTTTCCGAGCGCTATGCGTTGAGTGAGGAGGGTACTCCGGTGGAGATTTTGGAGCAGATTGCCAAGAACCGGAAGTGCATTTCTAAGGGGCAGGAACTGGATTACAGCAAGGCTGCGGCACTTTTGATTGATGAATTCCGGAGCGGCAGACTGGGCAGGGTTACCCTGGAACTTCCGGATGGGGAGAAGACAAAATGACGGAAAAGAAGATCGGAGAAATCAAAGAGGAATTGAAGGCAGCAGAGGATGGGATGCTGCCTCATTTTATAGAGACCTATGAAAACGATACGAGACCCGGCGTCTGTAAGCTCATGGAGCAGGCAAAAAGGCGTTTACGCAGCTATCAGGCGGAACTGGCACGAATTGAGAATCTGAAAAAATATGAGCGGGAATATGCGTCGTGCGGTTATATCTGCGGCATCGATGAGGTGGGCAGAGGACCTCTGGCGGGACCCGTGGTGGCGGGGGCAGTGATTCTTCCGGCGGATTGTGATATTTTATATATCAACGATTCCAAAAAGCTTTCCGCGGCAAAGCGGGAACAGCTTTATGATGTGATTATGGAAAAGGCAGTTGCCGTGGGAATCGGAATGGTGTCCCCCCAGCGCATTGACGAGATCAATATTTTACAGGCAACCTATGAGGCTATGCGGGAGGCTATAAGCAAACTGCAGGTAAAGCCCGATATATTACTAAACGATGCAGTGACGATTCCCGGTGTGGAGATTCGGCAGGTTCCTATTATCAAGGGAGATGCAAAAAGCATTTCCATCGGAGCTGCCAGTATTGTGGCAAAGGTGACAAGGGACCGCCTGATGGTAGAATACGACAAAAGTCTGCCGGAGTACGGTTTTGCCTCCAATAAGGGCTACGGCTCGGCAGAACATATTGCAGCACTGAAAAAATATGGCCCGTCTCCCATTCACCGGGCATCGTTTATCAGGAACTTTATGGAGTGACAGCGCGAAGGCGCGGCGTGGAAGTGAGGGATCACATTGAAGATATCAGACATGCTGGGACAATATAACCGGAATGTGCGGAACGGAACGGAGGAGCTGCAAAGCGTTCGTGGAATGCAGAAAATGGTGTCCTCTGTGGCGGAACTGGAAGTGGGAAATATCTTTGAGGGAACCGTAAATTCCATCCGTGGCGGTAAGGTGCTGCTGGCGCTTGGAAACGGGCAGATGCTTACCGCCCAGATGGACGGAAAAGTGTCAATCCAGCCCGGAACAGCCATGTTTTTTCAGGTCAAATCCAATGATGGGGAGACGGTGGCAATCCGTCCCTATAACGCCGGAAATGCAGGCAATCCGATTCTTCTGGATGCTTTGACCACAGCGGGGATTCCTGCCACGGATCGCACATTTGTCATGGTAGATGCCATGATGCAGGAGCAGATGTCGGTTGGAAAGCAGAGTCTTTTGGATATGGTGCGGATTTTAAATGCCAAT
>JBJEJC010000175.1:0-6004 GCA_051877675.1 Roseburia sp. | reverse complement strand
TATCACAAAGTGGTGTCCTCTTTTCTTTTAATCCGAATAAAATTTTACGCTAGCAGTACTATCGCAAAAAATATACCGATATCCGCCATGGCAGCTACTATTATTTTTTCTCTATCATAGCAATCTTTAACATTTCATCGGAAATATTTAAGGCATGATCGCCATCCCTCTTTTCCTGCTGCCCGGGCTTGTCCTTCAAAAGCCAGGTCACAAGCCGGGTCAGCCAGATCCCAAAGGGAAGCAGCAAAATCGTTGTTACCACATTAAAAAGCGTATGCAGATTGGCAATCTGTGCTGAGACCCGCCCCGGTGTCCAGCTCTCCACAAAGGAAATCAGCGGCGTGGTCAGACACAGGGCAGTAAAAATAACGGTTCCAATCACATTGAACAGAATGTGCAAAAGCGTGGTTCGCTTTGCATTCCGGCTGGCTCCAATGGACGCCAGAAGCGAGGTAACACAGGTTCCGATATTCTGTCCAAACAGCACGAAAGCAGCACTGCGCAATCCCACAATCCCACTGTTTGCCAGAGCCTGCAAAATTCCCACCGATGCTGAGGAGGACTGGATTAACGCCGTAAATACGGTTCCTGCCAGAATTCCAAGCACCGGGTTTTCAAAACGGGTGAGCAGGCTGGCAAATGCCTCCGATTCCCCTAACGGGCTCATAGAAGTACTCATCATATCCATGCCGATAAACAGAATTCCAAGCCCCGCTAAAATCTCTCCCACATGATTCAGCTTTTCTTTTTTAGAAAATACAATCGCTGCCACACCCAGAAAAGCAATTCCGGGTGCCAGCTCTCCCACATTTAGCGCAATAAGCTGACCGGTAATTGTAGTGCCAATATTTGCTCCCATGATAATCCAGACTGCCTGACGCAGCGTCATCACACCGGAGTTTACGAATCCCACCACCATCACCGTGGTGGCAGAAGAGGACTGGATGATCGCTGTGATCACCGCCCCTGCCAGCACCCCCACGAAACGGTTCGCGGTCAGCTTCTCAAGAATCGTTTTTAATTTACTGCCTGCTGCCGCTTCCAGCCCGGTACTCATCATCTGCATACCGTACAGGAACAGCGCCAAACCTCCCAGAAGTCCCATAACATATGTAAACGACATATTCCTCTTTATCCTTTCCTGTTCTTATTTTTATCCTTTGTGTGCTTCCGTCTGGTCAGCGTCCTGTTTTCTCACTTCAACATCCTTATCCGGTTTTCCGTTTTCCAGCTTCCAGCCCAAAATTCCAGCCGCCACCGCCACAACTGCCATGGCTCCTACAAATATATTCTCTAACATATAGTCCTCCCTTGAATATTCCAAAATTTTGCAACGCAAATAAACCTGTGTTTCCACAGGCAGGTATGATTCTATATGTTCTATATTCGCTTTTTACCGTCTTTATTATGGATGTAATCTAAGAGGACAGCATTCCGGTCCTGTTTCCAGAAAAGAAACACCCCCGCTGCCACAAAAAAACAGAATAAAACAGATGTGCCACTCTGGACACACAAATCTACAGACAGCCGGATATCCCGGCCTGCCGCGGAACGCTTCGCCAACTGCAAAGTTGGCGTGATGCGTGCCTCAAGAAGCTCCGGCTCCCGCAATCCCACCTCAAGAAGCTCCGGCTCCTCTGCACAGATATACGTGACAGAGTGCCCTGCATTCTCCGAAACAGCCACAAAGCTGTCCGGTTCCTGCCCGGAAAAAAGGCTGCAAAAAAGCATACACAACATGAAACATATATCTATTATCTGTCTGCATCGCTTTTGCATTCAGGCTCCCTCCTTCTTTCCATCTTCTCATATATAGCATAACGCGTGCCAAAAGGCAATGCCTGATATGCAAGCTGATCTCTGCCATAAATGCACACTGGCACAATCCGGTTTTGACCATACCTTTGCCGCACTATTTCCCGGCAAATGCCACGCGGTTGCGTCCGGAACGCTTCGCCTCATACAGGGCTTCATCTGCTTCGATTAAAAGATTCTCATAGCGCAGGTTCTCTCCGGACAATTTTTCCATGGCGGTTCCTATACTGACGGTTACGTAGTCCGCTACGTCCTTCACAGGCGCTTCCAGCCGTTTTTCGTACACGGCCACCCGGAGTTTTTCCGCCCACTCCTTCAGTTCCTCCTCGTCGGTGTCAAAAAGGATGGCTGCAAATTCCTCCCCGCCATGGCGAATCAGCACCTTTGTCCTCTGCTGCAGGGTTTCCCTGATCGTCTCCCCCACCATCTTAAGGCAGCCGTCTCCGGCTTCATGCCCAAAGGTATCGTTATACTTCTTGAAGTAATCAATGTCGAACATAATGACCCCGACCTCTGTCTCCGCCGGTAATGTGCACATTTTCTCCGCTAATACTGCATTCCCGCCTCGACGGTTCAAAAGCTCTGTCAGTGGGTCTACAAATGCCTCCAGGTACAGATACTCACGTGACATCCAGAGCATGAGCTGCATACGCTGTGCCAGATAGCCAATAACCTGCATGGAAATAAAGCAGGCAAATTCCATTCTTGTGCTTACAACCAGTCCGTCACTTAAGTCCTGTAACGCAATTAATACGATAATCAGAACTGTCAGTATAAGGTTTACCAAAAACTCCTTCAGGTTATATAGCGGCAGAAGATTTGAAATCAGGCACGTAAGAATCAGGCAAATCCCCATATATCCATTTTCAATCTGAATACAGGACAGTATCGCCATACAGACAAACCAAATCGGCCAGAAAGAGCGGTAAATAATTCGGAATTTCCACCCTTCTTTTGCATTATCTATTTTGTTAAAAAACATGATCCAGCAGATTATCACGTCCGCCAATATCGTAAACGCCCCTAATACTCCGGTTATAATCATCGATGCCATGAAGTATTCCGCACTCTTGTGCATAACAATTAATATGGCATTTACTATGTATAGCACCAATAATACCGGACTTATTGCCACAATTCTCCGGCAGTTGACCTCCGCAAGCCTTTCATTCACTGCCTCGCTCACCCTGGTGCTTTCCTCACCCAGACAGTTTTTTGCAGGAATAAATGCTTTCTTATAGTTCTTAAGAAGACGGATTATCTTTTCTTTCATAACAATACCCTCCCGCTGTCTTTTGTACTCTCTCCTCGTTTCACAAGCAAATGCTTATCGTATTCCGTACCTCTCCCCAAGTTCCTCCCGGATGTCATCAAAGGGCAGAACCGGAAGCGGCTGCTCCGGATGTTCCGAAATACATTTCTCCATCCATACCATATTATACCATCTGCCAAACTTATAGCCACATTTATGGAATTCGCCTACGAACCGGTATCCCATATGTTCATGATACTCCACACTGTTCTTCGTAAGATATTCATCCTCCACCACAGGATACCCGATACAGGCATTCAGATTAATCACATTCTGTAAAGCCAGGGCATGCTCCAGCGCCAGATACAGTTCCTTGCCAAGCCCTTTTTTTCTTGCATCTTTCGCTATGTAAATCGTTGTCTCAACCGCCCAGTCGTATGCCTTTCGCGTATGAAAAGCTCCCGCATACGCATATCCGGCAATTACCCCATCGCACTCAGACACGAGGTACGGATAGCGCTCCAGAATATGGCGAATCCTTTTTCGAAACTCCCCGACGGAGGGAACTTCATATTCAAATGTAATTGCTGTATTCTCCACATAGTAAGCATATATCTCAAGCAATTTCTCCGCATCATTTTCCGTTGCAATTCTAATCAAGGGTCTCTTCCTTCCTCATTAAAGCCAGCTTGCCGTGGTGTCCGACATTACGGACAATACTCCTACAGACAATGAACCGCAGTTGCATTGTCTATAGGAGCATTATATCATGTGCTTTGCACATGATAAGCCTTCGGCTGATGTCTATGCGCATCCGCGCGTGATATAATTCGCTGCGCTCATTATATCATATACTTTCTTCCTATGGTACAAATTTATGGATACCAAATCCGGTATATGGCATGAAACCGTAATTTTACGACCTGTGCAGAAGTCGCATTTTGTATTCTCTGATTCTGGCTGCATACTTGCTCGTCATAATAACACCGACAATCATCATTCCAAAGGTTATTCCCTGACACAAGCCGCCCCAGAAATTGTCCGCATGGTCCGTAAAAAACAGTATCATATAAACAACTGCCGCAATCAGACCTCCAATGAACAGTAAATGCATACGCTTTGTCATTTTTTGCTTTTCTTCATTACTGTAATCTGCCACTTTTAATACAGTCTCTTCCAATTCCTTATTCATTTTCTCACTTTTCCTTTCTCCATCAAGTAGTTCCCGAAGTTCCACATCATAATAATCAGCCATTTCGATGAGAATATCCAGATCCGGTAAATTGCTACCGGTTTCCCATCTCGATACAGTCCGCCGGGATACACGAAACTGTTCTGCGAGCTGCTCCTGCGTAAGTCCTTTTTCCTTACGAAGCTCCTTGATAAAACTTCCGATTTTTGATTGATCCATGATCTCTCTGTCCTCCTTTCTGAAAAAAAGATACCTCCTTCCCGCTTCTATTTACAGGACATAAAGCGGGCAATCCCCTGATTTCTCGTGCTGGGACATCCCCTGTCCCCCTGCTTGGAAGAAACTTTGTGTTTTCCTTTTGTTATCACAACGCCGTTTTCTCAAGTTCTCGTTTAAAGCAATTCCATATTTATAGATTTCTCCGTAAAACCGCACTTTTTGTACATCTCATATGCCGCATTATTTTTCGCGTTTACCTGAAGCTCGATTCCATCGAGATTTCTTTCTTCTTTTAATTTCTTTATTTTTTCAAAAAACTGATGTCCAATCCCTTTTCCTCTATACTCCTCGTCTACTGCCATTGTGTCAATAAATACAATATCTCTGGTAACATGTGCAGGAGACTCTATGTGACGGAACATAATTTCCATCACACCGACTACGTTTCCATCCAGCTCCGCCACATAAAAGTTCCCACTCTGTATAGAAGCCTCAAAAGCGCTTACCGGGAAAAATTCTTCGTTGTTTCTATAAACGTCGGGTCTCCATTCAATATGTAATGCCTGTACCTGGTCCATGATCCTTCGCACAGCTTCGTAGTCTTCTGATTTTGCATTTCTGATAATTACACTCATTTCTGACATTTTCTCCTCCCAAAAACTCCGCTTTGTTTTTTTATTATAACATGCCCTGTCTGTTCAACCAAATAAATATTTACAGGTTTTCGTGTCTACAGTTCCCTGCAAGCTGCCATTTCTGCGGCTATACATTCCTAACTGTTTCTAAACGGCAGAAAGCCGTGTCCACATGATATTACTTCTTGCTTCATAATCCTGGTCATTTGCGTTCGCAATACAGCTGGAATGAATAACAGATTTCATAAGCGCTTCACTAATATAATCGCTTGTATTATCATCCTCCCCGGAAAAATACTGCTCACAGATATGATTGAAAATATCATAGATTCCTGCCACCATCTGATTGTGAAGCAAAGTCAACGTATACTTAGGATTCAGAATCGAGAGTCTTGGCATAATCTTCTCGTCTGCAAACACATGACCAATCTTTAGCTTCTGCTCATGATTGGTAATTACAGCACCTGCGTTCATCTCGGAACCGGTGCCTATCATAGTAAGAACACATCCTACCGGAATCATCTCACAGGTTGGTTCCTCAACCCTCAGGTAATACTTTTCCCAGGGATCTTCCTCACAGTTCACGGATACGGAAAGTGCCTTCCAAGCCCCCGCCTGGAATCATCCATTGATCTGTGAGTGTTTCATAAGAAAGCAGCATTTCATTCCCTCTTACAATAATACCTCTACAAGCAGCCCGGGAGCACAGCTCCCTCGTTATCGTGCTGTTGCCCTATAGCAAAAAGAAAAGACACGATTATAGAAATAAATTTCCAAATCGTGTCTTTCCTTTTTGCTACACTGCTTGTAGCTTTCACAAATGAGGCATCGGGGATTCGAACCCCGGACAACTTGATTAAAAGTCAAGTGCTCTACCACCTGAGCTAATAC
>JBJEJC010000174.1:0-6051 GCA_051877675.1 Roseburia sp. | reverse complement strand
GTTTCTTCGCCTCCTGGTCGCCCAACTCCATACGCTTTGCCAGTTCGATTTCCTCCTCCGCACTGAGCAGAGGTACTTTTCCGATTTCCTTCAGATACATGCGGACCGGGTCCTCGATGGATACCCCATCCGGAACGGAAAGGTCGATTTTCTCAACCTCCACATCCTCCTCGTCATCCACATCCAGCAGAATATCCTCGTCACTGTCATCCTCTGTGATACGCAGGACGTCGATATTGTTTGCCTCCAAAAAATCCAGAATATGCTCAAACTGCTCCGCATTCAGCTGCATATCAGAGAAGAAATCACTGATTTCCTGATATTCCAGCATATTCTTTTTCTTCTTTGCCAGTACCTGCAGTTCCCGCAGCTTCTCCTGGAATTTTTCCCGGAAATTCTCCTGGGATGCCTCTGCGCCATTCATTCCCTCTGTGTTCTGTGCTGTTTCCAGGTTTTCCTCGAAAACGCCATTCTTTTCACTGTTTTCTTTCTTTTTTGCCATTTTGTTTCATCCTCTCATAGTTCGTTACTATTTTGTCCTTAATAGCAGAATTTAATCCGCCGAAATATGCAGTTTTTCCAATTCCTCCAGCACTTTCTGGTCATTCATCAACTGCTGGAAGCCCTCCGCATCTGTACCCGAAAAATGTTTAAATCGATAATCTATGCTGTTTTTCTTCACACGAATCAGGGTTTCCTTCAATGCCTTTTCAAAAGAAGTCTTGTCCAGACCACTGTCTTCTTTTGTCGCATCCCCTTGGATTCTGGCATTAAAAAGCCCCGCGATTTCGCGCTGCTCCTCCTCGTCCTGGAACATGCTGACTATCTGTGCCGGATTTACGGTTCCGGTATCTCGAAACTGGGCAAACACCAGCTCCGCCGCCTTATGAAAAATCTCCTCCGTAAAATCCTCCGGTCCGATATATTTGCTTATTTTGGGAAATAAATCCGTATGCTCAATCAGCCACGTGAGTAAGAGCTTCTGGGACTGTTTCATCCCGTCTTCCTTTTTCATGCCCCGGCGCTTTACATTGTCCTCGTTAATCCCGGATTTTAGTGCCATCGGTTCCGCAGGTTTTCCCGCAAATCCGATTTTCGCTCCGCACCGGTTCACCAGCCGGTGAAAATCCTCCCTGGGAATCAGATAGGCATCTGCCACCGCATCCACATAGGCATCCCGTTCCAGCTTCTCCGTAAATGTACAGAGCTTTTCCGCCGCCGCATTGTAAAATGCCGTCTTTCCTTCCGGCGTATTTCTGTCAAAATTCTGGGACAATATCCGAATCTCAAACAGAAAGCTGTTCTCTGCCTGATCGATGCGCTCCTGGTACGCTTCCGCTCCCAGTGCCTTGATAAACTCATCCGGATCCTTATAGGGACGCATATTGATTACTTTGGTGGTAATTCCGACCTCCTTCAGAATCGGAATTGCGCGCAGCGCGGCTTTCACCCCTGCGCCGTCACTGTCGTAGGTTAAATACACCTCTTTGGTATAGCGCTTCAGCAGATTGGCATGCCCGCTGGTAAGCGCAGTTCCAAGGGATGCCACCGCATTGTCAAACCCTGCCTGGTGCAGTGCAATCACGTCCATATAGCCTTCACACAACAGAAACTGTGGTTTCTTAGTGCTTCTTGCAAAATTCAGTCCGTACAGGTTACGGCTCTTATCAAAAATCTTCGTCTCCGGCGAATTCAGGTACTTCGGTTCCCCGTCTCCCATCACTCTGCCGCCAAAACCAATGACCTTATTATGCACATCCATAATAGGAAACATGGCTCGGTTCCAGAACTTGTCATACCCCCCATGTTTCTCGTCAATGGTCACAAGCCCGGATTCCTTTAAAATCTCATCCTCATAGCCCTTTGACCGCAGATACCGGTAAAGGTCGTCCCGATACTGATCCGAATAGCCCAGCCCGAATTTCTTAATGGTCTCATCGGACAGCTCCCTTTTCTGGAAATACGCAAGTGCCCGGGTTCCGTGGCTGCTGCGCAACAGTGAATAAAAATACCGCGCTGCCTCCTTATTAATCTCTAAAAGTCTTGCCCGACGGTCTGCTTCCCGACGCTGCGCTGCGCTGTATTCCTGCTTGGGCAGTTCCACTCCGGCCCGCTCTGCCAGTACCTCCATGGCTTCCCCGAAGGTGAAGTTCTCATATTGCATTAAAAAGGTAAATACATTTCCTCCCGCCCCGCAGCCAAAGCAGTAATACATCTGCTTGCCGGGAGAAACCGAGAAGGAACCTGTTTTTTCATTATGAAACGGACACAGCCCAAAGTAGGTGCTGCCCTTTTTCTGAAGACGCACATACTGCGATATGACATCCACAATGTCATTGCGGGAGCGTACCTCTTCTATAATCTCATCTGAAAAATACGGCATATTCCGCACCCTTCCTTTAAATATTCAGTCGCTACAAATGCCAGTGATATAAGTGTCAATAACCGTCTACCTGCCAGGCGTTGCGCATGCCGCAAGCCTGCCTCCACTCTTTGTCAATAACCATCTACCTGCCAGGCGTTGCGCATGCCGCAAGCCTGCCTCCAATGTTTGTCAATAACCATCTACTTGCCAGGCTTGCGGCAGAAAGTACTCACTGAACTTGGTGATTGCGTACTGGTCCGTCATGCCTGCAATGTAATCGCTGATGACCCGCTCCGCCTTTTCACCCTCGTCCATCATCCGCAGGTACTTGCCCGGAAGCTGGTCGATATGATCCTTGTAATACCAGAACAACTGCTCGATCATGGCTTTTGCCTTAACTTCTTCCCCTTTTGCCACCGGGTTCTTGTATACATTCTCAAACATGAATTTCCGCAGATCCACCATTGCCTCCTCAATCTCCGGCGACATGATGATATCATCCCTGCCCACACTGTTCATAATGATATTATGTATCAGCGTATTCAGACGCTGCCTGGTGGTAAACCCCAGCGTCTTTTTCAGTTCCAGAGGGATATCCTCCTCCGTGAGAATCTGCGCCCGTATCGCATCATCAATGTCATGGTTGACGTAGGCAATCTTATCCGACAGACGGACAATTTTCCCTTCTAAGGTGTGAGGCATCAATCTGGTCTGATGATTTAAAATGCCATCCCGCACCTCCCAGGTAAGATTCAGCCCCTGTCCGGATTTCTCCAGCTTCTCCACCACCCGCACGCTCTGCTCATTGTGGCGGAAACCATCCTCGCAAAGTTCATTCAGAATAAATTCTCCGGCATGTCCAAAGGGAGTATGTCCAAGATCATGCCCCAGGGCAATCGCCTCCACCAGATCTTCATTCAATCGCAGCGCCTTGGCGATGGTTCTGGCATTCTGTGACACCTCAAGGGTATGGGATAACCGCGTCCGGTAATGGTCTCCCTTAGGTGTCAGAAACACCTGCGTCTTATTCTTCAGTCTGCGAAATGCCTTACAATGGAGAATCCGGTCTCTGTCCCGCTGAAATACCGGGCGGATATCACACTGATCCTCCGGTATGTCCCGTCCCCGCGAATTCTCACTTAAGGTGGCGTAAGGGCTTAGCATCTCCCGCTCCATCCGCTCAATATCTTCACGTATTGACATGTAGCTTCTCCTCTTTTCGACAACAGCCAACGTGGCTACATAAATATATATTCGGGGTCAGCTCAATATTTCCTTTATTTTTTGAAAAAAAAGTCAAAAAATTTTCATTTTCTTTGCTTGGGCAATGTGAAGTTCGTCTGCCGAAACACTGCAGCCAAGGCAGAGAATTCCAACCCCTGACCGGGCAGCCCGCTCCAGCGCCGCGCCAAACTCCGGATGTATCTCCACATTGGGGCGCACCTCCTCTATGCCCTCCATCGGAACCACAAAGGCAGCATAGCATTCGTACCCCGCCTCCGCCGCAGCCGCGAGTTCCTCCATATGCTTCACCCCGCGCTCTGTGGGGGCGTCCGGGAAATATGCAATATGCTCCCGCTCCAAGGTCACCCCCTTTACCTCCATCAGGATTTTTCTGCCCCCCTGCTCCAGATAAAAATCGATTCTGGACTTTCCGAATGTATACTCCGGTTTCAGATAATCCGGCTCAAAGGTCAACAGCCATTCCTTCACCACCTCATTAGGTGCCTGACTGTCCACATTGATCCAACCGATTTCTTCTTTATAAACACCTACCAGGTCATACGCCGTTTTCCGGTTGGAGTTGTCCGGCACCGCCAGTGCCACCCTTGCTCCGGGCAGCAGGATTTCCCGGCAGCGCCCCGTATTCTTCACATGGACGGTTTCCTCTTTTCCATCCTCCATCCGTACATGTGCAATAAAGCGATTCGGTCGGTCCAAAAAAGTTCCATAACGAATTTTTGAATATTTCAAGTTCTGTTCCTTTCTGATATGCAATTTCCTATCACATGCAAAAAAAGAAGTCTTGAATCTCAAGACTTCTTTTTGATATGCAGGAGATGGGACTTGAACCCACACGGTATTGCTACCACAGGCACCTGAAGCCTGCGCGTCTGCCAATTCCACCACTCCTGCGAACAAAACATATTCTATCTTCTTTCAAAGAAAAAGTCAATACCTTTTTTGAAAAAAATTGTTTTAATTGTTCGAAAAATTTATTTCAATTTTTTTGCATTTTCCCATTGACATTTTCCGCTTCTTTTGTTATTATAATCAAGTCGTCACGAGATGTGACTGATATGCGGAAGTGTCGGAACTGGCAGACGAGCAAGACTAAGGATCTTGTGGGCATTGCGCTCGTGTGGGTTCAAGTCCCATCTTCCGCATTAGTTCAATAGTTGGGAAGCCTTATAAATCAAGGCTTCCCACTTTTTTTGTTCCTAGGTATTTTGTTCCCAAAGTAGTTTTGCTACATTGCAAGTGATTGTTCCAATCTATCAAGCCTTGTATTTGCACTCTTTGTAGAATACAAATAGTGATTGATAAGGGTTTGCTCTCCAACATGTCCTAAAATGGAACTTACTTCTGAAATATCCATAATTCCCCTGTTTACCAACATAGAAGCAAATGTTTTTCTAATCTTATGAGGAGAATGTGAGGCAAGAAGGATTATCAAGCGTCTGGAAATCCACTATACACCCAAGCATGGCAGCTGGCTTGACATCGCAGAAATAGAACTTAATGTTATGACCAGACAGTGTTTGTCACGAAGGATTGAAAGCATTGCAAATCTTCGTGAAAAGTTAACTACGTGGGAAATCGAGCACAATACAGTCGCAGCGAAAGTCAATTGGCAGTTCCGAACTGCCGATGCCAGAGTGAAATTAAGTTCATTGTATCCTAAGTTTACAACAGCTTCCGAATAGGAAGTTTTTGTAATACTAAATATCAATGTGTCAATACACTAGCCAAGCCACAGAGCGAAACACCATTTGAAGAAGATTTACAATTTATGGAGTTGCTTCTTTCTAAAAATAAAGATCTAGTGAAGATTAAAAAGGTAAAAGATGAAGAGCGTGGAATTGAAATGACTTACATAATGATTAGGAAGAATACGTAATCATGAGTATTGAGATTGTAAAATTGGATGAGGACACAAAGCACTTTTTGCCACATGTGCAACAGCCTTTTGACATAATTGGTCGTTTTATTCCAGTTTTTGATGGAGAAAACTGGTCTTACAAAGAAAAATTATATATTGAAAATAAACGGAAAATATATGAAGATGAACAAATTAATCCAGAGGATTACATTAATAACGATGAACAAACAATTTTCCTTGCGATTTGTGATGATACATGTGTTGGAACTATACGAATTAGTACATGTTGGTTTGGTAATGCATATATAGAGGATATATCTATTGATAAGCAATACCGTCATTTGGGGATTGGTAAAAAATTAATGGATAGTACGGTTAGCTGGTGCAATGAGAGAATGTTTAGTGGAATTGCTTTGGAAACGCAAGATAATAATGTGCAGGCTTGCCGATTTTATACGAAATATGGCTTTAAATTATGTGGTATCAATACACAAAAATATGCTTTGACGAAGTACAAAGATGAGATAGCCAATGTCATTAAGTTAATAATGATGTAAAAATACAAAACACATAGTAATCGTTA
>JBJEJC010000173.1:0-30139 GCA_051877675.1 Roseburia sp. | reverse complement strand
GTGCGATCCTCGCGGAGCGTTTTTTATTTCATAGGAAAGGCATTCACTTTCACACATTAATATAACAAGGTCTTTCCTATGAAATAAAAAAAATTACCGTTTATAATACGGACTTTACCGTTCGTTTGTCTGGTGGAAACGGAGAGAACATGGAACTGACAGAGATTCGTAAAAAAGTAAAGAAGCAGTTGGAGAAGGAACGCTATGAGCACACAAAAGGCGTCATGTATACGGCAGGAAGTCTTGCCATGGCGAATGGTTATGATATAGAGCAGGCTATGCTTGCCGGATTGCTCCATGACTGCGCAAAATGTATTCCAAATGATGAGAAAATCCAGCTTTGTGAAAAAAATAACATTTTAATTACCGCAGTGGAACGGGAGAGCCCATATCTGCTTCATGCAAAGCTTGGTGCTTTCCTGGCGGAGAAGGAATATGGCGTATCTGATCCGGAGATTCTGCATGCAATCAAAGTGCATACCACAGGTACCACAGATATGAGTCTGCTGGATAAAATCATATATGTGGCAGACTATATAGAACCGAACCGGGATAAGGCACCAAACCTCACTTATGTTCGCCGTCTGGCATTTTATGATCTCAATGCCTGCGTGGCGGAAATCCTGTATGATACGCTGTGTTATCTGAAAAAACGCGGTGGAACTGTGGACCCGGCAACGCAGTTGACCTATGATTTTTACAAGGAATACCGGGAGGAAGTATCTCCCTTTGACACAACAAATAAGGAGGCATATTTATGACATCAATCGAGTATTGTAAGCTTGCGGTTGCTGCTTTGGAAGACCGTAAAGCAGAAGATGTGAAAGTAATTGATATCCGGGAAGTTTCTCCCATTGCAGATTTCTTTATCATTGCAGACGGAACGAATCAGAACCAGATTCAGGCCATGCGTGATGCCGCAGACGAAGCACTGTATAAAGCGGGGCTTAAGGTGAAACAAATAGAAGGAAATCGAGACTCTACCTGGATTCTTATGGACTATGGTGACATTATCATTCATATTTTCTCCAGAGAGGACCGGTTGTTTTATGATCTGGAACGTATCTGGCGTGATGGAAAAATAATTGACGTTAATGAGTTGTAAGTAGAACCGGAAAATCCGGATACAAACTGTAAAAAGAAGAAAGACTTTATTTGACCATGAGCATATGTGCATGCTCATGGTCAATTTGTATTTAGAAGAAGCGGAACACACCGAATACCTTACCGATAATAGTACAATCATCAACAATGATGGGGTCCATGGTATCATTTTCCGGCTGAAGACGAATATGACCGTTTTCGCGGTAAAAAGTCTTTACCGTAGCGGAGTCCTCCACCATGGCAACGACCATATCGCCATTTTTGGCATCGGACTGCTGTTTTACCAGAACGCTGTCCCCGTTGAGAATACCGGCATTAATCATACTTTCCCCCTTCACCTTTAACATGAAGCTGTTCTGGTTGGGCATAAACTCAGCCGGAATAGGAAAGTATCCCTCAATATTCTCAACTGCAAGAATGGGCTGACCTGCAGCTACATATCCCACCATGGGAACATTCACAACCTCACGTCTTGTAAGATTGAAGTTATCATCGATAATCTCAATGGCACGCGGTTTTGTAGGATCTCTGCGGATATATCCGTTCTTTTCAAGCGTCTCAAGATGGGAGTGAACAGATGATGTGGACTTTAAATCCACTGCCTCACAAATCTCCCTCACTGCGGGAGGATATCCTTTATTCAGAATCTCCTGCTTGATATATTCTAAAATTTCACGCTGCTTGCTACTGATCTTTCCGTATGCCATAAAATATCCTCCTTATTGAAATTTGCGCATAAGAACTTAATCACTGTATTCAGTGTAACATATTCCTTTGAAAAATGCAAACGTATATTCCGAAAATTTGTTCGCATTTCCTGTTGACAAACACGCGTTCTGGTATTATGATAAGAACATAAGAACAGAGGTTCGGAATGAATGTTCGGAAAATATGTTTGCGCATCGCAAGAACACCAATATTTTTCGGAGCATTGTTTTCCGTCAATGCATGAAAGAAGCAGGAAAAGGGAGGATAATACAATGAGAAGCAGAAGAGAAGCGGAAGTAAGAAATCAGAAAATTTTATTAGGTTTTCTTTTTATGGCAATTGTACTTATTGTGGTTAGTTCGATTTTATTTTTTGGAACCCTTCGGGCAAATGCAGCTTCAACGGAAACTTCTTCGAAATACTATACCAGTATACAGGTGGAGGAAGGGGATACCCTCTGGGAGATTGCAGACAGCTATATGACGGACGAATATAGTGACCGTCAGGAATATATAACTGAAATCTGCAACATGAACCATATCTCTGAGGATACCATTCACGCCGGTCAATATTTGACAATACCATATTATGCCGGAAGCCAGACAAGCCGATAAGTCGGTTTCCTCAGATGAAAGCAGGCAAATCCCATCCGCATAAGTTGTCTTTTTTGTTTAAATAATGTATAATAAAATATGCGCAAGGCACATATTTTACGTGCAGAAATAAAGTGAAGTGCGCAATTGCCAATCCAGGCGGGAACAAGATGTCTTCCTGCAGGCAATTTATTCTGTCCTTGTGCAGGACGACTTTACAGAGGGGATTCGTGTTATGTTAAAGTTTATTTATGTGATTTTTATGAACCTTTTTCGTGCACCATATATGATTTCAAAGATGAGACGGGAAGCGGACCACCCGGAAAAATATTCTGTGGAAGAGCGTTATGCCTTGTGCCGACACGCCATCCGTCTTATGAAGCTTACCGGCGGGATTCATACGAAGGCTTATGGAACGGAAAACCTGCCCAAGGAGGGTGGGTATATGATGTATCCCAACCATCAGGGCAAATATGATGCGCTGGGCATTATGTACACCCATGACAGCCCCTGCTCTCTGGTTATGGATAAGGCGAAGTCAAACACCATACTGGTAAGGGAATTTGTTGACCTGGTACAGGGAAAACGACTGGATAAAAAAGATGTACGTCAGGCGCTTACCATAATCAATGAGGTTGCAAAAGAGGTTGCGGATGGCGCGCGATATATTTTATTTCCGGAAGGTGGATATGATTTTAACAATCGGAATAATGTATGCAAATTTAAGGCCGGAAGCTTTAAAATTGCTTTAAAGTCCAAAGCACCGATTGTTCCGGTAGCACTGATTGATTCATACCGGGTGTTTAACAGCTTCTGGCTTGGACCAGTAACAACTCAGGTGCATTATCTGGAGCCAATCTATTACGAGGAATACGGCAATCTCAAGTCCCAGGGAATCGCTGATCTGGTACGTGACCGTATCCAGGAAAAGATTGACGAAGTTCTTGCACAGAGGAAAAACTCTGCTCAATAGTATTTATTTTTTCAGAGGAAAACCTACCTTTCGATAGGTTTTCAATCTTTTTTTTCAATTTTTTTTTAGTTTTATGGTTCCCGAAGCTTCACATATTTTGCTGCGCTGCGTCTGCGGTCATCGTCGATTGCAGCATAATGCTTCCGCGTGGTATTGACATCTTTATGCCCTAACACATCAGCAACCAGATAGATGTCACCTGTTTCGCGGTAAAGCGAGGTACCATAGGTACTTCTTAATTTGTGAGGGGTAATGTGCTTTAAACTGGTTACCAGTTTGGAATATTTTTTTACCAGATTTTCTACAGCGCGAACACTGATTCTTCGATTCTGCATAGACAAGAATAGTGCGTTGATGCTACCGTCTTCTGCGGTGATTTTCTGTCGTTCTACCATGTATGTAAGCAATGCATCACGAACCTCTTCTCCAAAATAAACAACAACCTCAGCGCCGCCTTTGCGGTGAATTTTAATACCGTTATTGCGGAAATCAACATCATCCATGTCAAGTCCTACACATTCTGAAACTCGTATTCCGGTACCAAGAAGCAACGTCATCATGGCGAGATCCCTTACTTTGGTTTTTTCGTGATATTTTTGCTGGCGTTCTGTAAGCTGCTCGCCGGATTCCACCTCGTCCAGAAGGTTTGCAACTTCATCCACATCCAGACGGATGATGTTTTTTTCATGAATTTTTGGCATATCAACCTTTACGGCAGGATCGTTTTGAATGAGGCTGTTCTTATAAAAATATCGGTAAAAACTGCGCAGAGAGGCTAATTTCCGCTTTAAACCACGTTCATCATTTGTGTGTTCTACACCGTCTTTCTCATAGAATTTGAGATAGGATAGATATTCTTCAATATCCATAGGTGTAATTTGATCTAGAATAGATAAAGGAATGTCTGGAATATCCATTTTCTTACAGACAGGATTTACGGTATGTAAATAGTCAAAAAAGCAGCCTATATCATAAGCATACGCAATTCTGGTTCTGGATGAAGTGGTTGCTTCGATTCCGATAAAGAATTGTTTGCAGAAGGCTGGAAGTTTTTCCAGCAGCTTTCGTAATTTAACCTCATTTTTGATGTTTACATTTTCATAATAAGCCTTTTCTTTCATTTTTTCCTCCATTCTGAAGCATCGTTCTGCCAACCGGGAATATTCCCCTCTGTAATGGCATGAAAAAGTCTTTTTTTCACACCAGGATGATCGAGATTCAACTGCCGTACCAGCTCTTTGGCATATTGTCGTTTAGAGCTTCCATCCATGGGACAGGGATTTTTTACTACGGGAAGCTGGTATTTTTTCTGAAATCCTTTTATTTCTGCTTCTGAGACATACATTAAGGGTCTTATTACAGTGAGCTTGGTCCGGTCTAAAAAGGTTTTGGGAGGGAAAACATAGAATCTGCCCTCAAAAATCAGTGACAGAAACAGAGTCTCTATCATGTCATCCTGATGGTGAGCATACGCAACCTTGTTGCAGCCAAGTTCTAAAACAGCATTGTTTAAAGCACCTTTTCGCAGTTTGGCGCAGAGTGCACATGGAGAGCCGTCAGAAAGCGGAATCCCCTCTGGGTTGAACACAATGTGGGCAATATCTGTAGGAATAACCTGATAAGGTATTTCAAGTTCATGACAAAGGGCACGGATAGATTCTAGATGAAAGCCATCATAGCCTAAGTCCACGGTAACAGCCACAAGTTCAAAGGGGGTTGGATAAAAGCGTTGCAAGTGCTTTAACGCATATAGGAGAGTGAGAGAGTCCTTGCCTCCGGATACACCAACGGCTATTTTATCTCCGGCTTCAATCAACTGGTAGTCATCAACAGCACGTCTGGTGTAACTTAATAATTTTTGCAGTTCCATAAAAAAATCTCCATTTTATGTGGTAAATAGTTTATAATTGATTAAGAACTGATTTTTGTGTTAAAATTTTAACAAAAGTGCAGAATGCAAACAAACAGCATCGGCATTTCATGTACCTATGTATGGTTTTTTGTAAGTTGGCATTTGTGCACGGAAAAACGAGGTATCTTATATGAAATTTGTAATACAGCGAGTAACATCCGCATCCTGTATGGTGGAGGGACAGATTACCGGTGAAATTCATCAGGGTTTTCTGGTATTGATTGGTATAGCAGCTGATGATTCCCGGGAAATTGCAGACAAAATGATAAAGAAGCTGATTGGTCTGCGAATTTTTGAGGATGCAGCGGGTAAAACAAATTTAGCACTGCATGATGTAAATGGAGAATTACTCTTAATTTCACAGTTTACTCTATATGCCGACTGTAAAAAAGGTAATCGGCCGTCCTTTACCAACGCCGGAAATCCTGATATGGCGAAGGAACTATATCAATATATTATTGATAGATGCAAACAGGAAGTTCCGGTTGTTGAACAGGGAATTTTTGGTGCTGATATGAAAATATCGCTGCTAAACGATGGACCATTTACCATTGTGCTGGATTCCAGGGAAATCTGTTAAAACAACGCCGTTTTGTCTATATATTATTATAGCACGTCTGGATTTTTATGACAAGATATTTTCGTTAAACTTGTGTTTTGCGAATAGTTATCTGCCTCTGACACACCCCTTTTTTGCCTTCTTCCAGATGTTACCATATGATATATATGAGAAAACCCGGCACAAACCAATAACATATAGTTTGTGCCGGGTGTAGAAAAATATGAAATAATTATTTTGTTTTATTTGCATCCATAATTTCGCGATACTTCAGAATCATATCTACGCAGCCATCGATGCCAAGCTTGGAAGAATCCAATGACAAATGATAGCTGGCGGAATCTCCCCATTTTTTGCTGGTGTAATAGTTATAGTAGCTGGCGCGCTGTTTATCCTGTTTCTGAATCATATCCTTGGCTTTATTTTCCGTGAGATTGCTGCGCTTGCTCACGGTGCGGATTCGTTTCTCCATTGGTGCATGGATAAAGACATTGATACAATCCGGATTATCCGCCAGTGCATAGTCTGCACAACGTCCTACAAGCACACAGGATTCCTTTTCTGCCAGTTTCTTAATTGCTTCAAACTGTGCAAGGAACACTTTGTGGTTCAGAGGCATATCCAAAAACGGTGTTGAAGTGTAACCATTTACGGAATATGTATCCATAACAAGGGAATACAAAAAGCTGCTGGTCGGTTTCTCATCATGATTTTCAAAGATCTCTTCGCAAAAACCACTTTCCTTGGCTGCCTGCTGTAGTAATTCTTTATCGTAGCACCTGATGCCGAGCCGTTCTGCAAGCTTCTCCCCCACTTCTTTTCCGCCACTGCCGAATTCTCTTCCGATTGTATAGATTTTATTTCCCATAGACGTCCCACCTTTCGTTGTTCTCCATGAAAATATTATACTATATATTGGGGAGAATGGAAAGAATTATTTGAAATTAGCCCAGATTTTGCAGAATTTTTTGGAAATATTCAGGCAATGGTGCAGAAATTTCCATATATTTCCGTGTGGAGGGATGGATGAAGCCGATTGTCATGGCGTGCAGGGTCTGCCCCTGGAGCTTATAGGGATTTTTTCCGTTGGAATACACGGTATCTCCCAGCAGGGGATGCCCAATACTTGCCATATGCACGCGAATCTGGTGTGTCCTTCCGGTCTCCAGCTGAAATTCCATGTAAGTATATTTGTCAAACCGCTCCAACACTCTGTAATGCGTGACAGCAGGCTTCCCATTTGGCGTTATAGCCATCTTTTTGCGGTCTACCGGATGTCTGCCTACCGGTGCGTCAATTGTGCCCGTATCGTCGCTTACACGGCCGTATACAATGCCCCTGTATTTTCGTGTCACCGAATGCTCTTTAATCTGCTCTGCGATAAAGATATGGCTTTCATCGTTTTTGCACACAATCAGAGAGCCGGTGGTATCCATATCAATGCGGTGAACAATTCCCGGACGGATTTCCCCGTTGATACCGGAGAGACTGTCCTTGCAATGATACATGACCGCATTGACCAGTGTGCCGGTATAATGACCGGCGGAGGGATGGACAACCATTCCCTTGGGCTTATTTACTATTAAAAGGTCATCATCCTCATAGAGAATATCCAGCGGGATATTTTCGGGGATAATGGTGGTCTCTACAGCATCAGGAATCTGCACGGATACCAGTTCCTCTCCCCGCAAACGGTAATTTGCCTTCTGGACGGCACCGTCCACCTGTACTCCGCCTTCTTTGATTAACTTCTGAAAAAAAGAGCGCGACTGCTCCGGATAAATAATACTTAAATATTTATCCAGGCGTTCGCCCTCATATTCGATTTCCACTTCAAATGTTTCTGATTTCATGCCTTGTTATGATCCTTTTTCTTTGAGGAAAATATGCGGTCGTAATCTTCTTCCTTATAGTAAAAAATGCCCAGAATAATCATCAGAAGAGCCGCTGCCGTAACATAAATATCTGCCACATTAAAGATGGGAAAATCAATGAGACAGAAATAGAAAAAGTCCACCACGTAATTGTAACGGATGCGGTCAATAAAATTGCCGATCGCTCCTGCAAAAAACAGTACCGCAGCCAGATTCAGCCAGATAAATCTCCGCTCTCCTGGGATGCGCCAAAGGTAAAGATACGTGATCAGAAACAAGACTACGACCGTAAATACAATGAGCAATCCATGTCTCCCCTGCAGCACACCAAAAGCTGCTCCGTGATTTTCCAGATAGCGCAGTTCAAATACCCCCTTCCACAGGACGATTGCGTCCTGCCCTTTTAAATGCGCGATAGCGGCAGCTTTGGTTACCTGGTCCAGTATAATCATTAAAATGGATAAAACAAGCCCGATTACGCCTTTTTTTAACATATCCGGTTTACTTACACACATAACGGATGCCCTCCAGAATCTGCGCATCAGTAAGATCACAGTAAATGTAAGCTTTCCCGATGGCTTCCAGTAAAATGAATTTCACCTTGCTGCCCAGCATTTTTTTATCCGATTTTGTGGCGGCAAGCACTGCTTCCGGCTGGCATCCGGTGATTTCTGTCCGGAAGCCAAAGCTTTGCAGGGTTTCTGTAATGAATGCAAGCTCCTGTTCCGAGATGTTCCCCTGTTTCATGGACAGATAGGACGCGGCAATTATGCCAAGCCCCACACATTCTCCGTGATAAAGGGAAAAATCCGAAAGCTTTTCAATGGCATGTCCGATGGTGTGTCCGAAATTCAGCAATGCCCGTTCGCCCTTTTCGGTGGGGTCACGTTCTACCACCTCACGCTTAATGTTGCAGCTTCGCGCAATCATTTGCTCCATGGTATCAAAATCCAACGCCAGAATCTGCGCCTGATTCTCCTGCATCCAGTTGAAATAAGCGGCGTCCTTTATTAAACCGTGTTTTAATAACTCTCCCATTCCTGACACAATCTGCTTTTGCGGGAGGGAATGCAGCACGGAAAGATTCATATAGACCAGTTTGGGCTGATAAAAGGCTCCCACCATATTCTTATATTGCAGAAAATCCACACCGGTTTTTCCGCCGATACTGCTGTCCACCTGGGAAAGCAAGGTAGTGGGCACCTGAATAAAATCAACGCCACGCAGATAGGTCGCGGCAGTGAATCCGGTAAGGTCACCTACCACGCCACCCCCCAGTGCTACGAGAACATCACTGCGGTCAAAATGGTTTTGGATCAAATATTCATACAGCCCTTCTACTGTGGCAAGATTTTTATTGGCCTCTCCCGCTTCAAACACATGGAGAAATACATTGGGATATGTGGTCTGCAATGCAGCGGTCACATCCTTGGCATATAATGGCGCCACATTGGAATCAGTGACGATGCACAGCTTTCGTTCGTTTCCATAGCCAAGCCCGGTAAGTAATTCCGGCAGACGTGCAAAAGAATCCGTCAGTTCAATATGATAACTCAGTTGTCCGTTTGTAGTTACAGGTATGCTTCTTGCCATAAGTGTCTCCTCTAATTTTTATATAATTGAAATTTAATTTTTATGCGCCCTTTCCCGGTGGTGCCGGATTCAGAGCCGAAAATAAATCTTCCGTATCCGCGGAGAGAAATTACATCTCCCGGTTTGCACATATAGGTACTGCTTATTGAGGATTTCCCGTTCACAAATACCTTTTCGGTGCGGATGAGTTCCAGTGCCTGGCTTCTGGAAAGCTTGTGTACACAGGCGAGTACGGAGTCCAAACGATTTGAAGTTACGATGCCCTCTTTTTCTACAAATTCCTGTGCAATCTGCAGCTCGGAGGCATCCACCCGGCATAACTTTACAACTGTGTGGCGCACCTGTTCCAGGTGTTCGATAAAATAATCCGCCATCGTTTCTTCGCAAAAGAAAAAATAGCCTTTTTCACTGATTAGGATATCCCCCAGTTTGGAACGGTCCACACCAAGCTGCATTATGGCGCCAAGAATATCCCGATGTCCCAGAGTTTCCGCAAATTTGGGATAGGCTGGCACAATTTGAATAGCTGCTATGGGAAAATCCCAATCATAATAAAGAGCATCAGGAATAAATGCTATTATCTGACGCTCTGCATAGGGCACCCCGCCGAAGCTCTCTGTCTTGGTCTCAAAGAGCTTCTCGCACTGGTGGTATATATTCAGTTCATTCAAATTAAGGAAATCGCTGAATAAAACGATTCCCTTACGATTCGCCTGTCTGGATAAATCAATCAGTCTTTTTTTACAAAGTTCTTCTTCATTCATGGCTAAAACTCGGTGTGAGTCCCCTTTGGCTCAAATGTATCCACCAGACTTAAGAAGTCTCCGGAAATATCTACCGATGCAGGTGTAATAATAAATATGTAATTGGAAATCTTCTGCAGATTACCGCTGATTGCGAAGCAGGAACCGGAGGTGAAATCGATAATACGCTGCGCAATATCCACATTCAATCCCTCTACGTTTAAAACTACGGTGCGGTTGCCGAGCAAAGTTTCCGTAATTTCTCTGGCATCCTCCACAGAGGTTGGCTTAATGACACATACCTCCATACCGGAACCACCGGAAGCCTTCTTTGCAGGACGAATCGGAGTTACCTTCGGAGCTGTTTTCACCGCTTTTTCTCTCTCAGAACGCTCAGCATAATTGTCGTCAAAGTCGTCTTCCTTCTTCTTTTCCTTGCGGAAGGAGGACTTCTTTACCGGTTCATCTTCGTAATCATCATCGTAGTAATCATCATCATAAAAATCGTCGTCATCATCATCCGGATTCAAACGCATAATATTTAAAAATTTGTCAAGTACACCCATTGAACTCATTCCCTTTACTTGTTGTAATTTCTTTCGCCAAAAATGCCGGTGCCCACACGTACCATGGTGGCACCCTCTTCAATGGCAACCATGTAATCTCCTGTCATTCCCATAGACAAAATTTCCATAGATACATTATCTATGTTTTTATTTCTTATGTCAACAGATAATTGCTTTATTTTTCGGAAATACAGACGGTTGTCTTCCGGATTCTCCACATTGGGAGCAATGGTCATCAGTCCTTTAATCCGCACATTTTCGAGATGGGAAATATCTTCCACCAGCAATATGGCATCTTCCGCAGAGGTGCCGAATTTGCTCTCTTCTCCGGCAATATTCACCTCAACCAGAATAGGAATGACAATGTTCTTCTTCTTCGCCTGGATATTGATTTCTTCTGCCAGACGGTAGGTATCCACCGAATGGATCAGCTCCGTATGACCTGCAATATATTTCACCTTATTGCGTTGGAGATGACCAATCATATGCCATTTGATATCTGCGGGAAGCTGCTCCATTTTGCCGCATAGCTCCTGCACCTTATTCTCTCCAAAGTCCCGGATGCCCGCATCGTAAATTTCCTGCAGCATCTCTACCGGCTTTGTCTTGCTTACGGCAATCAATGTCACCTCGTCCCGGCTTCTGCCCGCCTTCTGACATGCCTTTTCAATATTTTGTTCCACAATGGAAAGATTTTCCTTTAACATAGTGTCCTCCTGTCTATTTTAATAATTCATTTTCTTTTACCTTGGAAGCATCCAGTGCAATGTGATCGTAAAGTGAGATTCCATACTGGGTTCCGGTTTTTACAATGGAGTATTCCTCACTCTGATAGAGAAGATCAATCTGCTTGAATACCGCATAACCCTTATTGATATTATAGACTCCCTGCAGTGCCGCGGTTTCACTTCCGATGATGTAACGGTCATTGGAATCTGACTTGATGATTACTTCCCCTGCCGTCACATCTTCACTGTCCACATAGCAATAGTTCTCATTTTCATAGTAAATGGTGGGAGTAATAAACTCCGCAGAGCTGGAACCGTTTTCATCCGTGTGTTCGATTAGAAGTCCTCTGGCACTGCTGTCTCCTCCCTGCATGAAATAGCCGGTTGGAATGGTAAAAAATTCTTTTTCCGTAATCGAAGAATTCGGAATTTTCAGCCCGGTCTCCTCGGAAAGCAAAAGCTCCACTTCCACGTAGCGGTCTTTTGCGTAGCGTACCATGGAGCTGCGCAGGGACAAAATCAGGTAATACTGCCCGTTCTTCTGGGAAAGAACATAATTTGCATAAATCTTTTTATTGTCCTTTACAAAGCGGATTTCAATGACTTCATCCCCTGCCAGCTTCCCGGACAGAGCCTCACTGATAGGAAAGACAATATTCCATTCCTCGCTGTCAATCAGCTTGTACAGGGGCTGTCCCTTTTCCACAGAGGAAAGGCTTTTCAGGTTCGATTTTTTATAAGCAGTTTCGTCAAACATATCTGCGGTAAAACTGTCTGTTGTAACCTGTTCGAGCCCATCGGTGTAAAACACCACAATTCCGGCAGCATCTGCTG
Organism: Roseburia sp.; assembly: GCA_051877675.1. Lineage (GTDB taxonomy): Bacteria > Bacillota > Clostridia > Lachnospirales > Lachnospiraceae > Roseburia. Next base: position 17,952 of record JBJEJC010000173.1, on the reverse strand, counting down.
AAATTGTATGAAACGTATTCTGGTTTGCAGCGTTGGCTGCGTAGTCTGAAATGTCATGCAGCGCCCCCAGACTTAACACCTCATTCAGCGTGGAATCCAGATCTTCCTTGAAGGAATAGACGTTATAGAATTCCTGCGGACTGTAGGCGGCCTGAAATGCAGAAATACTGTCTTTAATCTGCTCCAGATGCTCGTTATCAATGGAACCGCCATTCTGATTTGCCTCATTAATCTTTGCAGCAACATCTCCATTTTCGTCCACAGAGCACACAAGATTGCCATAGCTGACTCTGGACGCCTCTTTTACGTAGTAATTGAAGGCACCGGAATAATCGGAATAATAAATGGTTTCATCCCGGAGAATCAGTCCGTTGTATATGTTGTTGGAAGCCATGGTCCCCTGCCCCACCTCATAGACGGAAATATGTGTTGTGGTCAGATAGGAAAAGACATTGAATACCAGATAAATGAAAATAAAGATAAATATGACAACTCCGATATTCAGATGAAAAGGTTTTTTATATTTTACGACTTTTTCATTCTTTGCCAAAAGTTTCTTCACCTCTTAAAAGATTCAACATTTCTATTCTACCATTTTCTGTTCCGGAAAACAACTTTTCCAAAAATTCTTTTTATAATGCATAGAATAGGCTCCGGGTGAGATACTAGGGGAAAAGCTTGTTAATTAAAGGAGGCAAACTATGAATACAAACTGGATTGATTACACACTGCTGACGCTTGTGATCATCGGCGCAATCAACTGGGGGCTGATAGGATTCTTCCGCTTTGACCTGGTTGCATTTCTCTTTGGCGATATGTCCTGGCTGTCCCGTATTATCTATGCAGTTGTGGGAATCGGGGGCTTATATCTTATCAGCCTTTTTGGAAGAATCCGTGCTGTCGGTCAGGAATAGAGGAAGTTTCTCAGGCATACGGCAGAAGCTGTAAGGTTTCATAGAAAGAAAAAATGCCGCAGAACCGTTTCCGACAGGAAACAGGGGTCTGCGGCAATATAATCCGTCGATAAGTCTTATAAAGAGATGATAATCTTCGCCTTTGCGCATTCCGGAAGAAGTGCTTCATCTCTGGATACACTGAGAACAAATTTTACATTGTACTTTTCACTGATAATATCCAGCTTCTGGATGGCGTGACAGATCTCATCGTCAGTCTCTACGGATGCGATGGTTAAGAAACTGTCCAGATACATCTGTTCCAGGTCATGATCCTGAGATATGATGCCGTTGATAAATCCTAAGAATTCGTCACAATTGTCAATGGGGTAATCGGTAACATTAATTAAACGCACTTTGTTGTTCAGTTCGTACATATGCTTGCCGCTCTTGTCAAGATAAACGATATTTCCAGATGCGGAAGCTATGGAGTCATTTACTTTGTTTAACAACTCCTTGGTCTTGCCTTTTCCTTTTTCGCCTGCAATAATCTCTATCATGGGCATCTCCTCCTGGCACTCCTGTTCTTCATAAAAACCGTTTTGGCTAATATGAATAAAAACAGTTTTAATATGATTTAATTATAGTATACATTTGCATAAAACACAACCTTTAATTCGCAAATCCTGCCAGCATTTCACTCATGAGCAGATAAAGGTTGGAACGGCAGTCTGCCTTAAGAACAATGGAAATAATCGGGTCTCCGGCTGTATTTGTGGAATACAGCACCAGACAGTAACCGGCTTCCCCGGTGGTGCCGGTCTTTCCGCCGATTATAGTAAAGCCCTCCGGGGTTTCCACATCCCCGGTAAGATAACGGTTGCTGTTGGTCCAGGTACGGTTTACCGCATTCCCCTGTGCATCCGAATAAACTGCCTCATGGGAGGCCGTATGAACGATTTCACGAAAGGTATCGTTCGAAAAGGCGGCATTGGCAATCAGATACAGGTCATAAACGGAGGTATAATGATTGTCGTCCGGCAGACCATTCGGGTTGACAAAATGGGACTGGGTGGCGCCTAAGGAACGTGCCTCCTGATTCATAAGTTCCGCAAATGCCTCATCGCTTCCGGAAACATATTCGGCCAGTGCCACTGCGGCATCGTTTCCGCTGCGCAGCAGCAGCCCATAAAGAAGCTCTCTTACGGTGATAACATCTCCGGCGGCAAGGTTGCAGACAGAAGAGTCCTCCGCCTGGTCTACCGCATGTTCACTGACTGTCACAAAGTCATCCAGGTTATCCGTATATTTCAACACAAGATACGCCGTCAGTATCTTTGTGGTACTGGCGGGATATAGCTTGGAGTAGATATTCTGGGCATAGACTACCTCTCCTGTGGCGGTATTAAAGGTCCCCGCTCCCACTGCCACTTCCGAATGTACGGAGTCTGTCCCGATGTCAAGACCGCTTTCCAGTATGCAGAGATTTCTGCTGAAATAGGAGATGTCCCCGGCGTTTGCGGTGTCTGCCATGCCGGTTGCTGCGGTAGAACGGTATACATCGTAGGGATTGTTTAAGGTCAGGTCGCTTGCGGTACCGCAGCCTGCGGCAAACAGAATGCATAAAACGGATAAAATACAGATTAACCGGCGTAAATGCAGAGGGAACTGTTGACAGTTCCTTACAGTGCAGATATGCCGGTTATTTGTGCTCCTGTGGTTATTTGTACATCTCACGCCACTCTAAATCTCCTCTGTCCAATGATTTAATCAGCAACTCCGCTGTGGCAAGATTTGTTGCCAGCGGGATATTGTGGGTATCGCAGATTTTCACTACGTTATTTACATCCGGTTCATGGGATTTCGGTGACAGCGGGTCACGCAGGAAAATGACAAGATCGATCTCGTTGTGCTCAATCTGTGCGCCCAACTGCTGTGCACCACCTAAATGTCCGGCAAGATATTTGTGAATGCTTAAGTTTGTAACCTCCTCAATCAGTCTTCCGGTGGTACCTGTTGCGAAAAGTTCGTTTTTACAGAGAATTCCACGGTATGCGATACAGAAATTCTGCATCAGCTTTTTCTTTGAGTCATGTGCGATTAATCCAATGTTCATGGTTTACCCCCTAATATTTTTTGGGCTGAAGTCCGACGTTTAATACGAGACCTACGCCGATATATAATGACATTAAGGATGTCAGACCGTAGCTGACAAAGGGAAGTGGAAGTCCTGTGTTGGGCAACAGACCGCTTGCCACGCCGATATTGATGAGGCTCTGAAATCCAATTAATGCAGCCATACCACAGCAGATGAGTCTGCCTGCCATGTCTTTCGCTTTTCTAGCAATTAATATACACTCAATTGTGATGAAAAGCAAGAGGAGAATGATTGCTGCTGTCCCGATAAATCCAAGTTCTTCTCCCGCCACGGCAAAGATAAAATCCGTCTGTGATTCCAAAATAAAGTTACCATTTTTAACGGAGGTTACATCCGTGTTATTCAGCCCTTTTCCCCAAAGCTGGCCGGAACCGATTGCCATAATGGAGTTCTGCTGCTGGTAGGCAAGATCCGGATAATCATCCGGGTAAAGCCATGCCATAATCCGGTTGCTCTGAAAGCCCTGAAGCAGTGGAAAATTACCCTGGATAATCAGAGACATCATCACCAGAAAAGTGGGAATGCTGACCGCAAGAACTCCGACGACCAGTTTGTAGCTGATTCCTGCAACAAACAGAATGGCAACGAAAATCAACGCCGTTACAATTGTGGTTGACAGGTCCGGCTGCTTTAAAATAAGCAATAACGGAACCGCCGCCAGGACAAAGGAAAACAAAAGAACCCTGGGGCTGTTAATCTTTTCCTCATATTTCATAAAATAATATGCAAAAAACAGGATTAATAGAATCTTGGCAAGCTCCGAAGGCTGAAACCGGAAGCCGCCAATCTCAAACCACCGCTGGGCGCCGCCGGAATCGGAGCCGGCAACCTTTACCGCCACCAGAATACCAATCATAAACAGATAGATCAGCCAGGAAAATTTCAGGATAAAGGAATAATCAATCAGGGAGACAATCAGCATGATGACCAGTCCCGCGACAAAACCCAGAAGCTGCTTTTTCTGCACGGAAGGCTGGGCACTGCCGATCAGGAGGATTCCGATGATCGTCAGTGCAGCAACCAGACATATCAGTGTGAACTTGTAATTCTTTAGTTTATATTGTTTCAGCATTTCAACCTCTTTTTGCGTAATCTTTCAGCAAAACCTTAACTTCTACATTTTCCGGGTCAACATTGACATATTTTGTGATGACAGAGCCAATCTCTGCGCGAATCTGCCACAGGGTATCTTCATCCAGCTTGTTCTTCTCTGCATCCATCATCAGGCGGAGCCGTTCTTTCGCAACCGTTCTGGAATGATGCTTCATTTCTCGCCTCCGCTCTGGCAGATTTCCCCGGAATTTTTCCGGATAAAAAATCCGGTAAAAAGCTTCTGCCGCTTCTTCTGCTCTGCGATGGGAACATCTTCGCCCAGAATCCGCTTTGCAATCTGAAGAAAATATTTTTCGGAGGGGGTATGCTGACCAATCACCGGTGTGCCATGGTTCTGGGCAATTACGATCTGAGGATCTTCGGGAACCACACCAATCAGCTCCGTATCCAGCAGTTCTGAAATATCCGCCACATCCAGCATATCTCCGTTTTTGACCATATTACGCCGGTAGCTGTTTATAATGAGATTTACCTCTTTTATCTTTTCGCGCCGGATAAGCTGCAGTACCCGGTCCGCGTCGTGAATTGCCGTAATCTGAGGTGTTGTTACCACTACGGCCCGGTCCGTGTCACAGAGGGACAGGTAAAAGCCCTGGTCGATGCCTGCCGGACTGTCGATTAATATGTAATCGAACTCCTCTTTAAGGCTTGCCAGCAATACCTTCATCTGCTCCAAATCCAGTGTTTCCCGTTCCTTGACACAGGGGGAGGGAATCATGGAAAGATTGGGATACCTTTTGTCCCGGATTAACGCCTGACGCATCCGGCATTTCCCTTTCAGAATATCGACCAGATTGTAAAGAATCCGGTTCTCCAATCCCATCACAACATCCAGGTTCCTCAAACCGATATCGGTGTCTACCAATACCACTTTTTTATCGAATAGTGAAAGTCCCACGCCGACGTTGGCTGTTGTTGTGGTCTTGCCCACGCCGCCTTTTCCTGAGGTAAAAGTAATGACTTCACCCATTTTGTGAAAGACCTCCTATTGATTTATATGATAAACCGGCTGCACAGGGCTGCACGGTATTATCCTTTCTGTCCCGTTTAAAAAACGTTTTGCGATACCGCTTTTAGTCGGTAACGCTGTTGGAGCCGGAATTTACATCCTCTGCCTGTCCGTTTAACAGTTCTTCTTCATCCTCCACATGGAAGTAATAGGCATATACGTTTTTGGCGTATTCAGCCGCATTGTGGGAGGTATAACCGTAGGCAATACGGGTGGCAACGGAAATCTCGGGCTTATCATAGGGGGCATAGCTTACAAATAAAGCGTGGTTTGCCCGCCGTAAATCCTGCTGTGCGGTTCCGGTCTTACCTGCCACCACAACCGGAAAATCATCAAAGGAAGAAAGCTCCTCCACCACCATGCGCATACCGGAATGAATAGCATCCCACTCGCTCTGATTTAATACATCAATCGTATTGCGCACCTGCGGCTGAAAGGTCTGCAGAACATTGCCTTCGGAATCCTCTACCCGGTTTAACAGGGTATAATTATATACGGTGCCGCTGTTTGCCACTGCTGTCACATAACGCCCCAACTGAACGGTGGTATAGTTGTTATTACTCTGTCCGATTGCTGCCATGACAGGGAAAGAGTCTGCCATCTGTGACTGGATGGTTTCCTCAATCTCGATGCCGGTGGATTCATTCAGACCATAGAGGGTTGCATACTGCTGGAGCTTGGAAATACCAAGTGCATCATCATAGGGAAGCAGATAATTGTTCGTACTGAGCCGGTATCCTACCTCATAAAAGAAATAGTTACAGGAATCCCGAAGAGCCTCCGAAACATTGATGGAGCCATGGGTACTGTTCGGGAAAATCCAGCATTTTGGCTTATTATCGACGTTCTCATACTGCCCCTTGTCCTGAATGGTCTCGTCTAAGGTGATGACCCCCTCTGCCAGCCCTGCTGTGGCGGAAACCATTTTAAAGGTGGAACCCGGCGCCGTTGCCTGCTGTGTCGCATAGTTATACTGGGGCAGAGATTTATCTACCTGAAGACTGGCAAAATATTCCGCGTCAACCGAATTTGCCAGCCGGTTGTTATCGTAACCGGGATAGCTTACCAGAGCCAGCAGTTCACCGGTATTTACGTCTGTAATTACGCAGGAGCCGGAGCAGGGGTCCAGGGCAAGCTGTGCGGGGGTAATCTCCAGATTCTTGATTTTGTCCTTCATGAAATTTAAGGCGGACAGGGAGCCGTTGCTTAATGCAGTAACATCCTCCTCGTTATAGGCAAGCACCCCCTGGTCAAACAGAATCATGCAGAGCTGTTTTCCGGTAACACTGCCGGCAGCTACAAGATACTGGTAGGTGATTTTGGAATAGCCGTTCTGGGTGGTAATCTCATCCATGATGTAGCTGCAGAGACTTTCGTAGATTTCCACGGAATCCGAATATTTTTCTTCTAAGGTGAACCGGGTGATATCAATCCATCCTTTGGCAATGGCATAGTTTAGATAGTCCTGTGGGCTGATTGACCCCTCCCGCCACTGCTGGTAGATTTCGTCTGTCGTATCAATGTTATCGGTCACGAGAATCCCGGCACTTTTTAACTGATCTATAATATAGGTGATATAATCCTGAAATTCCTCATTCATATCCGCAAAATCCAGTGCGTCCGCTCCCATAAGCTCTGTCCGCATTTCCTCCGCAACTGCGCTCTGTCTTGCTGTAAAGACCGCCTGAACCTCCTGTTCGGCTGCGGAAGCATCTGCATCGGAAAATGCATCGATATCGATGACATTGTTGTTGATCAGTGCAAAGTAGACATCTGTAATCGGAATATTGATGTCGGATTTGGAATTTTCAATATTGCTGTATACAATACCGGCAATCTCCTGCTCCAACAGATCATATGCCACAATCTGGAGATCCCGGTCGATGGAAAGATATACATCATTTCCTGCTTCCGGCTCCTCTCGCTCAATAATCTCGATTGCCTTGCCGAGATAGTCTACATACAGCTTTTCATAGCCCTTGGTTCCCTTCAGGGTGGAATCCATGTACTGCTCTATGCCAACTTTTCCCACCACATCATTCAGCGTATAGCTGTCATCCGTCTGGGACAGCTTCTCGTAATCCTCCGCAGAGATTTTTCCGGTATAGCCGAGAATCGAGGAAAAATAAACACTGTCGTTATAACGGCGGACGGTATCGTCCACCACCTCCACTCCCTGCAGTTCGCTGGAATGCTCACTGATATAGGTGACAGATTCCTCCGACACATTGGTGGCAATGGTGGTGGAAATGTATTTCTGGTAAGCATTCTGTGCCATGGCAAAACGAATCACGGTAATCTTGTATGTCATGACGGGATCATAGAGTTCCTCATCAATCCCATAGAGTTTATGGGAAAGGTACTCCATAATCTGATCCTCTGTTGCCACAGAGGTATCATAGCCAAGTTTTTTGTTGTAGCCAAGATCGTTATACGAGGTTTCGCCGTACACATCCGCAAGGAAACGCTTCCAGGCAGTGTTTCCTTCTTTGACATTAAAACGGTAGTCTCCGTTTGCCTCCATATCAATACGAAAATCATTGGTGATGGAATCCCCATTTGCCTCCAGCGCCGTAATAATCTGGGCAATTTCGGAATTCAGGGCAAGATTCTTGGCATTATCATTTGCGTAGGAACCGTTGTCCTCAATGGTGATGGAATATGCCAGTTCATTGTAAGCCAGAAGATTCCCGTTGCGGTCATAGATATTGCCACGGGTGCTGTTTAGGGTACGCTCTTTTACAATTTTTAAGGTGTAATTATTCTGATATTCCTCACCGTTTACAATCTGCAGGGAAAACATACGCCATAATACAATGCCAAAAAGTATGGTCATCAGTATACCTGCCACGGTCAGACGGGATTTAAAGAACAGGCGGACAGCCTCTTTTATATTTTCAAACAAACTTGCTTGCACTCCTTTTTTCAATTGCTTCCAGCCGCTGGTTAATCTTTAAAATGATAAAATAAAGGAAAATCGTTGCCAGCATGGTATAGACCAGCTCCGGCACGATGATGTGCAGAAAATAGTAATCAAAAGAAAAACGGTTGCGGAACAGGAACATAAAAAAGTAAATCAAGAGATTCGTTGCCAGGTCACTCACCGCAATCAGTGCCATGGGCAGCTTGATATCCTCCGGATAAAATGCCTTGCGGAATAATCCGTTCAGATACCCAATATACATATAAAGCAGGGCATAAAAGCCCAGCACGCCTCCTCCGAAAACATCCAGCAAAAGTCCGCAGAAAAAGCCGATGAAAAGCCCCTCCTTCCTGCCTCGCATGAATCCGAAAGACGCAACTACAACAATCAGAAGATTAGGTGTGATAGATGCAAAGGAAAATGCCGGAAATACGGAGGTCTGCAGCAAATAACAGACATAAATTATTAAAAAAACGGTAATTTTTCTTCGCATATGCTATTCCTCTACCGACTGCTTTTTGTTTAAGATTACCAGCACCTCTTCAATATGCTCAAAATCCACGGCAGGTGTGATGGTGCCGGATTTTGTCAGATTATTGGAATCCTTTTTAAGGCTGTCGATATAGCCGATTACAATACCCTGCTGGTATAAATCGGAAACATAGGAGGTAACCACCGGGTCACCGACCTCTACCTCGTCATCACTGTCGTTCAGATTGGAAAACTCTATGACCATACGCTCATTCATTAACTGAAGGCTGCCATTTACAATCAGGTTGTCGGAGGTGGTGGTGACCATACCGCCCACACTGCTGGTATCGTTTATGATGGAAGTGACAATGGAATAGTTGGGTCCGACGTCGGTAATGATCCCTACCAGTCCGCTGCCGGAAATCACATTCATATCCACTTCTATCCCGTCCCTGGAACCCTTGTCAATGATAAAGCTGGAAAACCAGTTTCCGCCGTTCTGTCCGATGACATTTGCCGCAACCTTCTCAAAGCTGGGATATTTCTGATCCAGCGCCAGAAGCTCCCTTAGATTCTCCAGCTCGTACTGCTCTAACCGGATGGTATTTAACTGTGTGGTCAGATCATCCACCTGTCGGCGCAACTCCTCATTCTCAGCCATGACATCGCTTAATTCCTTCAGGTTGTCCGCCTTGTCTGACATCCAGCTTCCCACATTGTTGATGCCCCGCTGCATGGGCGCAAAAAGATAGCCCGCAACAGTGTTTAAGGGACCACCGGAGATATTTAACGTAAAGCTCACCAGAATTCCCACCACACAGATGAGAGTCATAATCAGCAGTATGTATTTGGTTGGCAGAACAAATTTGGGTTTCCGTTTCATAATTTCCTCTAAATCAAAATCTTGCTTTTCATGCTGAATGCTAAATGCTTATATTTATTGTCCGAGACAATCTTCACCAGACCGCGCACAACGCACTCCTCCGGGTTCTCGCAGGTATTGATTTCAATTCCTGTAATCTGGCGGAAAAGAACATTTAAGTTGTTGATTTTGGCACTTCCTCCCGTAATGTAAATACCGGAGTGGATGATATCCTTTGCCAGCTCCGGCGGTGTTTTTTCCAGAATCATCTTAATGGAGTTGCAAATACTGTTCAGATGATCCTTGATTGCTTCGTATACCACCTCTCCGGAAAGCTCCATCTCAATGGGAAGACCGCTTACCACATCCCGTCCCACAATGACCATGGTGTCGGTATTGCCCGGAATGCCGGAGCCTAATGTCTCCTTTAAAGACTGGGCAGTCTTCTGTCCGATGACCAGATTAAAATTGCGCTTTACATAGGTGATGATGGATTCATCAATCTTGTTACCACCAAAATGCAGAAGGTCGCTTAACACAAGCCCTCCCAGGGAAATAACAGAAATCTCTGTGGTATCCGCCCCCATATCCACAATCATGATACCGGTCGGTTCGTTGACATCCAGCCCTAATCCCACGGCATCTGCGATGGGCTTTTCACAGAGAAGAACACTCTTGGGCTTTAAGGATTTACTGCGGTAGAACATATCAAAAAATGCTTTTTTCTCCACCTCTGTAATGTCAGTCGGAACTGCAACGATGAATTCTGCACCTTTGAGCTTTCCCTTTGCGTGTTTTTCCAGATAAGTCTGAAGCATGGTCTGTAAATTATTGAAATCGGCAATGACACCGCTCACCACCGGGAACGTAACATGAATCGCCTCCGGAGCCTTCTCATACATGGCATATGCCTGATCGCCATAGGCATAAATCTGATCCTTGTTCATCAGCGCAATCGTATTCTTTTCGTTGAGTATCTTATTTGATGCTTTGCAGTAGATCTTCATATTGCAGGTTCCAAGATCGATACCGTATACATTATTCGTCATAGTTCTCTCCCTTTATCCTTTTCTTTCCGTAATTTTTCCACTCTCCCGGTAGCTGTAGTAACACCCGTCCCCGATGATGATATGATCCGAAAGAGGGATATCCAGAAGCTGCCCCAATGAATGGATACGCTCCGTTACCAGATCGTCCTCTCCGGAAGGCATCGGCACTCCGCTGGGATGATTGTGCACCAGAATAATGTGCACTGCCTTGTGCTGCAATGCTGCCAGAAATACTTCCCGCGGAGAAACAATAGAGGCATTCGCGGTTCCGACGGAAACAGTACAGTCCCCCATCAGCCTGCATTTGGAATCAAACATACAGACCACGAGCCGTTCCTGCTTTTCGTGGCGTAGCTGCTCCATATAATAGCAGGCAATGCTCTTAGCATCCCCCAGCCGTACCTGCTTATGGTACGAGGTTCTGGCAATTCGCTTTGACAGCTCGGCAACACACTTGAGCTGGATTGCTTTTACCGTCCCGATTCCCTTGAGCTTTACCAGTTCCCCAAAGGGAATCTCATAGAGGTTTAAAAGATTCTGATCTCCCTGGCTTAAGAAATTGCGGGCAACCTCCACAGCCTGCATACCCACAGTGCCGGATTTGATGATGACGGCAAGAAGCTCCGCATCGCTCAAGGCCTGTGCTCCCTCCTTCAGAAACTTTTCGTAGGGTTTTTCGGAAGCCGGTAATTCTTTTACGGTTAAATGTTGACTCATGGCCACTTCCTTTCTCGCCATTGGCGCTCTCTCCCTGGAAGTATTCATTATGTCAACCAAGCAGTTGAAATACTTACGCTCTATTTTATCACAGTGGGGCAATATTAACAAGATTGCGTTCTTTAAGTTTTTGTAAAGATTTCAATATGCCCAGCTTTGCGTGATACCAGGTCAGTCCGCCCTGAAAATAGACCGCATAGGGCGGCTTTAAGGGACCGTCTGCTGAAAGCTCAATGGAGGAGCCCTGCACAAAGGCTCCCGCTGCCATGATGACGTCGCTGTCATATCCCGGCATTGCCCACGGTTCCGGTGTCACGTAGCTGTCTACCGGTGCTGCAGCCTGGATTCCCTCACAGAAAGCAATCAGTGCATCCGGATTTCCAAAGGACACTGCCTGGATAATGTCATGGCGGCTTTCCGTGCCGTTTGGAATCACGGAAAATCCCAGCTTTTCATAGATATTGGCAGCAAAAATCGCACCCTTTAACGCACCGCTGACCACAGTGGGACTTAAGAACAATCCCTGATAGAAGGACTGGATGACACCTAAGGAAGCGCCGACCTCCTTGCCGAGTCCCGGGGAGGTCAGACGATAGGCAGCATTCTCCACACATTCCTTTTTTCCTACGATGTAGCCGCCGATGGGGGCAAGTCCGCCCCCCGGATTCTTAATGAGGGAACCGACAATCATATCCGCTCCGACTTCTAAGGGCTCCCGTTCCTCCACAAATTCGCCGTAGCAGTTGTCCACCATGCAGATGACATCGGGTTTGATTCCTTTGATAAAGGAAACCAGCTCACCAATCCGATCCACGGAAAGAGTGGGTCTTGTCTGATAGCCCTTGGAACGCTGGATGGTAACAAGCCTGGTCTTTGCATGAATGGCTTTTCGGATGCCTTCGTAGTCGAAGTTTCCGTCCGGAAGCAAATCTACCTGGCGGTAGGTAACGCCGTACTCTGCCAGAGAGCCTTTGGAAGGGCGAATTCCGATGACCTCCTCTAAGGTGTCATAGGGTTTTCCCACCGGGGAAAGAAGCTCATCGCCGGGACGTAAATTTGACATTAAAGCCAGTGCCAGCGCATGGGTACCGCAGGTAATCTGGGGACGCACCAGGGCATCTTCCCCGTGGAAGCAGGAGGCATACACCTTCTCCAGGGTATCTCTTCCCAGATCATTATATCCATACCCGGAACTGATATTAAAGCATTCCGCAGAGACCCGGTTATCCTGCATGGCCTTGATGACCTTCATCTGATTGAACTCTGCCCTGCGGTCAATTTCAGCAAAACGTTCCTTTAAGCTCTCCTCTATTCCGGCTCCGAACTCATATACTTCTCTGGAAATGCCCAGAGCTTCATACTGTCGTATCATTGTTTCATTCATTCCTGTTTCCATTCCTCTCTTACGATGTGTTTCTCTTTTAAAATGGCAAGCATATCCGAAAGGATGGCGTCCTCCTGATATGCATACCGGTCTTTATCCAGCCAGATGACATCCCGTTCCCTGCGAAACCACGTGAGCTGTCGTTTGGCAAAATGTCTGGTGTCCCGTTTGATGAGGTAAACGGCACGTTCCAGCGAAATCTCGCCCTCAAGGTAGGAAAGAATCTCCTTATAGCCCAGCCCCTGCATGGAAACCATTTCCCGGGTCAATCCCATTTCCCGCAGACGGGAAACCTCCGCCACAAGCCCCTCATCCAGCATTTCGTCCACGCGCTTCTCGATACGTGCATATAAGCGGCTGCGCTCATCATTCAGAACGAAATAGGCAAAATTGTAAGGAGAGGTTTTCCGGCGTTCCTCCTCGTTGTGCTCCGATATTTTCTCACCGGACAGATGGTAAAATTCCAGGGCGCGTATGGTGCGCTTCACATTGTTGGTATGAATTGCCTCCGCAGAGGCAGGGTCTGCCTGACGCAGCATCTCATGCAGATAAGCAGCTCCTTTTTCTGCAGCCAGAGCCTCCAGTTTTCTGCGGTATTCCGTGTCACATTCCTGCTCACTGAAATCAATATCGTAGAGCAATGCCTGGATATAAAAACCTGTTCCGCCTGTTACAATGGGAATCTGTCCATTGCGATAAATCTCTTCCAATGCTGCCTTTGCCAGCTCCACGAACCGGACCACATGGAAATCCTCATCCGGCTCCAAAGCATCTATCAGGTAATGGGGAATACCCTGCATCTCTGACTGCCGTATCTTTGCAGAGCCGATATCCATATGGCGGTAAACCTGCATGGAGTCCGCGGAGATAATGGCTCCGCCAATCTGCTGTGCCAGCCGGATGGAAAGCGCCGTTTTTCCCACCGCTGTAGGACCGGTGAGAATCACCATTGGTTTTTCTGTCATAGTACCTCCCGCCGTTAAACAATCCGTTTAAACTTCTTTTCAATCTCGTATTTACTCATGGAAATGATGGTAGGTCTTCCATGGGGACAATTATATGGATTTTCCAGCTCCAGAAGGGCATCTACCAGTTCTTCCATCTCCGGACGGCTGATGTGCTGGTTTCCTTTGATGGCTGCCTTGCAGGACATGGACGCCACCTTTTCCAGAATGACATTGGGGGCATCCTTTCCGCTGATATTGGAAAAATCATCCAGCATCTCAATGAACATTGCCCGCATATCGATTCCGGTGAAATCCGCCGGAATTGCTGTAATTGCATATTCTTTTCCACCGAAAGGCTCAATTGCGTAGCCGAAGGCGGAAATCTGCTCCTGATATTTCTCCAGCACCAGAACTTCCTCCGCATTGAGGGAAAGAATGATGGGTGGACTTAAGTTCTGGGAGGTAAAGCTCTGCTCCTTCAGCTTCTTCATGGTGCGCTCATAGAGTACCTTTTCGTGGGCGGCATGCTGGTCAATGATAAAGAGCTTATCTTCGTATTCAATCAGCCAGTAGGTATCAAAAAGCTGACCGATCATCTTGTGCCGCTTTCTGCCGTCTCTGGTCATGAAATGTTCGCTGACACTCTCTAAGCTCTGCTGCTCATAGGAAACATCCTGCGGCTCTACAGCATAACTGTTCTCTTCCCTGATGACAGCTACTGACGGAGCAGGCATCTTTTCTGCCGGTTTTACCGTTTCTTGCTTCCCTGCCCCGGATAATAACCTTGCAAAAACCTTGCGGGAACTCTCCGGCTCCGCTGAAACGGAAGGTGTGGGGGCAAGACGATCCCGTTTGGGATATTTTAACTCATAGGGACTGTCCTTTTGTACGGAAGCCCGGATGTCATTTAAACGGCTCCGCTCGAACGGCTCCGGTGTCTGGGGCAGAGCCGGACGTTTTACCGGGGCTTTCTCTTCTTCCACCGGAACATCCGGAATAAAATTCTTATGGCTTAAGGTATCCCGCACAATGGTAAGCAGCCGGCGGTAGATTTCCTCGTTGCTGGAAAAACGGAGTTCCATTTTGGTAGGATGGACATTGACATCTAAAAGTGCCGTATCCATTGTAAGGTATAGCACACAGAAGGGATACTGATGCTGCATCAGAAAGCCCTTGTATGCCTCCTCGATTGCCTTGGAAAGCAGGGAACTTTTGATATAACGTCCATTGATGAAATAATTTTCATAATTGCGGTTTCCTCTGGAAATAATGGGTTTTCCAAGAAATCCCTGAACAGAAAACAGAGCATTCTCCACCGAAACGGGAAGAATTGATGCCGCGATATCCCTGCCGTAGATATGGTAGATTAAATCCTTTTCCTTTGAGTTGCCGGAGGTGTGCATTCTTGTCTGTCCGTTGTTGATGAATTTGAAGGAAATATCGGGATGGGACAGGGCTAAATGCTCCATCAGGTCACTGATATATCCGGCTTCTGTCTGGGCAGTCTTTAAAAATTTCCGACGTGCAGGTACATTGTAAAAAAGATTTCGGACAATAAATGTGGTTCCGTCCGGTGCCCCGATTTCCTCATTTTCTTTTTCCTTAGAGCCCTCAATGACATACCGGGTTCCCGTAAGGGCGCTGCCGGGTTTGGTAATCAGCTCCACCTGGGACACGGCGGCAATACTGGAAAGTGCCTCACCGCGGAAGCCCAGGGAATGGATGTTCATCAGATCCTCTACGCTTTTGATTTTACTGGTGGAATGCCGCAAAAATGCAATGGGCACCTGCTCCTTTGGAATGCCGCAGCCATTGTCCGTGATGCGGATGAAGGAAATGCCGCCCTCTTTGATTTCCACGGTAACTGCCGTGGCTTTTGCGTCAATGGCATTCTCCACCAGCTCCTTCACCACGGAGGAGGGACGCTCCACCACTTCACCGGCTGCAATTTTGTCGATGGTTTCCTGGCTCAGTAATGTAATTTCCGGCATAAAGTCTCCTTTCTCCGGGTCTATGGAATATAACGGTTCTTTACCTTATTCTGCAGTTCGTAGAGCTTATTTAGCGCTTCAATAGGCGTCATGTTGCCCACATCCACATTGCGCAGCTCCTCAATAATCGCATCATCCTTTACCGTATCAAACAGCGAAATCTGCGCAAGATCCACCTCGTCCAGCTTTTCTTTTTTCTTACGGGAGGAGGAAGAATCCGGCACCAGCTTTCTGGCACCACCGGTGATGTCATTGGCAATCAGCTCCTCCACAATCTCCTTTGCACGCTCAATGACGGAATCCGGTACGCCGGCCAGCTTTGCCACCTGAATACCGTAGCTTTTATCTGCGCCGCCTTTTACAATCTTTCGCAAAAATACAATGTCATCGCCCTTTTCCTTCACTGCGATGCAGTAGTTATGCACATTATTGAGCTTTCCTTCCATCTCGGTCAGCTCATGGTAATGGGTAGCAAACAGGGTTTTCGCCCCCAACAGCTTGGGATTGCTGATATGCTCTACCACTGCCCAGGCAATGCTTAAACCATCGAAGGTACTGGTCCCGCGTCCGATTTCATCCAGCACCAGAAGGGAGTTGCTTGTGGCGTTTCTTAAGATGTTTGCCACCTCATTCATTTCCACCATAAAGGTACTCTGGCCGCTGGCAAGGTCATCCGAGGCTCCTACGCGTGTAAAAATGCGATCCACGATGCCGATCTTTGCCGAGGTGGCAGGTACATAGCTTCCAATCTGCGCCATCAGGACAATCAGGGCAGTCTGGCGCATGTAGGTGGACTTTCCCGCCATATTAGGTCCGGTGATAATGGCAATACGGTTATTTCCGTTGTCCAGGTAGGTGTCATTGTCAATGAACATTTCATTATGTATCATTTTTTCCACCACCGGATGGCGTCCGCCCTTAATGTCAATGACGCCGTTTTCGTTCATCTGGGGACGGCAGTAATTATTCTGGTCTGCTACCACTGCAAGGGAGACAAATACATCCAGTCTTGCCACTGCCTTAGCGGTCTTCTGGATGCGCACCACTTCTCCGGCAATTTTTTCACGCACCTCGCAGAACAGCTCGTATTCCAATGCGATAAGCTTGTCCTCGGCGCCCAGAATCATATCCTCCAGTTCCTTTAATTCCGGTGTAATATAGCGTTCTGCATTTGCCAGTGTCTGTTTTCTGGTAAAGTAATCCGGCACCAGATTTTTATAGGAATTGGTGACTTCCAGATAGTAACCGAATACCTTGTTGTATTTAATTTTGAGATTTTTGATTCCGGTTTTTTCCCGTTCCTTTGTCTCAAGCTCCGCCAGCCAGGTTTTGCCCTCTGTCTTTGCCTGACGGAATTTGTCCACATCCGGATGATAGCCATCCTTAATGATTTCTCCGTCGCGGACCAGAATCGGCGGATCATCATTGATTGCCCGGTCAATCAGGTCATAAATTTCCTCCAGGGCATCCATATCCAGATCGATTCCCTTCAGCATTTCCCCCTGAAAGTCCTTAAGAAGGGTCTTGATGGGCGGAAGCATGGCAATGGAATTTTTAAATGCAATCAGGTCCCTGGGGTTTGCCGACATATAGGTGACGCGGGTGACCAGACGCTCTAAATCATAAATCGGTTTTAAATATTCCCTCAGCTCCTCCCGGGTAATGACATTGTCATTGAGCTCCTCAATGGCATCCTGCCTCCGTTCAATCTCCGCTTTGTCAATCAGTGGCTGTTCCACATAGGAGCGCAGCATTCTGGCGCCCATTGCCGTTTTTGTCTTGTCCAGCACCCATAAGAGTGAGCCGCGCTTCTGCTTCTCCCGCATGGTCTCCACCAGCTCCAGATTTCGTCTTGAGGAGCTGTCAATCAGCATATATTTTCCGGTGGAATACGGATGGATGGCAGAAATATGCTCCAGACCGTTCTTCTGTGTCTCGTAGAGGTATTTGAGCAGCGCTCCCGCGGAAATGACTCCGCAGCCGTAATCCGCAAGCCCAAGTCCTTCCAGACTTCTGACATGAAAATGTTCCTTTAAGGTATTCTCTGCCAGTTCATCCCCAAAATACCATGATTCCAGTGCGGAAATTGTAATTCCAAGTCGATGACGCATATCATCAAAGTCAAGCCCGCTCATGTAAAAGCTTTCATTGCAGATAATTTCCGTGGGATTGAATTTGTTCATCTCATCAATCAGCTTTCGTTCGGTGTCCACCTCCGTCACAAAGTAGTCACCGGTGGAAACATCCGCGATGGAAACACCGTATTTATCCGCCAGATAAACAACGCACATAATGTAGTTGTTCTTGCCCTCATCCAGTGCCTGGATATCGGTATTGGTTCCCGGGGTCACAATGCGGATAACCTCCCGCTTAACCAGTCCCTTTGCCAGCTTCGGGTCCTCCACCTGCTCACAGATAGCCACCTTATGTCCGTT
>JBJEJC010000172.1:0-30277 GCA_051877675.1 Roseburia sp. | reverse complement strand
CTTACCACTCGTTACATTTCAGGTGCTTACCACTCAGCCTTACCACTTTTCTTACCACTTTGTACCACTGTATTACGATATTTTGCGATACTTTACGAGGCTTTCCTGTCATGCACCCAATGCCTTCAATCCCTTGAAAATCAAGCTTTTCAGCCACATTCATGCACTTACTTCTCATCCACAACCTGGAAGATATAGAACTTCAGATAATAGCTCTCATCCGCCGCCCACAGAATCGGATGGTCCGGTGACTGGGTGCGGTACTCCACCTGGCGCAGACGCTTATGCACATTCTGTGCCGCCTGGCCGATGGTTTTGGTAAAAAGCTCATAATCCATGAAATGCGAGCAGGAGCAGGTTGCCAGATAACCGCCGTCCTTCACCAGCTTCATGCCGCGCAGATTAATCTCCCGATAACCCTTCACCGCATTTTTTATGGAATTACGGGATTTGGTGAAAGCGGGCGGGTCCAGAATCACCACATCAAACTTCTCCCCGCGCTGCTCAAGCTCCGGAAGCAGTTCAAACACATCCGCACACCGGAACTGTACCCGGTCGGAAAGACCGTTTAATGCGGCATTTTCCTGTGCCCTCTGCACCGCAGACTCGGATGCGTCCACACCGAGCACACTCTGTGCCCCGGCAATTCCTGCATTCAGCGCAAAGGAGCCCGTGTGGGTGAAGCAGTCTAAGACCTTTGCCCCGGCACATAATTTCTGGATTGCAAGGCGGTTATATTTCTGGTCCAGGAAGAAACCGGTTTTCTGTCCGTCCTTCACGTCCACCATGTACTTTACGCCATTCTCCACAATCGGAACATTCGTGTCAAATTCCTCCCCCAGGAATCCCTTCACACGCTCCATCCCTTCTTTTTCCCGCTCCTTGGCATCACTGCGCTCATACACGCCGCGGATTGTGATTCCATCTGCTGCCAGAATATCTTTTAATATATCTATGATTGTAATTTTAAACTGCTCCATTCCGAGTGCCAGGCACTGCACCACAAGTACATCCGAGAATTTATCCACCACCAGTCCCGGCAGGAAATCCGCATCCCCGAAAATGATGCGGCAGCTTGACGTATCCACCGTCTTTTTCCGGTAATCCCAGGCATTCTGTACACGATTCCGCAAAAATGCCTCGTCAATCTCCTGCTCCGCCTTTCTTGTCATAAGCCGTACCCGGATTCTGGAATTCTGGTTAATAAAGCCCTTCCCCATGGGATAGCCGTCAAAATCATGAACCGTGACAATATCCCCGTTTTTGAAGGTTCCCACAATGGACGCAATCTCATTGTCAAATATCCACATGCCGCCCGCCTTGATGGTACGTCCTTCTCCCTTTTTCAATGTAACAATTGTACTCATACTTTCCTCTCATTCTGTCAGTTTGTCATCGTTACGGTTTACAATATAGATTCCGGCACAGACCAGCAGCAGCGATATCAGACATAAAATACTGATGCTGTCTGTCTCATCCAAAAGCACCGCCGAGAGTAACACGCCAAACACCGGATTCATAAACCCGAACACTGCCACCTTAGACACCGGATTATATTTCAGCAGGATTCCCCACAGGGAATACGCCACCGCAGAGATAAATGCCAGGTAAATAAGCATCGCCACACCTGCACCACTCCACTCTGTCAGCCTTCCGCCCGCCGCAAAGCCGCAGATTATCATAAAAATCCCACCGGCAACGAACTGCCAGCCGCTTAAAAGCACCGGATTCTCCTCTTTGGAATATTTTTTCAGAAACACAGAAGAAAACGCATAGGCAATCGTAGAGAGGAAAATAAATCCCTCTCCCGTAAAGCAAAAACCAAAATCCAGGCCTCCACCGGGAATATTCACCAGCACCACACCGGCAAAGCCAATGACACAGCCCAGAATCTTTGCCAGTGTAAGCTTTTCCTGCCGAAAGAGAAGACTGGCTACCAGAATGGCAATGAACACGTTCACCCCTTCAATAATGGACGCCTTCACCCCGGTGGTATTTGCCAGTCCTATATAGAAAAAAATATACTGCGCCACCGTCTGCATCAGCGCAAGCTTTGCTATCTTTCCAAGAGACTGTCTCCGGGGCAACAGCACACGCCGGTTTAACACACTTCCGATTGCAAGTGCCAGTACACCTGCCAGCGTAAACCTGCACCCGGCAAACAAAATCTGTGCCGCCACATCCTTAGACGGAATCTCAAATAACCGGTAACCAATCTTAATACAGGGAAATGCACTTCCCCATAAAGCGCAGCAGAGCAGTGCTCCAAACCACACAACCACTGTCTTCTGCATAAATCGTTCCTTGTCCCTCATAAGCTGCCTCCTCTGTCGTCTGTACGTTTCGCTTTCCTGTGTTCTGCATTATTTCCAATCATTCTAACACATTCACAGCAATTGTTCAAACTGAACAGAAGGCATTGGTCTGGCAAAAAGAAATCCCTGTATGTCATCACACTTCGTCTGCTGCAGATACTCAAGCTGCTTCTGGTTCTCCACGCCCTCCGCGGTGATATGAAGCCCCAGTTGCCGTCCCATGTTAATGACATAATACAAAAGTGTCTCACCGTTCTTATCCCCGATATGGTCAATCAGGCTTTTATCGAGCTTTAATGTATCAAAGCACCTCATATTCAAGGTGGCAAGGGAAGAATAACCGGTTCCGAAATCATCCATAAGAATCTGAATACCCATGCTGCGGAACCGCTCCAGCAGCGAACGGATATCTGCCTTGCCCTCCATGGCGCTCTCCGTCACCTCAAGCTGGATACACGCCGGGTCCAGCTTATATTCCTGCAGGATAGCCTGATAGCGCTCTACGATATCCACATAGTAAAGGGATGCACGACTTAAGTTGATGGACACCGGGTATATCCTGTGCCCCTTGGCCTGCCACTTTGCCTGCTGTCTGCAGACCGCCCGAAACATATATTCATCCAGTCTCGCAATCATTCCGTTCCGCTCAAAAAGAGGAATGAACCTTCCGGGTGATATCATGCTACCATCCTTATCCCGCCACCGTACCAGTGCTTCACTGCCCACCACTTCTCCGGCTGCAGCGCTGTACTTCGGCTGATACCATACTTCAAACTCTTCTTGTGCAATCGCTTCCTCGAACCGCTCCTCAAGCTGCTGATCCTGGCGCCGTTTCTCATGATCCATTTCATTGTAAAAAGCATAGCGCTGCTCCTGCTGGGTTCTTACGTACTCTCTGGCGATCTGGGCTTTGCTGTAAGCATCCTCCAGCTCCTCCGTTCCCTGCATACGGAAAATTCCATACCGGGCATGAATGCCCTGTACCTGAAGCTCCTTTGCCAGACCATTAATCTGTCCGGAAATCTGCTCCATTCTCTTAACCAGACCGTTTTCATCCGATGCCAGTAAGAACAGAATAAACAGGTCATCCCGCACATGCCCCGCAATCTCATCGTTTTGCAGTTCCGCAGTCAGTATCTGCCAGACCTTCTTAATCATGTCATCACCCGCTATTTTTCCGGCAGCAATGTTTATATTATTAAAGTTAGTGATATCCATGGCAACCAGATATCCCTGTCTGCTGCGTCTTTTCTCCATATTCATGCAGAACTTCGCATAGTTTGCTCCCTTTGTAAGCGGGTCCTCATATGCAAAACGAAGCAGCATTGCCTGCTGCTCCCTGGAGAGCATGATAAGCAGAGCAACACCAATAAAAATGAAAACCACTACAAAAAAGATCATAATAAACAGGCTTTTCTGAATCGGCGCAGCCCGGTTTCCCAGCACATCCGACGGAACAATGGTAAGCATATACCAGGTGACATCCCCGTGCATAAGCTCCACCGGAGTACAATAGTAATAATTTTCCTCCGAAAGGTACAGGGTTCCTCCCCCCGCCTCTTTCTGCTTCATCTGCCCTTGCAGGCTATCGATTGTCTCTGCATTGCGCTCGTCTCCGCCAAGCACATCAGTAAAAAGGTTCTCTGACAATTGCAGGATATCATTTCCCATCGCCACAATAATCTGTCCGTCTTCATTAACTGCACAACTGTAGCCCTCTCCCTCAAAGCACTCAATCTGCAGGGCATCATTAAAGTTCTGTGAATTGTAGGTCAGTCCAAACACACTCTCGACTTCCCCGTTCTCATCAAATATGGGAATCGTCATGACATTGACCAGGCCGTGGCTTTCCTCCAGCGCATCCACAAGCACACCGGTGATGGTGCCCTTTCCCTCCATTCCGCGTTTAAAAAATTCCCGGAAGGAAAGATCCGCTTCTCCTCCGTCCGTGGAATGCGTGCTGCCATCCGGGAAGCAGAATGCAAAACGCTTTAAATCATATTTGTCCAGAAAAATCTCAAACGTCTGCAGTTTTTCGTCGATTGTCTCCGGTGTCACCCCATGCAGCGTTTCCGAAAGTCCTTCCAGTAACAGGTAATTGGAATGAATCTTATTGTGAAGTGCCAGCGCATTCTGGTTCGCCACGTCCTCAAGATTCTGCTGCAACTGATCCTTCAGTTCATCCACAATCACATAGGAGCTGGCAAAGACCGTTATCACAATCGCCAGCAACGCAGTCAGTACGATTACAAATTTTTTCATATTCACCTTTTTGACACTATCACCCATTTTCCCATTTCGCCTCGCTTCCTCGTCCAAACAGCACCATCCTGTTGATGCTATCTGCTCAAATTGTATCATGACGCCTGATGGGGTGCAATCAAATTTTGGAATTTTCTAGGAAGTTTTACCTAGTCGCGTAACTTTACTTCAGAACTGTATAAAAACATCTGTGCCTGCAAAAAAGCTATGGGAAATCGCTTCGCATGCCGATATAAAAAACAGAATAAAAAAGACAGGAGAGCGCTATGGCAACGATTAGCTTATGCATGATTGTAAAAAATGAGGAAGCCGTCCTAAGGCGGTGTCTGGACTCGATTGCAGATCTGATGGATGAAATTATCATTGTAGACACCGGTTCCACCGACCGCACAAAGGAGCTTGCGGCAGAGTACACCGATAAGATTTATGATTTTGCCTGGAAAAGTGATTTCTCCGCAGCACGAAATTTTTCTTTTTCCAAGGCAACTATGGAATATATTTATACCGCCGATGCGGACGAACTGTTAGACGAGACAAACCGGGAACGATTTGCGAGACTGAAGTCGGTTCTGCTGCCGGAAATTGAGATTGTCCAGATGAAATACATCACGGAGACCGCATTCGACACAGTGCAGAACTGCAACAAGGAATACCGTCCAAAGCTGTTTAAGCGCATCCGAACCTTTACCTGGGTCGATCCCATCCATGAGACAGTGCGCTTAGAGCCGGTGATTTTTGACAGCGATGTGGAAATCATCCACCGTCCCCAGTCCCTGCACAGCAAACGGGATTTTTCCATATTTATCAAGGCGTTTCGGAATGAAGGCAGGATTTCTCCAAAAATCCGTAGCATGTATGCCAGAGAGCTGCTGAAAACCGGAGATTCCAGAGATTTTGCAGATGCCAAGCCGATTTTCCAGTATATATCAGAGCACGAATTTGACGAAGCCTCCCAGAAGGAAGCCTCCTGCGTACTGGCACGGGCGTTCCGGCTCTCCGGGGAAAAAGATGCGTTTTTCAAGCTGACCTTAAAGGATATGATTACGACCCCCTGCTCGGAAATCTGCTATGAGCTGGGGACCTATTTCCAGGCGCAGGGTGACTACGATGAGGCTGTGCTCTGGTTCTACAATGCCGCCTACGAAACCCACAGCATCCTGGATATCCACACCAGCGGTGACCTGCCGCTCTACGGTCTGGTGGAGTGCTACGAGGCTCTGCTCGCCCGGGAAAAAGCATCCTCCGGGAATGTACAGCTCATCGTGGAATACGAGCAGTGTCTGGAGCAATACCGGGATGCGGCAAAAACTTGGATGGTCCCGATGGAGTTATAACACCTGCTCCATCCCGGACCTTCTCAATTCTGCCAGCACCTTAGCCTCCCGTTCAAGCCAGGGAATTTCCTCTAAAAGCTGTTTTTCCTGCAGCTCATACCCGGCAAGCAGCGCCCGGTTTCTCTCCCACGCCTTTTCCACGGTCACAAAGGTTCCATGGAACCCCAGTTTTTCCTCATAGTCATCCTGCACCCCGGGCGCCCGTTTCCGGCTTCTCAGATCACAGATATAATAAACCGATGTCATCTGGAAATAGCTTCCCGGCTCCATCGTGTCCTCGTTCTGCTCAAAAACCTTGCCGATGCAGGGTCCCACCGCAATGTCCACATACCCGGTCTCCTCCCGGATCTCGCGGAGCAGCGCCTCATATTCACTCTCCCCGGCTTCCACGCCGCCGCCCGGAAACTTATAGTCCCCCCGGTTGGTCTCCACCATGAGAAGTTTATCCCCTTCCCGGATTACACCGCGCACCGCAAGGCGGCTGTGGATGACGGGATTCTCCGGCAGTTCATCCTTGATGATATGTAATTCAAACATTCTGTTTCCTCCCATTTTTTTCTCTGAACTGATTTTACCACGGCCGCCTGTTCAGAAGCAATGCTTCCGCAAATCTTCCCGCGAAATCCATCTTGTAAAATACAGCATAAAGTGCTAGGATGTGAGTATGGTAAAAATTTAACAATCTTACTCTGGAAAAGAATTATGGGAGGTATTGGAATGGATTTTTCACAGGAATACAAACAGAAACTCGTTTCCGCAGACGAGGCCGTAAAGCTCGTTAAATCCGGTGACTGGGTGGATTATGGCTGGTGTACCGGCACTCCGGATGCGCTGGATAAGGCACTTGCAAAGCGCACCGACGAATTAAAGGATGTGAAGCTGCGGGGCGGCATTCTTTTAAAACCGCTTGCCGTGTTCGAGCGTGAGGACGCAGGGGAGCACTTTACCTGGAACTCCTGGCATATGTCCGGCATTGAGCGCAAGATGATTGCAAAAGGTCAGGCATTCTATGCGCCAATCCGTTACTCTGAGCTGCCGCGCTATTACCGGGATCTGGACTTCACCGACGATGTGGCAATGCTTCAGGTTGCGCCGATGGATTCCCATGGATATTTCAATTTCGGACCAAACGCTTCCCATCTGGGTGCCATCTGTGAGACCGCAAAACGCATTGTTGTGGAAGTCAATGAGAATATGCCCCGGTGTCTCGGCGGAACCGAGTGCGGTGTCCATATTTCCGATGTCACCTATATCGTAGAAGGCGAGAATCCGCCAATCGGTGAATTGGGCGCCGGCGGTCCCGCGACCGATGTGGACAAGGCAGTTGCAAAGCTCATTGTGGATGAGATTCCCAACGGTGCCTGCTTACAGCTTGGCATCGGCGGTATGCCAAACGCAGTTGGCTCCCTGATTGCAGAATCCGATCTGAAGGATCTGGGCGTACATACGGAAATGTATGTGGATGCTTTTGTGGATATTGCAAGGGCAGGCAAGATTAACGGCTCTAAGAAGAATATTGACCGTTACCGCCAGACCTACGCCTTCGGCGCCGGAACCAAGAAAATGTACGATTACATGGACGAGAATCCTGAGCTGATGAGCGCCCCGGTAAACTACACCAACGACATCCGCTCTATCTCTTCACTGGACAATTTCATTTCCATCAACAATGCGGTGGATATCGACCTGTTCGGTCAAGTCAACGCGGAATCCGCAGGAGTCAAGCACATCAGCGGTGCAGGCGGACAGCTTGACTTTGTGCTGGGCGCTTACCTCTCCAACGGTGGCAAGAGCTTTATCTGCTGTTCCTCCACCTTTAAGACCAAGGACGGACAGCTCAAATCCAGAATCCTGCCGACCTTGAATCCGGGCTCCATCGTTACCGATACCCGCGCCAATACCCAATACCTTGTAACGGAGTATGGCAAGGTCAACCTGAAGGGGCTTTCCACCTGGCAGCGGGCAGAGGCAATTATCTCTATCGCACATCCGGATTTCCGGGATGAGCTGATTGCGGAAGCAGAGAAGATGAATATCTGGAGAAGAAGTAATAAATAGTTCTTTAAAAAAGCAGAGGTTTGAGCGAACCTCTGCTTTTTTGTTTCTGTAATGCACTGACTCTATGAAAGCTTATCCGTCTGTGCATATATACCGGAAAATTCAACGCCTATCAGATTACTTATCCGGCAAAATTTTCATGAAAGACTCATATGCCAGCGTAAAGGCTTGCACGCCATCCAATTCCTTCTTTTCTGTATTCTGCATACTTTTTCCATCCTTCTCCAGAAGATCAAAACCTGAAAAATGAAACAGATGTGGTTCCAGAGAAAGGAAACCGTCAAATCCTGAGGCAAAAAGGTCTGCCAGAATCTCTTTTACATGACCATCGCCAAAGCCCGCAGGAACCACGCTGCCATTTACCATTAAGGCATCCTTTACATGGATATACGAAATGTATTCCTTTAAAAGTTCGTAGGCTTTCAGAGTATCTTCCTCTGCCTGCACAAAATTTGCGAAATCAAAAATCGCTTTAAAATGCTCTCCGTAAAAAGTGTCCATAAGCTTTTTGCACTCCACTGCCTTCTCTCCGTAGATTCCCTTTTCATTCTCATGGAGAAGAATGGCATCGTTTTCACTGGCATAATCCAAAAACTTACCCAGTCTTTCAAACACAACTCCCTCATATTCTGATGGATTGCCATTCTCAGGAAGGTAAAAGCTAAACATGCGGATTCTATTGCATTCCATCCTATGCGCAATTTCAATTGCTCTTTTGAAGCTTTCAAAATGTGGCTCAAAGGGGTCATTGATGCCAATTTTTCCGAGTGGAGATCCCAATGCGGAAAGACGGATGCCGTTTGCCTCTAAGTATTTTTTGATTTCCCTCACTTTTTCATCGGTATGAAATATCAGATTGTCGCCATCCACACCGCGCATCTCTACATAATCAATATTCAGCTTCTTCAGGTTTTCAACCTGCGTAACCAGATCCCCTGCAATCTCATCTGCAAATCCCGATATTTTTATATTTTTTTTCATGGTCTTGTTTCCTACCCTTTCCTATTTTAATATGTTCCTGTCGTATCAAACACTACCCCGGCATCCTGTTTATGTACAGAAGTTGCTCTTCTCTTATTCAGTTCTCTCAGGAACAATTCTTCATCAAAAGGAATCTCCACCGTCTGATTCGTCCATGATGAAAGGTGCATCGCATTGGACAATGTGAGTCCCCTAATGCCTTCCACGCCTTCTGCCACCAGTGGTGTCCCCTGAAGAATCCTGTTTGCAAATGCCTTCAGCACGCCTACATGCTGTTCGTTTTTACCGTCTGTCTCCACGATGATTCTTTCCATATCCGGCTTTTTGAAGCCCTCCTTTTGGGTCATACAATGAACTCTCTCGTTTACAGCCAGCCTGTCGAAAACAAGTTCCCCGTTTTCACACACAATTTTACCCATCTCAAAGGTTAGTTCCAGTCTGTTGGTGCCCGGCGCGTCCGCGGTTGTAGTAACAAAAACCCCGGTAGCACCGTTTTCAAATTCCATGTAAGCAGTCACATCGTCCTCTACCTCAATATTGTGCCATTTTGCATTATGGCAAAAGGCACGAACCTTTACCGGCATTCCACATAACCATTGCAGCAGGTCAAGCTGATGGGGGCACTGGTTTAAAAGCACGCCACCGCCTTCCCCATCCCAGGTCGCTTTCCAGCCCGCAGCATCATAATAGCTCTGATTTCTGTACCAGTCTGTGATGATCCAGTTGACACGCTTCATCTGTCCCAATTCGCCACTTTCAATCATTTCATGCAATTTTCGATACACACAGTTTGTTCTCTGATTCAGCATAATGGCAAAAACTTTGTCGCTCTTTGCTGCTACTTCATTCATCTCTCTTACCTGCTTTGTATACACTCCCGCAGGCTTCTCACTGATGGCATGCACTCCATGCTCCAGCGCATAGATTACGAACTCCGGGTGCAAATAATGAGGGGTCGCAATCAATACCGCATCACAGGTTCCTGAATCAATTAACTTTCTGCCATCATCAAAAATGTGAACCCCTTCCGGAAGATTTTCCTTTGCCCAATCCAGTCTGGTCTGACGGATATCCGCCACGGCTGTCAGCTCCATGTTGGGGACATCCCCCTTCCTCACACTGTTAGCATGATTGGTTCCCATACCTCCGATTCCAATTATTCCAAGTCTGACTTTTTCCATTGTTAATTATCCCCTTTCGCTATACCATATATTTTCATTACCGTTTCCATCGTGTTTTTTACACCTGCTAAATCGTTTTGAAATCGCTCTCCGGTTTCCAGTTTTTCGTAAAAATCTCTGATGCATTTCAAATGTCCGCTTCCCCAGCAGCTCTTCCCGATTCCTTTCGGTTCCGGGCAGGCAAACTGTTCTCTTCCATTTGAACCGCAAACCAGTACCATCTGGTCGAGTAAAGTAATACTTCCCCTTTCACATGTACACTCTAATATCACAGGAGCATCCGTGGCGTAACCATTTGAAGCATAAAAGCATGCCCGTTTGCCGTCTTTGAAGCTCATCCAGGCTTCCACCGTATCCTCCACTTGTATTTTCCCGGAAAGATGATGATTATGTATAGAAGCCTTCACCATCACTGGTTCTCCCAGTAACTGTAGCATTAAATCCAATGTATGAATGGATTGGTTCATCAGCACGCCGCCACCTTCTGTATCAAGCGTCCCTTTCCAATCGGTCTCGTAATATTCCTCGTCTCTTCTCCATGTCACAAAAGCTCTGGCTCCCATCAGTGCCCCCAGCTCTCCACTCTTTAGTATTTCCTCCGTCTTTTTCATAGAGGTATTATAACGATTTTGGAAACAAAACCCGATCCTGTTTTCCGTGTCCTTCACAACCTTGACCAGCTCCTCAAACTGATGGTCAGAAATGGCCGGCGGCTTCTCACAAAAAACTGCTACACCGGATTTTAATCCCTTGATTGCCATTGGTACATGCAGATTGTGTGGAGTACATATATGAAGTACATCAAGATTTGACTCCTTTAACATTTCTTCTAAAGACAAATACACTTTTGCTTTACCATTCGTGAATTCCATCGACAGTTTTTCTGCTCGTTTGCTAATGCAATCTGCTGTGGCAGCTATTTCCACATCCTTCGTTTGAGAAAGTGCCCAGGCATGTACATTGGCGATACCGCCACATCCTACGATGCCAACTCTTTTCACTGTAGATCACCTCGTATCATTTCTTTCGAGCATCTTTATCATTTAATTTGATTGTATCTTACCTTGAAATGATATAATATATACATAATATACTTATTTTATGCACTATTCAGACCTTAGG
Source organism: Roseburia sp. (assembly GCA_051877675.1). Taxonomy (GTDB): domain Bacteria; phylum Bacillota; class Clostridia; order Lachnospirales; family Lachnospiraceae; genus Roseburia. Next base: position 19,024 of record JBJEJC010000172.1, on the reverse strand, counting down.
AGGCTTTATAAGCTTTATGAACAAACAGACAAATTGTCAGATTCCATATTTTGCCGTAACTGATCCATATGACGTAGTTTATCGCAAAAATTCCGCATCCCAACTTGTTCTTCCCCATACCCATAATGCGCTGGAAATCTATTTTACTCTCACTGATTTGCCGGATGTATTACTAAATGACACTGTTTCCAGTGTATCCAGTGGATCACTTGTGATCATCCCGCCTTACAATGTACACCAACTGTATAACCAGCGTCAGACAGTATATGAGCGTTATATTATCTCCATAAACAGTGAATGGCTGCAATATCTGTTTCAGTCACAACCCGATGTGATGAGATATGCTGCCCGAACAAGTCAGCCTTTCATTGTAAGCCTTTCATCAGAGGAGCAAGTTCTTCTTGAGGATTCCCTGAAGCAATTTCTCAAAGCGGATTCCTCTTTTGATATAAAAAGTTATGCTCTGTTTTTTAGTCTATTTGACACGGTTGATGAACTAATTACTAAAAATATGCAGCCATTAAAAACACAACTTCATATTTCGAAGTCCCAGCATACCGTCAATGAAATCATCGCCTACATTAATGCTCATCTGATGGAGCCACTTACCCTACAGATGATTGCTGACCATTTTTACATGAATAAAGACTATCTGGGACGTTTATTTAAAAAACATACCCACGCAACAATCGGTCATTATATTGCCATGCAGAAGTTAAGTATTGCACAGTTGATGCTGGCCGAAGGTCAAAGTGTCTCGACGGTACAGGAGCACTTAGGCTTTACCAGTTATGCATATTTTTTCAAATTTTTCAAAAAAATGACCGGCATTTCTCCCAGCTATTATCGGAAAACAACTATGAATAAAAAAAACTAAGTAGAAATAAAACCCTGCTGTTGCAAATCAACAAGGTTCATTTCACTTAGTTTTTTCAATTATTTGACTACAATCAGAAATTTCGCCGGAATCTTAGGTATCCTGCAACAGTTATATTTTATCTGATATATTCAATTGCACTTTGTATTACATTCATCCGTTATTCCGCGTAATTCAAAATTTGAGGTCACCAGCTCGATTGTGTGATTTACGAAAGAAGAATATTCTTCCTTTGTCATCCCGATATAAGGAAACATTCCGGATCTGCATCTATCCTTGCCCAGCTTGCTGCAACTCTCTTTTCATCCCTTATATATCTTTGAAACTCTGCGTCTGTAATAAGGTGGGTATAGTAGCCCAGTAGAAAACTCATTTCTTCCTTCGTCTCTATTTCATTTCTACGATTAATAATATATTCTGTATAGAATTTGTCACAATCGGATGCTTTCTTCCGTTCTCCCGCCATCCAATGCGTAACCTCTCTGGGCGGTGTAAACGTCTTCCAATCCGCACTTTCCACATTACAATCCGGTGCGATATTCCCCACACAGAACCCATGTCTGTCAAGCTCCGGAATCCGTTCAAGCACTCCGTCCGCCACCATTAAATGTGTTACCCACGATGCCATTATTCTCCTCCCCGTTGATACAAGCCCCAACACTTCCAGATGTTTTTTCAGAAAGAGCCGAAGTTCTTTAGTTTATCAATCGCAGTTTCAAGGCTCTCAAAAAATTTGGAACATACATACCCATCTGCAGCCGCATGGCTAATCTGTAGCGTTACAGGCATCATCATTTTACTATCTTCCCGTATATATTTTCCCCATGCAACCATAGGGAAAAGGAAGTGTTGTCCGCTTTCATTATTGACGCAAAAATTCTCATAATGCAGCCATGGAAGTGTAGAAATCATTATCATATTCTCATGCTCCTTCGGCCGAACCCCGGATTCTTCATAATTTCGAATGTCAGATTGCATTCTTTGACAAAATATATCCATACTGTCGCTGTATTCTGTCGACAGAGAGATTGCATTTTCATCTTTATCCAGTACGGGATAATTCGGATGAACGCAATCGTAATATCCTACGTTTCCGTTACAATCAAACCCCATTCTGAATTGCTTGTGCTCATTGATGGATTTTGACACGAGCCATGTAAAAGCAGAATAAAAGGTATAATTATGCTTTTTCGCAAATTCGATAACCCTGCTGACATCCATTCTTACTGTGATACTATATGTATTTCTTGCGCAATTCATATAATGGTCAAAAATTTCTTTTCTGGACCAGTTTTCTAAATCAATTTTTTCAAATTCCATTTCCATGCCTCATATAAAATTTTTATCGTTTATACTTTTATGCCTTACTGCGATAAAAATACAGCCCCACTATATCCGCAAGAACCCAGCCAATGGGAATGGCACACCAGATTGCTACTACTCCCAAAGGAGTATTCGGTGCCAGCGCATAAGACAATATCACCCGGGTTCCAAGGGATATCATCGTAAGGATTAACGAAATATGTGGTTTTCCTACTCCTCTGAAATACCCATACCAGAGAAACAAAATGCCAATCCCCGCATACATCGCCCCCTCAATCCGCAGATATCTTACGCCCTCAGCCAGGATTCTGACCTCATCGGCATCGATAAAAAGTCGCATTAAATTTTCCGCAAAAATGCAAATGAAAACAGAAATAGCAATACAAAAAGCGGCAGATACCGCAATGGATACACGTGTTCCTTTCCGAATGCGCTCCTTCTTATTTGCGCCATAATTCTGTGAAACAAACAGTGAATAGGCGTTTCCAAATTCCTGCGCCGGCATATAAGCTATTGTGTCAATTTTTACGGCGGCAGCGAAGGATGCCATTACTGCTGCACCAAAACTGTTGACCAGCCCCTGAATCATCAATATACCAAAGTTCATGACTGACTGCTGGATTCCTGTTGCCACATCATTTGAAATAACCTCTTTCAGTCTCCGGGAATTCCAGCCGGTGCCAACTATATCACATCGTAATAACGGCAATTTTGCGATAGCGTAAATCATGATTCCAACACCCGCCATCCCCTGTGCAATGACCGTTGCCCATGCTGCGCCGCTTACTCCCATCTGAAGACCCAGAATAAACCAGACATCCAATATTATGTTCGTGGCGGAGGAAACAGCAAGAAAAATCAACGGCATCAGCGAATTTCCCATTGCCCGGAGCAGATACGAAAAGAAATTGTAAAGAAACACAAATATAATTCCTGCAAATACAATCGTCACGTATTCCTGCGTCATTTCCATCAATTCCACAGGTGTTTGCAAAAGCCTTAGAATACATTTCATTCCGGGATAGATAAGCAAATAGACGCCAACTGTTGCCACAAGGATAAACCAGAAAGAAAGCCAGATGTCTTCCCGCAGTTTTCTTTCATCCGCAGCCCCATAGTCATTTGAAAAAAATGCCCCGCTTCCCATACACAGTCCGATGATAATTGAAGTAATAAATATCATCAAAGTATATGCCGATCCAACGGACGCCAGTGCATCCGGACCGATGCACTTACCGACAATCAATGTATCCACAAGATTGTATATCTGTTGTAAAAGGTTTCCTGCTATCATTGGTAGCGAAAAGCCGATTAGCTTTCTAAAGATAGCCCCTTCTGTCAGATTAACTTCTTTCACAATTTCTCCCTCCTGCCTTATTATATCATTTGCATTCCCAAAAACAATCAATTTGTCATCCGTTCCCGGATTACAAAATCCATATACTCATGTGGTAAAAATGTTAATTTTTTCACTCACATGAATATAAGAAAAGTGTGATTTTCATCACATAAATATTAATAATTGTGTGAATGGGAGGTATATTGTGAAAAACTATCTTGTAAACGCCAATCTGCTCTGCCTACAGTCCCTGCGACATTCTCTCCCGGATCTCAATCCCGGTGGGTGTCCCCGCCAGACCGCCTTTTCCGGTCTCCCGGATGTCCTCATGCATACTCCGTCCGATGCTGCGCATGGCGTCTATAACCTCATCCGGCGGAATTTTGCTGAAGATTCCCGCCATGGTCATATCGGCGGAGGTCATGGCGTTGACCGCGCCCATGACGTTGCGCTTCACACAGGGCACCTCCACCAGCCCCGCCACCGGGTCGCAGGCAAGTCCCAGAAGATTTTTCAGCGCCAGTGCTGCCGCATTGGCAATCTCTCTGCCGCTTCCGCCAAGCAGATGGGCAACACCGCCCGCCGCCATCGCTGAGGCGGAGCCAATCTCTGCCTGGCATCCACCCGCCGCTCCTGCAAGAAATGCACGGCTGGCAATCACACCACCGATTCCCGCAGCCACATACATGGCCTCCACCATCTGTTCCTCCGTGTACCCCTTTTCCTCCTGGAGAGTCAGAAATACAGCAGGCACCACACCGCAGGAACCGGCGGTGGGCGCTGCAACAATACGCTTCATGCAGGCGTTGGATTCGCTGGTTTTTAAGGCTTTCTCCATAACCTTACCGATAAAATCACCGCAGAGCAGCGTTCCCGCCTGTCTGGCATCCATCATTTTCTTTCCCTCGGTACCCACAAGCCCGCTGGCGGATTTCATTTTCTCGTCATAAGCGGCATCCGCCTCTTTCATGGCAAGGTACATTCCCCGCATCCGGTCAAAATCCTCCTGCTCCGTGATTCCCTGCTCCCTGCAGTCATCCTCCTGCACAATTTTCCAGAAAGGCTTCCCCTCCTGCTCCTCGATCCGGCACAATTCTTCCAATGATTGATACATCGCTATTCTCCTTCTGTCATACTCAGATATGTCACTTTTATGATACCCTCCAGATGCTCCAGCCATGCAATGGAATCCGCCGGAATCTCCTGGTCGCACTCGATAACCATGACGGCATTGCCGCCCCGGCTGGCGCGGTTTAACTGCATGGTTGCAATATTTACAGACTTATGCGCCAGCATGGAAGTCACCTCGGTCACATGCCCCGGCTGATCCAGGTTATGGACGATAAGGGTTGGATAATCTCCGCTGAAATTCACGGCAAGCCCGTCCATCTCACAGATCTGAATCTGTCCGCCGCCCACGGACGCCGCCACCACCTCCAGCGTCCGACCCGACACGCCCGTGAGATTCATTTTTACCGTGTTGGGATGCACATCCCCCAGGTCAATGCCGCCAAGCGTATATTCCATTCCCCGGTCTTTGGCAATCTCAAAGCTTTCCGGTATGGCAGGATCATCCACCTCCATGCCAAGAAGCCCCGCAATGACCGCCTTGTCCGTACCATGTCCTTTTCCGGTGGCAAGGAAGGAGCCGTGAAACAGGATGTCCGCCCGCTTCACCCGCTCTCCTAAAAGTTTTCTGCTCACTCGCCCGATTTTTACCGCTCCCGCTGTGTGGGAGCTGGACGGACCTACCATCACAGGTCCGATGATGTCCAGTAAATTCATGCATTACCTCTCTTTTCAGCCTGACAGGAGAAACTTCCTGCTATCGAGCAGGGAAGATTTTCTTCCCCTATTCGCCGCGCGGGGTGCGTGCTGCAACATCTACCATTCCGCCGCAGTGCAATCCTCGCGGAGCGTTTTTTATTTCATAGGAAAGGCATTCACTTTCACACATTAATATAACAAGTTCTTTCCTATGAAAAAAAGAATGGGTATATCTCTCCCAAGATATACCCTCTCTGGCAATTTTCTATCTGCATTATAAACGCTTTACCCGAAAAATGCAATCCGTTACAGTAACGCATCGCACTACCCGAATTGGTGAGGTTATGATATAATGAGCGTAGCGAATTATATCACGCGCGGATGCGCATAGACATCAGCCGAAGGCTTATCATGTGCGAAGCACATGATATAATGAGCGCAAAGCGCATATTATACGCGCCGGAACGAAGTGAAGTGCAAAGTTCCAATATCCCACGAAAGCGAGGTCTTTTCCATGTCAGAAAATTCTTCCCATACACATATCCTTCCCGATGGAACGCAGGTGGTGCACTCCCATGATGATGCTGCACACTCCCACGACGCTGGAGCTCCCCATCCCCACCACCATGAGAATACCAGGGCAGTCATAAACCGCATGAACCGCGCCATCGGTCACATGGAATCCATCAAGCACATGGTGGAGGACGGCAGGGACTGCAGCGAGGTGCTGATTCAGATTGCGGCAGTGCGCTCCGCCATCAACAACATCGGCAAGCTCATTTTAGAGGACCACATCAGCCACTGCCTGGTGGATGCCATTGAGACCGGTGACCGTAAGGTTCTTGATGACCTGAATGATGCCATCAACAAATTTATCAAGTAATTTCCGCCTTTTCATCCAATATTTGGACATACTCTGTTCATTTTTTATTCATATTTAACAGAAAAGTGCCGAATGTTTCTTCTTTTTTATTTATCTTCCCAATTGATTTTGATAAAATTTCGGGGTATATTCTCATAGAGTCAGAATTTACACAGATTTTACATTGTAGCACTCCGGTCTGCAGCCGGACATGATAGCATAGATCAATTGGGGAGGAATCGACATGAAAGAAAAGCTTCATTTACTTATTTCCAAACTGCCAAAGAAAAAACCGCACAGCGAAAAATACTACCGGAGAATCGCATTTTTCAATAAATATTCTCTGGTGTTTCATTTTCTGCTGGCATGTGTTCTTACATTTATTATAGAATGGATTTCCAGAAGGGATCTCGGCTCCGCCCTCTCCTTCGTCGGAAATCACACACTTGCTTACCTGTATAATGCATTCATTATTTTTGCATCACTGTCCTTTGTGTACCTGTTTAAATATAGAGCGCAGTTGCGTGTGTTAATCAGCGGTCTGTGGATTTTCCTGGGGACAGTGAACGGACTGATTCTTTCGAGCCGTGTAACTCCTTTCAGCTACACGGATTTGAAATGTATCTCCGATCTGTTGTCCATGCAGAACACCAACTACTTTACCGCCGAAGAAGCAACCATCGTGGTGCTTTCCATTGCTGCATTCATCACGTTTCTGGTTATCTTCTTTATTAAAGGACCGCGTTATCAGGGGAAACGACGCACCGTGATGGGTCCGTTGGCAATCACCGCCCTGCTTCTCATCGGGGTTCCGATTACCACCCATGCTGCCCAGAACTCCAATATTCTGGCATCCTATTTCTCTAATATTGCGGAGGGCTATTCCAATTACGGTTTTGTCTATGGCTTCTCCACAAGCGTGGTTGGCAGAGGTATGACTAAACCGGAGGATTATTCCGAGGAAACCGTGAATGCCATCACCACGCTCACCGAATCCGCCAGTGCTGCCACCGCAGTGACCGCGGAAAATGCACCAAATATTATCTGCGTGCTTTTAGAATCCTTTATTGACCCCTATGAGGTAAATTTCCTTACCATGTCCGAGGATCCGATTCCGAATTTCCACGCACTGGAAGCAAACTATTCCACCGGCTATCTGACCGTTCCCGTGGTAGGTGCCGGAACCGCCAATACCGAATTTGAGATTCTGACCGGAATGAGTATGCAGTACTTCGGAACCGGTGAATATCCTTACAAGACCATCCTAAAGGAGACTGACTGCGAAAGCATTGCCTCAGACCTCTCCAAAATCGGCTATGGAACGCATGTGGTACATAACAATACCGCCACCTTCTACAGCCGGAACAATGCCTTTTCCATGATGGGCTTTGACAGCTTCACCAGCAAGGAGCTGATGAACATCACAGATTACACGCCCAACGGGAACTGGCCCACCGATGATATTCTGGTGGAGGAAACCATGAAGGCAATGAACGCCACAAAGGATCAGCCGGATTTTGTATACACCATTACCGTAGAAGGACACGGCGATTATCCTTCCGAAAAGGTTTTAACAAACCCGGCAATCGAAGTGAGCGGCGCCGAGACCGAAGCCTCCAATAATCAGTGGGAGTATTATGTAAACATGATTCATGAGGTGGATGATTTTATCGGTGACCTGGTTGCTGCGGCAGATGCCCGGGGCGAGGACACCATCATCGTCATGTTCGGTGACCATCTGCCTACCATGGGTCTTGCGGATTCCGATATGAAATCCGGTGATATCTTTAAGACCAAATACATTACCTGGAACAACATGGGGCTTTCCAAGGAGGATGCCGACCTTACCGCTTACCAGCTTCTGGCAAACGTTACGACACAGGCAAATATCCATGAGGGTACCATTTTTACCTACCATCAGACACAGACCGGCACAGATACCTACCTCTCCGGGCTGGAAAATCTGCAGTACGACCTGCTCTATGGAAAACGTTACGCCTACGGCGGCGAGGATCTCTATCCTGCCAGTGACCTGATGATGGATGTGGAGGATGTTACCATTACCAACCTCCACAAGGATACCTCCACCCACAATCTGGTGGTATACGGTTCCAACTTTACGAAAAACACCAAGATTTTTGTCAACGGGGAAAAGGTTGCCACCTCTTTCTTAAGTCCGCGGATTATCCGCACCAGCCTTGACAATGTAAGCGATGGCGATGTAATTACGGTGAATGTCCTTGGCTCCAAGAGCATTTTGCTCCGCGCCGGTGCAAACGAAAGGATTTACGATGACCCGGATGTGATTTCGGAAACCGAAATTCCGGAGATGACTGAAAGCTCTGAGACTACCGAAAGCTCCGAATAATCACCAAAAGGTACTGTACGATTACGGCAAATGCCATAACCGTGCAGCACCTTTTTTATTGTCCGAATCACTCTGCCATGCTATAATCAGAAAAAACATATTGAGGATTTTTTCATGAAAAAACATCACGCCACAATCATTCTGCTATTATGTCTTTTACTGCTTGCCTCCCTTAGTGCAGGCATTCTTTTTGGAAGCGTAAATCTGAGTCTTCGGGATATCTTAGACAGTCTTCTGCATCAAAATACCGGTTCTACCGCTTACATCCTGATTACCACAGTACGTCTTCCCCGGGTTTGCGGCGGTCTTCTGGCAGGAATCGGGCTCGCCTGCGCCGGTGTCATTTTACAGAGCGTTATGAATAATTCCCTCGCCAGCCCCAACACCATCGGTGTCAATTCCGGCTCCGGCTTTGCCGTAATGCTCGCCATGATTTTTTTCCCTGCCAATTCCTATGCCCTGCCCCTGTTTGCGTTTCTGGGAGCACTGCTTACCACACTTGCCATCTTCCTGCTCGCCGCTTTATCCGACAGCTCCAGAACCACCATCATCCTTGCCGGAATTACCGTGTCAAGCTTTCTGAATGCCGGAATCAATACCGTGAAACTGCTGGATACGGACATCACCATAAACCTGACTTCTTTTCTGATTGGCTCCCTTTCCGGTCTGACCATACACAAGCTGGTTTTTCCGGGCATCTGCATTCTGGCGGCTTTTTTTCTGTCCCTGCTTTTTACAAGGCAGCTCAACATTCTTGGACTTGGGGACGACATCGCCCACTCCCTGGGTCTTCGCGTACAGCTCACCCGATTTGTACTGTTAGTACTCTCCAGTATTCTTGCAGGCTGTGTGGTAAGCTATGCCGGGCTGCTAAGCTTTATCGGTCTGGTGGTTCCTCATATCTGCCGCAGGCTGTTCGGCAATGATATCCGCTTCCTGCTGCCCTGCTCCGCCCTGTTGGGAGCCAGCTTCGTGCTCCTCTGTGACCTGCTTGGCAGAGTACTGTTTGCCCCCTTTGAGCTGCCCGCAGGAATTATCATGTCCTTTATCGGCGGGCCATTTTTCCTATATCTGCTCTTAAAAAAGAAAGGAGGCCGACGCATCCATGCTTGAATTTCGCCATGTTTCTGTAGCCTGCCAGCGAACTCCTATTTTATCCGATATTTCCGTGTCCTTCCCGACCGGTGCCATCACGGCGGTCATCGGCCCCAACGGCTGCGGAAAGACCACGCTGCTCCAATGCTTAAACGGTGTCTCCACCGTTACCTCCGGGCAGATTCTTTTAGACGATAAGGACTATCTGGCTCTCGCTCCCAGAGAGCGCGCCAGACGGCTGGCAATGCTCCCCCAGGTGCGCACCGTCATCCCCTCCCTTCCGGTGAAAACACTGGTGGAGCATGGGCGTTTTCCGCATCTGGGCTTTGCCAGACAGAAAACTCCGGAGGATGTGCGGATTGTGGAGGAAGCCATGGCATTTGCCCATGTCAGCGAATATGCCGACCAGTCGGTGGACACCCTCTCCGGCGGCATCCGGCAGCGGGTGTTTTTTGCCATGACGCTGGCGCAGGACTGTCCTTATCTGGTTCTGGATGAGCCCTGCACCTATCTGGATATCCGGGGACAGAGGGATTTTCTTTCGATGCTGAGAACACTGCGCTCCCAGGGACGCACGATTATCCTGGTGCTCCACGATTTAAGCCAGGCGATTCGTATTGCGGATCATCTGGTCGTGATGAATAACAGAAAAATAGCTGCCGCAGGAAGCCCCGAGGACTGCCTGAAGCAGCATATCATAGAAGATGTATTTGAAACCACCTGCAAGCGGTTTGCGGACGCAGAGGGCATCTATTATATTTTTGAATAGCCTCCTACAGCAGTTCAAGCCCGGCTGTTTTTCCCACGATAATCACCGCCGGGGCACACATCCCCGCCTCTCTTGTCTTTGCCGCAATGTCCGCCAGCGTCCCCCGCACCGCCTGTACAGGGCTTTCCCCCGGTTCTCCCCGAAGAAGCCCGGCTTCCTTCGCACCTGCTCCGAAGGTCCCGTGTATCACCGCCGCAGGGGTATCTGCGGGCTTTCCGCCACCGAGCAGCCCCTCCGTAATCTCCTCCAGATGTGCCAGTCCCATCAGAAAAATGCAGGTTCCCTCCAGTTGTGCCAGTGTTTCTAACTGTTCCGGCAGTCCGTCTCCATTGGCAGTATGCCCGGTAACCACATGGAAGCTGCGGCTCATGCCCCGCTCCGTCACCGGAATTCCTGCCTGGGCAGGAACCGCGATGGCAGAGGTAATGCCCGGGATTTCAAAGACCGGTATTCCTGCCGCCTTTAGCGCAACAATCTCCTCACCGCCCCGTCCGAATACAAAGGGGTCCCCTCCCTTGAGCCGGACCACCTGTTTCCCCTGCTGTGCCAGTTCCACCAGCAACGCATTGATTTCCTCCTGCTTCCTATAATGCGCTCCCATCCGTTTTCCCACATAAATCCGTTCACAGCTCTCCGGAACAAAGGCAAGAAGCTGCTCATCCATCAAGTCATCGTACACCAGTGCCTCCGCACGGCGCAGAGCCCGAAAACCACGCAGCGTAATCAGATCAAAGGCACCGCATCCGGCTCCCACCAGTGTGACGCTGCCCGCTTTTCCATTCACATATCCACTGCGTTCCGGTTCTGCTGTCGTCTTTTCCACATTCGGTATATATTCTGCAAACAGTCTTTCGGTCTCCTCCTCACGCAACGGTCGCTCCAGCTCCATGCAGCGCTCCGCCGCTGCCCGCAGAAAAGCACTGCGCTGTTTCTGCTGCCTAATCCTTTCCTTTGCAGGCTCCCGCAGATCTGCCAGATAATCCAGAATCTCTTCCGTGCGATCCGGCAGTTCCGCCGCAAGTGCCGCCTTAGCTGCCGCCGCCATATGGGGGCTTGCCCCCTCCGTGGTGACTGCCGCCGTAAGCTTTCCCCGTTTCACTAGCGCCGGAAATATAAAACTGCATTTATCCTTATCGTCGACTACATTTATGGGTGTATCTGTCCTTTCGCAAAGCCGGGCTATCGTGGCATTGAGGACGGTATCATCCGATGCCGCAATCACAAAATCAAAACTACGGACATCCTCTTCCAAAAAGGGGCGTTCCAGGCAGCTTACTCCCGGCAGTTCCTTCAGTTCGGAACAGATTTCCGGCGCAATAACCGTAATCTCCGGCTCAAAGGGTAGAAGCCTTTCCGCTTTTCCCGCTGCCACTCTGCCACCGCCCACAATCAATGCTTTTTTGCCTTTTATTTCCACAAAAAAAGGAAAATATCCCATCTGCATTCTCCCATCTTATCTGTTTTGCTACTCCGCAGGATACAGAATATCCGCCAACTGTTCATACGCCTCTGCCCATCTTGCATTGGGCTTCAGATTAAACAGCCGCTTCTCCAGCAGATAGTAGCGGTCGTTTTGAATGGCACTTAACGCACTCCATGCCGGATTGGAAACCAGCATATCCTCCACGTTCTGCATGGCAGCTTCCGTATCATTTCCCTGGGTTGTCACAAAAATGTATTCCGGGTCAGCCGCAATGATTGCCTCCATGCTCAGGTCATCCAAAAGTCCCGCATCCTGGTCCGCAATATTCACACAGCCCAAATCCGCAAGCATTTCTCCACATACATTTCCATCACTGCCCTTTGCCTTGACACTGCTGGAGGATGCCCGCAGGAAAAGAACTGTGGGCGCACTGCCGTCCACCCGCTCCAGAGTCTTTGCAATCTGCTCCTGCACCGCGGTTCCGTTGGTCTCATACAGATCCCTTCTCCCGGTAATCTGCGTGCAGATATCCAGCATACGAAGATAGTCCTCAAAATCCGACACATCAAAATATGCCACTGTAATCCCCGCCTGGGTAAGCAATTCCTCCATCTCCACATCCGCATCCGTGTTGACACTTGCCAGCACCAAATCCGGCTGTGCTGCAATCAGCTTCTCAATATCCGGCTCTAGGATGCTGCCGAGATTCGCCACATCTTCTCCCAGATTAAGTCCAAGGCTCTCCCAGGAATCATTGGCGGCGGCAACAAGCTCGCCCCCGGACAACAGCCAGATATCCGCAAAGCTTCCGATCAGCGCCGCCGTTCGCTCCGCCGATTCCACGGTCACCTCCCGTCCCAGGTCATCCGTGAAGGTTACTGCTTCCGTTTTCGCTTGTATTTCCGTTTGTATGCCCGTTTCCGTTTGTATCTCTGTTTCCGACTGCCCGTTGCCATCCGGCTGCCCGCAGCCCAGGGGCAGCACCAGACCTGCCGCAATTGTGACCAGTAAAATTTTCTGTAGATTTTTTTTCATTGTACGCTCCATTCCTTCTTCCATCATTACAGAATGCCCGGGAAAAAGCCGTTGCCGCTTTTCTCCCGGGCACTTTCACTGCCTACCTATTATATTTTTTTGCCGTTTTTTTGTCAATCCCGTTCCCAAGGGATTGTGTTGCCATTTGTTCCCAAGGGATTGCGCTGCCATTTCACGCCCCTGCCGACGGATTAACCTGATTTACGCCTCAATCTCCCGAATCAGGTTCACCATCTCAATGGCTCCTGTGGCACACTCATATCCCTTATTGCCTGCCTTGCTTCCGGCACGCTCGATTGCCTGCTCGATATTGTCCGTGGTCAGCACGCCAAACATCACCGGGATATCACTGTTCAGGGAAACATTGGCAATTCCCTTGGACACCTCGCTGCACACATAGTCATAATGGCTGGTGGCTCCGCGAATTACCGCACCAAGACAGATCACTGCATCATACTTGCCGCTCTTTGCCATTTTTGAGGCAATCAATGGGATCTCAAATGCCCCCGGCACCCATGCCACATCAATGTTTTCCTCCGCCACGTCATGGCGTTTCAGACCATCCAACGCGCCGCCTAACAGCTTCGCCGTGATAAACTCATTGAACCGTGCCACCACGATTCCGACTCTGATTTCTTTTGCAACCACTTTTCCTTCAAATACGTTCATAGTTTCCTCCATGTGTTAAATTGTTTATATTGAATATATTGCATCAATAATTCAGCATATGTCCCATGCGCTCCTGCTTGGTCTTCAGATAAAAAAGATCATACTTGGACGCTTCTATCTGGATGGGCACCCGTTCCTTAATCTCCATACCGAAATCCGACAACTGGTATACCTTATCCGGGTTATTGGTAAGAAGACGCAGTGTCTTTGCCCCCAGATCCCGCAGAATCTGCGCTCCGATGTAATACTCCCGCTCGTCACCGGCAAAGCCCAGCGCCAGGTTTGCCTCCAGCGTATCCATTCCCTCATCCTGCAGCGCGTAGGCACGCAGCTTATTTAAAAGCCCGATTCCGCGTCCCTCCTGCCTCATATAGAGCAGGACGCCCCGTCCCTCTGCTTCAATCCGCTGCATTGCCGCGGCAAGCTGTTCGCCGCAGTCACAGCGCAGGGAACCAAACGCATCTCCGGTGAGACATTCCGAATGGACACGGCAGAGCAGCTCCTCACCGTCTCCGATTTCTCCCTTCACCAGTGCCACATGATGCTCCCCGTTTAAGAGGTTGCGATATCCATATGCCCGGAATTCCCCGTATTTCGTCGGCAGCTTTGTCACTGCAACACGCTCCACCAGCTTTTCATGCTTCTTGCGATATTCCTTCAACGCCGCAATGGTGATGAAGGTCAGCCCCCATTCCTTCGCCAGCCCCATCAGTTCCGGTGTGCGCATCATAGTGCCATCATCCCGCATGATTTCGCAGCAAAGTCCGCATTCCTTTAAGCCCGCCAGACGCATCAGATCCACCGTTGCCTCTGTGTGCCCTTCCCGCTCCAGCACGCCGTTTTTCTTTGCCAGCAGTGGAAACATATGCCCCGGTCTGCGAAAATCCTCCGGTTTTGCGTCCTCTGCCACACAGCGCATTGCCGTCATGCTGCGCTCCTTCGCGGAGATGCCTGTGGTAGTTCCCACATAGTCGATGGACACGGTAAATGCCGTCTCATGATTGTCCGTATTGTCCTCCACCATCTGCGGCAGCTGTAGCTTCTGACACAATTCCCGCGACATGGGCATACAAATCAGTCCCTTGGCATACTTTGCCATAAAATTCACATTCTCGGTGGTGGCAAATTCTGCGGCGCAGATAAAATCCCCCTCATTCTCCCGGTCTTCATCGTCCGTCACCAGAATAATTTTCCCCTGACGCAAATCCTCCAATGCCTGTTCCACCGTGCCAAATGTCATCTCATCCATTCTAACGTTCTCCCTTCCTAAAATCCGTATTTCTCCAGAAGCTCCCGGGATATCCCCGACCGGCCGGCTGTCTTCGTTTCCGCATAATTCACTGCTGCCGTCTTTTCCGTATCCGTCATATAAAGCAGCCGCTCCACATATTTCCCGATACAGTCGTTTTCCAGATTTACGACATCCCCCGTCTTTCTCTCGGAAAGTATGGTACAGGATGCTGTATGGGGAATGACGGATACAGAAAAATCCTCTTTTCCCACTGCCGCCACCGTCAGGCTGATTCCGTCAATGGCAATGGAGCCTTTTTCCACAATGTAGCGCAATATCCCTGGTTTTGCTGTAATGGTGTACCAGATGGCGTTGGCATCCTTTTTGATCTGTTTTACAGTCCCGGTTCCATCGATATGCCCCGCCACGATATGTCCGCCGAATCTTCCGTCTGCCCGCATTGCCCGCTCCAGATTGACGCGGCTGCCGCGTCCTTTCTCCCCAAGGGATGAGCGGTTTAGCGTTTCGTGCATGACATCTGCGGTAAAAAATCCTGTCCCCCAGGAGGTGACCGTAAGGCAGACTCCGTTTACCGCAATGCTGTCTCCGATTTTTACATCTGCAAGTACTTTTTCTGCCTGTATTTTCAGCACGGCGGAGTCTCCGCTTCTTCTGATTTCCAGAACCGTTCCCACTTCCTCTATGATTCCTGTGAACACGAAATCACCTCACTTTCAATCAAAAGGTCTTCTCCGAACTGCCGCACCGCCTTCGTCCGCAGCGCATATGCCTCCGCCGGAAGTGCCACGCCCATTCCGCCCACCGGACTTTTTGCCTCCGTGCCGCCAAATAACTTGGGGGCAAGGTAGGTGTGCACCTCATTTACAATACCCGCCTTAAGCGCTGACCAGTTTAAGGCGGCACCGCCCTCCAGCAGGATACTGTCAATGCCCAGCTCTCCCAGCCGCACCATCAGCTCCCGCAGATTCACCCTGCCATTTTCCGGGGCGGTCCGAATAATCTCGCAGTGCCGCTCCCTAAGAGCGGCAAGCTTTTCCTCCTCCCCCCCGCAGGTGGCGATGATAGTCCGCTGGCTGCCGGCTGTCTGTACCAGCTTACTTGAAAGCGGAATGCGCAGCTTGCTGTCACAGATGATACGCACCGGGCTCTTCTTTCCGGGAAGGCGGCAGGACAGCATGGGATTATCGGCAAGCACCGTCTGAATCCCCACCATAATCCCCATCAGGGCGTGGCGTGTCTCCTGTACGTTATGACGCGCCTCCTCCCCGGTAACCCATTGGGATGCCCCCGTGCGGGTGGCAATCTTTCCGTCCATCGTCATGGCATATTTCATAACCACATAGGGCGTCTTCGTTCTGACATAATGGAAGAAAATGCGGTTTAATTCCAGACATTCCTCCTCCAGCACGCCTTCTGTCACCTCCACGCCCTGTTCCCGCAGAATGCGGATTCCCTTTCCTCCCACCAGAGGATTGGAATCCCCGCTCCCCACAACCACCTTTGCAATCCCGGCTTCCAGAATGGCTTCCGTGCAGGGAGGCGTTTTTCCGTAATGACAGCAGGGCTCCAGCGTCACATAGAGCACCGCTCCTTTCGGGTCCTCCCCCCGGTTGCGGCAATCTGCCAGGGCATTCCGCTCTGCATGAAGTTCCCCGTATTTCCGGTGATACCCCTCACCGATGATTCTGTCATCCTTCACCAGCACGGCTCCCACCATGGGATTTGGATTACTCCAGCCCCTTCCCTGCTCTGCAAGCTTAAGCGCCCGCTTCATGTAGTATACGTCATCCATGTGTGTTCTCCTGTTTTGATTATGATAATAGCAAAGTGTGCTCCGCACACTCTCAAAAATTTTCTTTTGCTTTCATGCGGAACACACTTTGCCGCGCGCGAGCAGTGCCATTTATGGCTGTCTTCCTCTCTGCGAACTGCGCATCCTGCACGAAGTGCTTTTTTCATAGGAAAAGCATTCACTTTCACACATTAATATAACAAGGTCTTTCCTATGAAAAAAAAAGCTCTGGAATATTCATTCCAGAGCAGTCATAACAACCATACACGAAAACCGATACTTCCGGCTTTCGCGCGTCTCATCTTCTTTCATCCAGACTATACTGTCGGCCTCGGAGTTACACCGAATCATGCCTTGCGGCTCGTGGGCTTTACCACCGGTAGGGAATTGCACCCTGCCCTGAAGATCACTTTCAATTTTATGTAGGTCATTATAACCCATTATAGGTCATTATACAAGTCTATTTCCGAGGTTTTTAAGAAAATCTCTTTTATGTAAGTCGTTGTAAGTCATTATAAATTCTCTTTTAAATGGTGTACTAATTGGTGTACTAATCACCCTATTTTAGCCCGCAGTTCTTCAAGCTTTTCCATCTCACGTTTTACTCGCTCTGGATCAACATGATTGTACACTCTCATTGTTGTTCTGACATCTGTATGTCCTAGCAGATATTGCATTACCTTGATATCTGAAAAATTTACCACCCTATACCGCTATATTCATACATATGATTTTCTTATTTATCGAACGATATTTTCCGCATACTTACTCTTCATCCAACTCTTCTATCAAAACCTATATTTAAAAGGATTTTCTTCGTTTCTTACAATCTTTTAGTTCTTGTTTCTTTTCTTTAAGAATTTCAACAATCTGTCTCTTGGCATGTTTTATATCTTTTTCACTTGGATTTTCAATCATTTTACTCAATTGTCTTTTAATATCTTTAGTGATTTCATATTCGTTATTCTTGATTTCTTTTATGCCTCTATCTACAAAGTTAATACAATTATTCAAATATTCATTATCCATAGAATCATAACTATGTATTTTACCTGCCCCATCTTCCCAGCATCCATATCCTCCATTCAAGTAAGAATATCCAACTTCAATAGCCAATTCTTTGTAATCCACATCCATTTTTATTTCTCCTTCCATACTCATATGAAACTATTATTCTACATCCCAATTTAAGTTAAAAACTTGTCCTTTCTTCTCCTTACCATCAATATATATTTCAATATATTTCTTATTTTTGCAATCAATTGATTCTTCATCATATGGGGTAAAGTCAGAAGCAGAATAATATTTTTTTAATGTTACTTTTTTAAATACCATATTATCTGGAATACTTACCCATAACTTAATTTTTTCCTTATGATTAAATATCGGTTCATTAGATATAAACATTGTATTTAATGTTTTTGTATTAGAAACTGTAATTATAAACCCAGACTCACCTATGGAGTTCTGCGACAATACACTAGGCAACCTATTGGTGTATGCTATGTAATTTTTGTCTTGAAAAGAATCAATTAAAATGTCATCCTTGTTATATGGCATTACTGTCATCTCACCACCATATAGCCAATAAAATCTTTCTGTATAGTATTGCATTTGATTACGAAGACAAACAAAATCAACATGAGTATAGAATTTAGCATTGTTTAAGTCTATATATTCAAATCCAACTTCACTATTTGTTATATAGTAAATTTGACTCTCTAGTTGTTCATCTATACCCTTAGTCCATCCTATTGCTTCTGTATCTACTAATTCATCATTAAGTGTTTTTAAAACAGCTGATTTTAAATCATCTTTATTTGTCCAATACTTTATAGTACCATTTGATTTTACTTTTTTTATAAAATTTGATAATTTATTTATTCCACGTTGCGTTCTTTCAACATATTTTGCTGGTAATAACTCAGGATTCTTATGTATAAGTGCAAATATTGGTTTGTTTATCTTTATAGCATAATCAAATTCCATTTCTGTAAATCCAATCTTTTTCCCAAATTCATCTTCGCCTATAGATCCATATCTTCCACCAATAATTAGCAAATAAAAATCACTATCATCAATAACTTGCTTTATAATATCCCATTGTTTTTTATTGGATGCAGGAAACAATTCCATTCCAGATGGAAAGCATCCACTCTCCAATATTGCTTGCGTTACTTCTTTTCTTTCATCGATAAGATCCTCATACGTAGAACTTACAAACACTTGATATTTTTTCTTCATATAAACAACCTCCGCTATAGCAATCTATTTAGAAATAGAATAATCACTTTATTACAGCAACACTGCTCAATGTCCCCAAATATTCAGTACCATATCTAAATTATATCATCTCTGCATTACTTTTCAAACTTATTTTGTAGAAAAACGTAAAATCGAGTAGGAGGCTAACCATTGGTTGATTAGCCGTCCTCTCACACCACCTGGCATAC
>JBJEJC010000171.1:0-6155 GCA_051877675.1 Roseburia sp. | reverse complement strand
AGTCCGCAGTAAATCTGTAAATTTAGTGCGAATTATTTTTTCCTTTCAACACTGGAAAACACGCATAATTTTTTCTTTTCGTCAAATAATAAACATGCAGTAAGCAAAAATATTTTTACGGCACATTCGCTGTGCCGGGATGGAGGAAAAAATGGCAAGAAACGCTGATACACAGAACAAAAGCTCCAATTGCAGAAACTCTTACGAGCAGAATGAGCAGAACGACATGAAGAACAGTGCCCGCAATACCACAGGCTCTAATGCAAGCGGATCTGACACCACAGGTTCTAACAGCAACGCCCGCAACACTACGGGTTCCAACAGCAACGCCCGCAATACCACAGGCTCTAACAGCAATGCCCGCAACACCACAGGCTCCAACAGCAACGCCCGCAACACTACGGGTTCTAACGATTACGAGCGCTAATCGGACCGGCACCGGACGGAAAATGCGGCATAAGATGTAAAAGAAGAGGATTACAAACAGAAACAGATTGCAAAGGGAATCTTTGTAATCTGTTTTTGTCATAGGGAAAGGATTTGTGCTTATGGGCTTTGAAATTATTCGACCGCAGGATATGCCGGAGATAATAGCAAACCGGAATGCCATAGTGGTTGATGTGCGGGACCGGGAGGGGTACCGTACATACCATTACAGGTCGGCATACAATTATCCGTATGAGGAAATCGAACAGTGGAGCTGCAGACTGTCGAAAAGGCGGGCAATTATTTTGTACTGTGAGTACGGGAGCACGAGTATACTGGCGGCAAGGCGGCTGGCGCAGGCAGGGTACGAGGTATATACGGTAACCGGAGGAATCCATGCAATCCGGCAGTATTTTCATGATTGACATAGAAAATCATAACAGATAATATATTGAATAGGTATTTAGACTTATTCGAAAGGCATGGTTTGGAGAATGAAAACATTTGAACTGGTGGCACCCTGCCATTTTGGGCTGGAGGCAGTCTTAAAGCGGGAAATATATGAGCTGGGATACGAAATAAGCAGAGTGGAGGACGGCAGAGTAACCTTTCTTGGAGACGAGGAGGCAGTCTGCCGTGCCAACATTTTCCTGCGCACAGCAGAGCGCGTGCTGATTCAGGTGGGAAGATTCCGGGCGGTGACCTTTGAGGAGCTGTTTCAGGGAATCCGCAGCATTCCATGGGAGGAATATATTCCGGCGGACGGAAAATTCTGGGTGAAAAAGGCTTCCTCCATCAAGAGCAAGCTGTTCAGTTCGTCGGACATCCAGTCTATTGCCAAAAAGGCGATGGCGGAGCGCATGAAACAGCATTATCACAGGGAATGGTTTCCGGAGGACGGCGCTGCTTATCCGGTCCGCATTTTTCTGCTGAAGGATGAGGTGATGGTGACGCTGGATACTTCCGGGGACTCCCTGCATAAACGGGGCTACCGAACCCTGACCAGTAAGGCACCTTTGACGGAGACACTGGCAGCGTCTCTTCTGCTGTTGACCCCATGGAAGCCGGACCGGATTCTGGTGGATCCCTTCTGCGGAAGCGGCACCTTTCCGATTGAAGCGGCAATGCTGGCGGCAAATATTGCGCCGGGGATGAACCGGGAATTTACGGCGGAGGCATGGACAAACCTGATTGAGCGAAAAATGTGGTATGAGTGCGTGCAGGAAGCGGAGGAGATGATTGACCGGAATGTGCAGGTGGACATTCAGGGGTACGACATTGACGGAGATGTGGTAAAGGCAGCGCGGGAGAATGCCAGACGGGCGGGGGTGGACCATCTGATTCATTTCCAGCAGCGTCCGGTGGCAGAACTCAGACATCCGAAAAAATATGGATTTATTATTACCAACCCGCCTTATGGGGAGCGTCTGGAGGAAAAGGAAAGCCTGCCGGCATTATACGGACAGATCGGGGAAGCATACCGTGGGCTGGATTCCTGGTCCATGTATCTGATTACCAGTTATGAGGATGCGGAGCGTTACATAGGAAGAAAGGCGGACAAGAACCGTAAAATCTATAACGGAATGTTGAAGACTTATTTCTACCAGTTCATGGGACCTAAGCCGCCCAAACGGCAGCATGGGAAGCCGGAGGAATAAGAACATAAGGAGCTGCGATGAAATATTCAAAAAGATATGTGGCGTTTGCTGTTCTGGTGGTTGCCGCTCTTGGAATCCGCTTTTTCGCTGTGTCGGAGGATTATGAAACCATCGGAGAGTTCCGGGGAGCAAAGCTGGAGAGTAAGATCTGGAATCCGTTGATTGCGGAGAGTGTAAATGAAAATCTGCTGGCGGTGAGTATTGATAACCGGGAGTATACCAGTGAAAGCTACCGGTTTTATATGGATGATAATTTGAGTATCATGGTGCCGGCAAAAATATTGCGGGATGCATTAAACTGCAGCGCCCATGTTTATAACAATGATACGCTTCTGGTAGAGAAGCATGACCGGAGCGTCAGTTTTACACTGGGAGCAAATGTGGCACAGGTGAATGGGGAACCGGCGGAAATTACGTCCCGCCTGGTGCGTCAGGATGGGGAATTGTATGTGAGCCTGAATGATCTGGCGGAGTATCTGGACTATACCTATTCCTGGGATGTGCAGGAAAACACGGCATTGGCGCAGGATGCATCGGAGAGAGCAACCATCATTCCCACGCAGTATGATCTGCGCACCAGAGAGCGGGTGACACCGGTGCGGGATCAGGGAATCTATGGCACCTGCTGGGCGTTTGCGGCGCTTGGAGCTTTGGAATCGGCGCTACTTCCTGAGGAACAGGTGCAGTACGCGGTGGATCATATGACCTTGAACAACGGGTTCAACCTGACACAGTATGACGGCGGGGATTACACGATGGGAATGGCGTATCTTGCCGCGTGGAAGGGACCGGTCTATGAAGCGGATGACCCCTATGGGGATGAGACTACGAATCCGGAGCTTACACCGGTAAAGCATGTACAGGAAATGCAGATTATTAACGGAAAAGATTACGAGAAAATCAAAGAAGCAGTTTTTAAATACGGCGGCGTGCAGACCTCCATTTACAATGCACTGCGCAGCTCCCAGTCCAGCTCGCCCTACTTTAATAAGGAGCAGAGCGCTTACTGTTACATCGGTACAGAAAAACCGAATCATGACGTGGTGATTGTAGGCTGGGATGACAGCTATCCCAAGGAGAATTTCTCCGTTGATCTGGAGGGAGACGGGGCATTTATCTGCCAGAACAGCTGGGGCGAAGAGTTTGGAGAAAACGGTTTCTTTTATGTTTCCTATTACGATACCAATATCGGTACGCATAACGTCGTGTATACAAGAATTGACAATACGGATAATTACCAGAATATATATCAGAGCGATCTGTGTGGCTGGGTAGGGCAGTTAGGATATAATAAAGACAGTATTTATGGCGCAAATGTCTTCACCGCGACTGGTGATGAGGAACTGGTTGCAGCGTCCTTTTATGCCACGGGCAAGGATTCCCAGTATGAGATTTATGTGGTAAGGAATTTTGAGGATGCCGAGTCACTGGAACAGATGATTCCGGTGGCATCGGGAAAGCTCAGTAACGCAGGCTATTATACGGTGGATTTCACCCAGGGTATTCTGCTGGATGCAGGGGAAAGGTATGCGATTGTACTGCATATCATCACTCCCGGCTCAGTGCACCCGCTGGCAATTGAATATGCGGCGGATACGGCGACGGAAAATGTCATTCTGGATGACGGGGAGAGCTATATCAGTGCCAATGGCTCCAAGTGGGTAAGTGCGGATACGGTGCAGCCCTGCAATATATGTATCAAAGGATTCAGCAATAATCGGTAAGGACTTGTTTACATGGAAGAAAAATCATTGAAGATTGCGGCAGTTTTTCTTCTGGTCCTCATGGTAGTCGGATGTGTGGGAATCACCTATTTTCCACGATTGCACAAATGGGCAGAGGAGAGACAGGAGGAGCGCCTGGCGGAGGCGGAATATGCGGAACAGCAGACGCAGCAGATGAATGAACTGGAGATTCTGGAGACGGATGAACCGGTGGAGGAGGAAGGTGTCAGCGGGCAGCTTCGTTTAAGACTTCCGGAGGGCGTAGATTCGGATGCAATTACGATTAACAACGATTATGTAACGCAGACAGTACAGATTCGTATTCCGGGGGCAGACAACGCCTATTTCGACAGCTATCCGGTTGTCGGCAGCAGTGACCATATTGATAATCTTGCCTATACCAGAAGCGGTGGCGACGGAATTATCGAAATTACCATGGATCGCGTTTATGAACTGGACATTGCACAAAAAGAGGAGTATTATTATTTTAATTTTTTAGCACCTCAGGAGATTTATGATAAGGTCGTGGTGATTGATGCCGGGCATGGAGGCAGAGCACCCGGCAATGTGAAGCAGGGCGTGCTGGAAAAGGATATCAATCTTGCCATCGTACTGGAATTAAAGAAGCTTTTTGATGAGGATGATGGGAATATCGGTGTGTATTATACCAGAACGGATGACAGCAATCCGACCTTTGAACAGCGGGTGCAGCTTGCGAACAAATCGGATGCGAATCTGTTCATCAGTGTACATAACAATTCCACAAACAGCGGCAGAATGTCCGGCACCAGCGGAAGTCTTGTCATGTATGATGAGGAGGATGAATCCCTGCGCAGCATGGGGCTGGCGCAGATTTGTCTGGAGGAGGTCACCGGCATACTGGAGAGCCGTGACCGGGGACTTATGGAAGGGCACAGTATTTACATTATCAGAAACAGTGAGGTCCCGGTGGCACTTATTGAAGTGGGTTTTATGACGAATCAGAAGGAACTGGAGCTATTGGAAACCGAAGAATATCAGGCACAGACAGCACAGGGAATTTATAATGCGGTGCAGCGTGCCTTTGAGGAAGGATATTGATGAAAAAGATTATTTTTGCAACAGGGAATGCGGGAAAGATGCGTGAGATCAGAGAAATCATGGGAGATATGGGAATGGAAATTCTCTCCATGAAGGAAGCCGGAATATCTGTGGATATTGTGGAGGACGGAACGACCTTTGAGGAGAATGCCCTGATTAAGGCAAAAGCGGTGGCAGCAGAGGCAAAGGAAATTGTTCTGGCAGATGACTCAGGGCTGGAAGTGGATTACCTGAATAAGGAGCCCGGGGTATATTCCGCGCGTTACATGGGGGAGGATACCTCCTACACGATTAAGAACCAGGCAATTTTAGACCGCCTTGCAGGTGTTCCGAAGGAGCAGCGGACGGCGCGATTTGTCTGTGCCATTGCAGCGGTATTGCCGGACGGCAGAACATTTGTGACCCGGGAGACCATCGAGGGGTATATCGGGGAGGCTCCGGCAGGAAAGGGCGGATTTGGCTACGATCCGATTTTTTATGTGGATGAGTATGGCTGCTCTACGGCAGAACTGACAGAGGAGAAGAAAAACGAGATCAGCCATCGTGGAAAAGCACTGCGTGCCATGAAGAAAAAATTAAGGGATGCATATGAAAATACTGATTGTGAGTGATACACATAGAAAACATGAGAATCTCATTGCGGTGTTAGAACGGGTGCAGCCGGTAGACATGATGATTCACCTGGGAGACGCGGAGGGATGCGAGGACTACATTGCGGAGATGGCAGGATGTCCGTTGGAAATCGTAGCGGGAAATAATGACTTTTTTTCCCAGCTTCCACGGGAGAAGGAAATACGGCTGGGGTGCTACCGGGTTCTTCTGACCCATGGACATTACTATTATGTCAATACCGGGATTGCAGACATTATGTCGGAGGCAACAGCACGGCAGTTTGACATTGTTATGTTCGGACATACCCACAGACCTTTGCTGGAGTATGGGGATAAGGTGATTGCGTTAAATCCGGGCAGTCTCTCTTATCCGCGGCAGGAGGGAAAGCGTCCGTCCTATATCATTATGGATATCGATAAGAAGGACGAGGCTCATTTTGAGATTGAGTATCTGTGAAAACAGTGATTTTTCATTATTTTTCATTATTGAAAAAATAAATAAAAAAGTATTGACTTTTGACTTTGTCTCATATATAATAATTTTTGCGTCACGGATGAGACAGGAGAGACGTTCCTCCACTCAGATGCAGGTGTAAAATATCCTTCGGGGTGTGGCTCAGCTTGGCTAGAGCGCCTGGTTTGGGACCAGGAGGTCG
>JBJEJC010000170.1:0-6214 GCA_051877675.1 Roseburia sp. | reverse complement strand
TTTCTGCAAGCTTTTTGTGCATTATGTAGTAAATGACTGATATTTTATTTTATTTATTGTCAAATTATTTAGAATTGAATTGACGAAAGCGGCGTTTTTTTTTATAATAGCCTCATACGACACTGCGGTTAAAGCCGGATTTTACAATGAATGGAGGTATTTCCCTTGCTGCACATTACTTCCCTGAATGAGGGACTTGAGATTTTCAAAGCGCTGGGCTCCGACGTGCGGGTCCAGATTCTGAACATATTATTGGAAAATAACAACATGAGTATGAACGAGCTGGCATCCCGCCTGAATATCACCAACGGCGCGCTGACCGGTCATATCAAGAAGCTGGAGAGCAGCGGGCTTATCACCACCTCCAGTGAGTCTGCCGGACACGGCAATCAGAAAATCTGCTCCGTGCACTTAGACAAGATTCTGATTGACTTAGAGAAGCCGGAGGACTTCCAGAATGTATACAATACGGAGCTTAAGGTGGGACATTACTCCAGTTACCAGATCTGTCCTACCTGTGGTCTTGCCTCCAGCAAGGCTCTGATTGGAGAAGTGGATGATGCCCGGTATTTTGAGCATCCGGATCGCTACAATGCGGATATTCTGTGGTTTACCAAGGGTTATGTCGAGTACGTAATCCCGAATTTCATCCCCAGTTCCCAACACATTACCCAGATCACCATTTCGGCAGAGTTAAGCTCCGAAGCCCCCGGTGTTAATAACGCCTGGCCTTCCGATATCAGCTTTTATCTGAATGATGTGTGCGTGGGTACCTGGACCTCCCCCGGCGATTTCGGGGATGTAAAGGGGCTGTTTACACCGGACTGGTGGCCTCAGAACTGGAACCAGTACGGGCTGTTAAAGCTTCTTGTCATCAATAAAAAAGGAACCTACATTGACGGGCTTAAGATTTCCGATGTAACCATCGACAGCTTTGAATTAGATTACCGCAGCGGAATCCGTTTCCGCATGGCGGTGGAAGACGATGCCGCCCACGTGGGAGGACTCACCCTGTTCGGGAAGTCCTTCGGAAATTATGGGCAGGACATCAAAGTCAGCTTAAATTATGCGCCGATTGAAGAATAGCCGTTACGCTTTCTTCTTCGGCATCATCCCGCAGGAATTTTTCTCCGGGCAGTAGCCCAGCTCCTTGCATTTGGGCATAAAATAGTGATCCACCACGTAGTTCCACTCCTCGGATACCCCGCATAATGCCTCACAGATATCGCGATATAACTGCCGGTATTCCCAGTTGGCACGGTTGCACATACGCTGACGGCTCATATCCATCAGATTACGCAGATTCCGCTTGTCCACAATCTTCGTGGACATACCAAGGGGCAGAAGCAGTGCGGCATCCTCTCTGGGGATGCCGCATTCCTCGTTTAGGTAACGGCAGGCTTCCCCAATCTGTTCCATAACCTGGCGGTAACGTTCTGACGCTTTCTCGTTCTTCTCCACGGAAGCAGGAAGCGTGTAGGAAAAATCGCTGTAATTGATATATCTGGTGCTCGCCTGCAGTCTGGTGGGTGCTCCGCCGATATGCGTGTACCACTCCCGAATCACCCGGGCAGAGTAACCATCCAGAATCATCTCCACATTCACATACTCCAGCACTCTGCCGTGACCGGACTCCATACAATCCAGCCCTCTTTTATAATTCTTCTCCTGATTGGTGACATCTGCGCCCCAGCAGACACCGGCTCTCTGTCCCATCAGTGAAATCGGATTTCTGGTTGTTTCTTCTAAAATTGTAATTGTTCCCATAACAAAACCTGTGCCTTTCCTATCGTCTGGATTCATTTTAGCATATTCTGCCTGGACACGCTACCCGTTATTTCCTGCCAAATACGCCTCAATGGCATCCTCCATCTGCTCTATCGCAAGCTCCGCCATCCACTGTCCAAGCCGCTCTAACAGATCAGCACAAGTCTCCCCGACTCCGCTCTCTTTTGCCTCCCGGATTAATTCCGATGCTCCTGCGTAGTCAAATTCCTCCAGCTTCTGCTCAATCTGTTCGAACACCTTCCGAATGTCCGTCTCTTCTTCTGTACTGCCGCTGTCCACCTCTATTCCACAGCGCAAAAGTGCCCTCTGCATATCCGAAAGCTGCTGCCGGTACTGCTGCGCAAAGCGTTCTGCCTGGGCATCAATATAAGCATAATCTCCCTCTCTTCCGGATTTCTCGAGCTGCTTTGCCCGTTCCGCCACATCGGTGGCACCAATGTTCATTGCCATTCCCTTTAATGCATGAATCTTAATGGTATACCCTGCGTAATCACCCTTCTGCTGCAGCTTCTTAAGCTCCTTTAACAGCTTTTCTCCATCCCGGTACACCGTCTGTAAAATATAGATATAGTCCTCGATATTTCCTCCGCATATCGCAATACCCTGTTTCACGTTGACATCCTTCAGTATGTCTTCCAGCTCCTGCGCTACATCGCTTCCCTGCTCTGCGGTTGATTCCTCCTCCAGAAATTCAATATTTTCTTTTGGGAAATACTCCACAAATATCTGCTCTAACCTTGTGAAATTGATGGGCTTACCCAGATATTCATCAAAACCCTGCTCCAGAAGCTCTGCTCGCACTCCCGTTATGGCATTCGCTGTGAGAGCCACAATTTTGCAGCCACCGCCCACTTCATAGTAGGAATCCAGCCTGCGGATCTGCTGCATTGCCTCCACACCATCCATCTCCGGCATCATCTGATCCATAAACACCATCTGATATCGGTTCTTCCGGCATAGTTCAATTGCCTCTTTTCCGCTGGAAGCCAGATCCACCGTCAGCCCATAATGAGACATACTGCTGCCCGCCACCTTCAGATTCACCTCATTGTCATCCACCACCAGCACATGGATTCCCATAATCCGCATTGCTCTCATATGGAATCCGCTGTCATCATCCTCCTCTTTGGTGCAGATATCCTCCATGGGATTCCCATCCACCACAGTCTGTTCCATCACCGCAATAAAGGTGGTGCCTTCCCCATAAACACTCTCAACCGAGATACTTCCGTTCATCAGCCTTACATAGCCCTGCACGATGGACAGTCCCAGACCGCTTCCCTCTGTTCTGTAATTCTGCTTTTCGTCCACCCGGGTAAAGCTGTCAAAAAGTTTTCCGAGATCTTCCTTGCGGATTCCGACTCCCGTATCGGAAACCCGGATCTCTATCCGTACCTTATCTCCTCTTCGTTCAACCACTCTGGCGGCAAGCAGTATTTCCCCCTCCTGGGTATATTTTACCGCATTATTTAAAAGGTTCACCAGCACTCCACGCACCCGTGTCTTATCTCCATACAGCTCATTGGGAATATCCGGTGCCAGCTCCATTCTGAAGTTCAGTCCCTTTTTCTTTGCCGGGTTTTCAATAATCAGAAATACGTCCCGAAACAGCCCCGCGGTGTGATATCTGTCGCAGACCAGTTCCATTTTGCCGGACTCAATTCTGGAGATATCAAGGATATCGTTAATCACCGCCAGAAGGCTTATGGATGCTCCCTTGATATCCTCCACATATTCCCGTTCCTTACGCTCCACAGACATATTTAACAGCAGCTCCGAGAAGCCGATGATGGCATTCAGTGGCGTCCGGATCTCATGGGACATATTGGCAAGGAAAACACTCTTCGCCCGGTTCGCAGCCTCCGCTTCCTGCACAGCATTCTCCAGCTTCTGCATGGTGTTTCTCCGCTCCGTCTGATCCGTCACAAACACGATATAACCGATGATATCTCCATAAATATCCCTGATTTTGCTGATGGCAAGGCTGCAGTACACCTGATTGGTGCGGCACACCGCATCAAGATCCAAATGTTCCTCCGGGAAGTCAAAAATGTCCCCATCCAGGACAAACAGCTCCTCCATCCGGATATTTTTCACAGCACCTTCGGTTTCCCGCTTCACCTCCAGGAACCCCGAAGATGCATCATTCATAATCTGCAACTGATGCCTTGTATCATATAAAAGTACCGGCATGGACAGGGAATTGTAGATAAATTCCGACATATTCGTGATGCTGATGTAGGTCCGGTTCAGCGCATACACCGCCCGGTACGTCACGATAAGTCCCAGAAACTGTGTCAGAGAGCTGCCCGGAATCATCATGGAGATTCCAAGCATCGGCACCACCGTATCAAGCACCATGCCCGCCGCAATCAGCCCCTCAGTCAAAAGCAGGCTTCTTCCGAAAATCCGCCCCCGCTTCTGTTCCGATTTGCGGAACATGGAAATAGACACCGTAAAAATATGGAACGCCACGAGGACAGAGTACAGCGTATACAACGTGTTGACAATACCCGCCTTAAAATAATAGGTCATTCCCATTTTTCCCATCAGGTATACGGTCTGTCCTTTTTGAACCACCATAAAATAAATAGGGATACCCAGCAGGGAGAACCATTCCACCCATCGGTTCCATCCGGTTTTTCTCCCGGACACCCGGCATACCAGAAACTGGGCAGAAATCAGGTACAGAAATGTGCCAATCATTCCGAAAGAACGGCACAGATATGCTCTCCCGGGGTCAGTCTGGATGAACAACATACCAAATCCAAGACTCCAGATTCCACTGGCAGCGCACAATAACATAAAGAGCCAGTTTTCTATATATCTTTTTTCCCGCATACAGGCAAAGCGGAATATAAAACAGCACGCCAGAACAAAGCTGATTAGCAAAATCACGGAAAATACATAATTCATGACATTCTTGCCTCTCTCTCTTGCTTTCTGTTACTTTTTTACTATTATTATACGCCTTCCCCATGCATCGTACAAACACTTTCTTTTTTAATGCCATTTTTTGTAAGGGCAGGTTCCCGCTTTTGCCGCTCCACGCAGTTCCACATAGCAGCCACATGCTCCGCAGGTGCCAGCATTCAGCAGGTCACACTGCCGGCACACCAAGAGGCGTGCCTCATATTCCGCCTCGCTGACCCGGTCCTCCTGCCGGATGGCATCCTTATATTTCTGCAGCATTTTCCGGTCTGCCTCCGCCATCTCCCGCAGGAGACACTTCTTACAAATTTCCGCCATAACCTTTCTCCTGATATACATCTCATAAGACAGGAAAAAGGGGCTTAAAACAGCTCCTTTTTCCAAATGGGTATATTATTAATGATAGAGATTGACAACATTAAACTCTGGAAACGCGCAGCTCCACCACGCTGCCGGCCGGAAGCTCGGCTAAGATTTCGTCCTCCGTTACCTGATAACCTGTAAACTCCTGCTCCGTCACCGTTTCCGGCGCCTCAAAAGTATTATGGGCATGCATATCGGAATTGGTCACAATGCGGGCTTCCTCCACGCGGTAACCATGCCCTGCAAACTGAATTTCCACCTTCTCAGATGCCTCGATGGAAAGATTATTCATCGTAATGGTAATCACACCCGCCTCATCCATGGAGACAGATTCCGTCACCTTCGGCACCGTCCACTCTCCGATGCCGACACTGCCCTCACCGGTAAGACTGCTTTCGAGAAGCTCTGCACCCTGATGATGTCGGTACATATGCATCACATGATAAGTGGGGGTCTTAATCATCTGTGCCCCCTCTGTCAGGAGCACCGCCTGCAGCACATTCACCATCTGTGCCAGCGCAGCCATCTTCACCCTGTCACAATGCTTGTTGAAAATATTTAAGGTGATTCCTGCCACCAACGCGTCCCGGACTGTATTCTGCTGATACAGAAAGCCCGGATTGGTTCCCGGCTCACAGGTGTACCAGGTTCCCCACTCATCCACAGCCATGCCCACCTTTTTCTCCGGATCATAGGTATCCATGATACCGCCGTGGCGGGTAATCAGTGTATCCATATAAAGTGCTTTCTTTAAGGTCTTATACCACACCTCATCGTTAAAGTCCGTGGCGCTTCCCTTAATCTCCCAGCCCTCAGGATGCACATAATAGTGAAGGGAAAGTCCGTCCATAAATCCGTGTGCCCACTCTGCATGGTCAAATGTAGTAGAAAGAACGCCCTTCGTCCAGTGATAATCATCCACATTCGCTCCACAGCAGATTTTCTTAATTGCCTTTTGCGGGTCATAATTTCTCACGTATGTCTGGTATCTGCGGTACTCGTTGCCGTAATACTCCGGCGTCATATTACCGCCGCAGCCCCAGTTCTCGTTGCCTACGCCAAAGTAGTCCACCGTCCACGGCTCCTCGTGCCCATTTTTCGCACGCAGATCCGCCATGGGAGATACCCCCTT
>JBJEJC010000169.1:6808-30817 GCA_051877675.1 Roseburia sp. | reverse complement strand
CTTGGGCACTGCCAGTATCGCCGCCCTTATCACCTCGGCATTGTACGCCGCCAGGTTCATGCCAAAAGCAAGCACCGCGGCAGGGAAGGCTTCCAGCATAATCCCGATGGATGGCAGACCGAAAAAGATAATAAACAACTGTACAATCAGCGGTGTTCCCCGGAATATCCAGATATAAATCTGTGAAATCTGCTTCAGCACCCGCACATTCGCCACCTGCACCAATGCAAGGAACAGCGCGAGAACCAGGCTCAGCAGAAATGAGCAGATTGTCAGGGGAATTGTCACCTTGATACCGGGAATCAATATTTTTGTAAAGGACGAAACCAGAATCTCAATCAGTCTCTCCGACATAGTATCTCTCCTGTTCCTTAGTAGGGTTCCAGTTGGAAAATATCATTATAGAAATTCATTGCCACCATCATGACTCCCATGGTGGTAATTGCCACAATCTGTTCCTCGGTAAATTCCTCTTTCATCCGTCCAAAGAGCTCATCCGTCACCGCCTTTGGCGTATGTGCAATGGTTCTTCCATATTCAATCAGCAGCCTCTGCCGGTCTGTGAATTCAAACGTATCCGGGTCGATGCCATGCTCCTCTTTCAGAAGCCTCGTAAAATAAACGGAACATACCAGGCACTCGTTTTCCGTCGAAACCGCATACTCAAAAATATCTCCATCCAGTTTTCCAATCAGCCGCTGTAAATCATCATCCAAATCGTAGGACCCTACCTCCAGCGCCCGAAAAGAGGGGATATGATGCAGCATGGTTCTTTTTACATTCGTAATCTTGTGTCCGCTGGCAATATGCTCTGCGATTACCTGTTTTACTTCCTCCGAAGCCGTGTCCGGGTTAATTTCTGATATTCTTGCCATTTTCTACTCCTTTGCCATGCACTGTTACTGAACGGAATCCTTGTCGATGACATCCGAATCAAAATATTTCTCCGAGATTTCCGACAATGTGCCGTCTGCTTTTAACTCGTTCAAAGCCTGCTCTACTGCCTCCACCAGTCTGGTTTCTCCTTTCTTAAACGGGATGGCAAACTGGTCTACATCATCATCAATTGTAAATGCGATTTTCAGATCCGCATCGGGATGTTCTTTCAGATATGGATAGAACTGGATATCTTCCAGAATCGTAAAATCTGCCCGCCCGGACGTAATCAGATCAAATGCCTGCTGCAGTGTATCAATCGGAACGATGGTAGCTCCCAGTTCCTCCAGGCGGTCTGCATATTCTGTCGTAATGTTCTCCGCGCAGTTCGTTCCGTTTAAGTCTTCCAGACTTTTGATTGTGTCATTGTCTCCCTTCACAATAATGTTGCGGTAAAGCGACACATAAGGACTGGTAAAATCATATTTTTTCTGCCGTTCGCTGGTTATGCTGACGGCATTAATGACTGTGTCAATTCTTCCGCTGTCTATCGCAGCCAGCAGAGAATCCCATTCCGCCTCCACAAACTCCACTTCCACACCAAGCTTCTCTCCGATTGCCTGTGCCACTTCAATGTCAAAGCCTGTAAGGTTCCCTTCCTCATCATGATAGGTAATCGGCGGATAGGTTCCTTCCACACCTACCTTTAAAACACCCGCCTCCTGAATTCTTGCCAGTTCATCGTCTGCCTTCTCCTTCTGTCCACAGCCCGTCAGCAGCAGCGCTGCCAGTAATCCGACCGTCAGTATCGTTTTCCGTATTGTGTTTTTCATAATGTTCCTCCTCATTTCCGCATCTAATCCACCTGCGTTTTTCCTCTACATTTTATATCATAGTTTTATAGTAGGAAAACTATGTTTATATATTTTATACACGATATGAGAAGTTTTGTAAAATAGGTTTTCACTATAGCTGGTTATAGGAAACGTACCGGGAATTCCATTGAGACAGGCAAAGCACCATAGATAGAAAAAGAACAGCAACCGCAAGCGGTTGCTGTTCTTAGGAGAAGGTATTTTTACTATGGGGTATAGTAAAAACTATATATAATGTATTGGGGGGTTTTTACGTGTATTATAATACCACGGGTACGCCCATAAGTGTGCACAAACTTCACAATTTTTACAACTTGTTTTTGTCAGTTTTGTATAGCACCTTTTTCCCATCCTGTATTTTTCTCCGGAAAAATTGCACAATTAAGCCTCAAATAAAGCCTCAAACTCCTGCTGATTGATTTTTTCCTTCTCCAGCAGAAGGTTCGCGCAGGAATCAAGTACATCACGGTGCTCCATAATAATTTCGCGGGCTTTTGCATAGCACTCATCAATAATACGCTTAATTTCCTGATCGATTGCGGTGGCGACACCCTCACCGTAGCCTCTGGCATGTGCCAGATCCCGCCCGATGAACACCTCGTCATCGTCGTTATCATAGCAGATCAGACCGATATTCTCGGACATACCATACTTTGTGACCATTGCTTTTGCCATCTGGGTCGCCTGCTTAATATCCTGGGACGCGCCGGTGGTAATATCATCAAATACCAGTTCCTCCGCCACACGTCCACCCAGAGATACGATGATGTTCTGTAGCATCTTGCCTCTGGTATTAAACATCTCATCCTTCTCCGGCAGCGGCATGGTGTACCCTGCAGCGCCGGCTCCCGTAGGAATGATGGATACCGAATAGACCGGTCCCACATCCGGCAGAACATGGAACAAAACAGCGTGCCCGGACTCATGAAATGCCGTGATACGTTTTTCCTTCTCCGAAATCACGCGGCTTTTCTTCTCCGCACCGATTCCCACTTTCACGAAGGACTTCTTAATGTCATTCTGATTGATGAACGCCCGGTTATCCCGTGCTGCCACAATTGCCGCCTCATTCAGAAGGTTCTCCAAATCTGCTCCGGTAAATCCCGCTGTCGTCTGGGCAATCTGCTTTAAATCCACATCATCCCCGAGAGGCTTGTTTTTCGCATGGACACGGAGGATTTCCTCCCTGCCGCCCACATCCGGACGTCCCACATGAACCTTGCGGTCAAAACGTCCCGGCCGCATAATCGCCGGGTCCAGGATATCCACGCGGTTCGTTGCCGCCATGACAATAATCCCCTCGTTGACACCGAAGCCATCCATCTCCACAAGCATCTGGTTTAGGGTCTGCTCACGCTCATCATGGCCTCCGCCCATACCGGTACCACGGCGCCTTGCCACTGCGTCAATCTCGTCGATAAATACAATACAGGGCGCATTTTTCTTGGCTTCCTCAAAGAGATCCCTCACACGGGAAGCTCCCACACCCACAAACATTTCCACAAAGTCAGATCCCGAAATGCTGAAGAACGGAACCCCCGCCTCACCTGCAATGGCTTTTGCCAGCAGGGTTTTACCGGTTCCCGGAGGTCCCACCAGAAGAACGCCCTTCGGGATCCTTGCGCCAAGCTTCGTATATTTGCCCGGTGCTTTCAGGAAATCAACAATTTCCTCAAGTTCTTCCTTTTCCTCCTTGAGGCCCGCCACATTATCAAAGGTCACGCGTCTCGCCGGGTCATCCATCATCATCTTGGCGCGGCTCTTGCCGAAGTTCATCATTTTGCTTCCGCCGCCGGAATTTGCTGCCGCCTGATTCGACATAATGATGAAGAAAATAAACATCGCTGCAAAAATAATAATATAAGGAAGGATTGCCACCAGCCAGCTCTCCTCCGGCGGATTCTGGACTACATAGGTAAGGAATCCTTTTTCCTGCAGAAAGCGTTCCATCTCCTGGACATCGCTGACCACCAGAACCTTCGTGCTGGAATCCTTAAATGTGATATTCAGACTTCCGGTGGGTATCTCCCGGTTCTGAATGATATCGATTGCCGCAATCTCCTCTGCCGCCAGTGCCTTCTCAAACTCTGCTCTTGTGTAGGTATTGGTGGTGGCGGTCCCGTCCAGCCAGTACCAGATTGCTATAACAGCAAGAATCAACAGCAGGTAAAACCCAAATCCTCGATAACTGTTTCTCTTTGTATTCAACTTACTTCTCCTTTATTCCTCTATTTCTACGAATCCGATATAGGGCAGATTCCGATACTGCTGATCGTAGTCAAGTCCATATCCCACAACGAACTCATCCGGAATAACAAAACCCACGTAATCCACATCCACATTCACAACACGGCGCTCCGGTTTGTCAAGAAGTGTACACAGTCTCAAACTTTTCGGATTCCTTGTTTTCAGATTCTTTAACAGATAACTCAGGGTTCTTCCTGAGTCAATGATATCCTCCACCACGATAACATTCTTTCCCTCGATACTGCTGTTAAGGTCATGCACAATACGCACTACACCACTGGAAGTGGTTCCTCCGCCGTAGCTGGAAACTGACATAAATTCCAGCTCCACCGGATTGGTAATCCGCTTTGCCAGCTCGCAGGTAAAAAAGACAGAACCCTTCAATATGCAGATCAGACAAACCGGTTCCCCGTTCAAATCCCTGCTGATTTCTGCGCCCAGTTCACGCACCCGCGCTTCAATCTCTTCCTCCGTAATGTGAACATTGATTTTCTTAATCTTCATCCTCTTTTCCTCCAATTAACTGTACTTCCAGAATCCGTTCCGTATCCGCTGCAACCCGGTATCCCGCACTCATTCTTCCGCCAATCACCCATGCAATATGCGACTGCTCTGCCAGAAGCCATATGTGGTCCCGCAACGCCTGCGGAATCTTTTCATCTATAAAATACGCTTTTAATTTCTTTTTATGTCCTGCCTCATCCACCACAAGATAATCCCCACTCTGTCGTTTCCGAAGCAACAGACTACAGTTCATTTTATCATAATTCAGCCATTTCGTATATGTTTTTTTGCCACTTTCCCGGATTTTTCCCAGAAAATCCCTTTCATTCTCCTGTGGAAACAGATCCCGGACACGATGCACCTTCAGACGCAGTTCCTTTTCATCCAATGGAACTACAAGTGCTTCCCCTGACTCTGTCTCCGCCAGCTGTTCCAGGGAAATCTCACAGACTTCACCCTTTGCCTGCTCGCTGCAAGCGGGCGTTCCTGCCTCCCGTGCCGCACAGAAGGGTCTGTTCCCGGTTTCTGCACCATCGTCTGTTTTCTCTGTCCGCCACAGGCGTACACCCGGATAAATCCTTTCTGCACATATACCTGCCGGAAGCGTAAGGCTTCTTCCCACCTGACGCACTGCCAACTGCCGCACTGCCTCCACGTGAATCTCACCCAGATCTTTTCCGCCCCCGGAAAGCTCCACCAGTTCCTGGTGAATCAGCTCCCGCACCAGAAGCGCCGGAGCCACTTCAAACAACTCCCGCCCTAAAACGACCGCCCGTTCCTCGCTCAGACAATACTGGCTCCGCAGTATTTCCACCTGCTCGTTCAGATAGTCCCGGACTTCCATAAGTCTGGCTCCGCACTGACTGATATGTGCCGCAGCCTGGCTGTTAATCTGCTCTAGCTGCGGCATGACCCGGTGGCGCAGCCGGTTTCTGCTGTAATTTACATCGCTGTTGGTGCTGTCCACCCGGTATGTCTGTCCATGCTTTGTCAAAAAATCTTCAATGTCTCTTCGTGAAACTCCAAGCAGTGGGCGAATCAACGTCACTCCCTCTGTAAGCTCCCGTGCCGGCTGCATACCACAAAGTCCGGTAAGCCCGCTGCCCCGCACCATCTGAAACAGAATTGTTTCCGCATTGTCATCCGCATGATGCGCCAGGGCAATCCGTACCCGGGCAGCACCGTTTGCAAGCAGCCGCGCTGCCTCCTCCCGGTAACACTCATAGCGCCTGATTCTGGCAGCCTCCTCCAGACCAAGCCCCAGCCGTTTTGCAGTCTCCGGTACATCCACCGCATAAATCTCACAGGGAATGCCATGCTGCTCACAAAGTTCCCGGACAAACCGGGCATCCTCCCGGCTCTCCTCCCCCCGGATGCCATGCTCCACATGCACCGCGGACAGGGTACAGCCTAACCGTTTTCTCCATTCTTCAAGCAGCAGAAGCAGGCATACGGAATCGGCTCCTCCGGACACCCCCACGATTACATGATCTCCCGGCTCTATTAATTTTTCACACAAAATCCATTTCCATACCTGGTCTGTCATCTATTTCTCCCAGATGCAGGCAGCCAGAATGGTCATATCATCCTGAACCCTTCCTCCGGTAAACAGCATCACCCGCTCCATAACCCGTTTGGCAAGTATGCCCGGGTTGTTGGTCTGAATGCTCTCCAGAATCTCCTGCATCGTTTCCTCCGGTTTCGGCACATGTAAATATTCTAACACACCATCCGTAACCATGACAATAAAATCTCCGTTTTTGAGCACCGTCTCGCTGGTGGCAATTTCCACCTGGGTCTCCGCTCCCACCGGAAGGGTTGCCGAGCGGATGCACTCCACCGCATCCCCACGCTTGACAAAAGCGGCCGCCGCCCCTATCTTGTAAAACCGCGCCGTCCCGTCATACAGATTAATCCGGCAGAGATCCACCGTAGAATACAGGTCATCCTCCCCCTTCATCACCATAGCGGAATTCATCATGCGGATTGCTGTCTCCACGGAAAATCCCGCTGCCAGAAAACGTTCCACCAGATCCAGCACCATTTCGCTCTCCTTGCACGCTGTGCTGCCGGACCCCATTCCATCCGAAAGTCCCATCAGAAGTTCTCCACAGTCCCGCTCCAGAAAAGAGAAGTTATCGCCGGAAATCTGTGCGCCGTCCTTTTTCATCCTTGAAATTCCGTGGACACTACGGTAATTCGTATCCTCATACAGTACAAACCGCGCCGGTTCCTTTGCAATGAAGGATTTGGATTCCGAATCCAGGCGCAGCGAACGTCCCAGAGCATGTCCTGCTGCCGCCACAAAGGTTTTTACGGAAATGCAGCCTCCCCGTCTGCTCTTTAACATGGTTTCCAGACGGATATGCCCGTCCACAGCCCGGATTAGATGCATCTCTTCTATTAAAATTCCATGTTCCTTTGCACGATAACGGATTTCCGCCAGGCTGCGGCGCTCCTCCCCATCCAGTAGCTGTTCCTCCCTGGCACAATCCTGCATAATATACGCCATGGCATCCAGTTGTTCCGCAATCACCTGCCGGTTTTCCAGCAGTCTGTGATACCATGCCCGGTTGAGGTTCACACGCTGAAAGACCCACACCGCCTCCTCCACCATATCACGACTTTTCTTGCAGTACTGCTCCAGCAGCTTTTCACTGTCCTCCGCCGGCTTTCCGGTATGCCAGATGGAGGTTAAAAGCTGGGAAAGTGCCCCATAAAGCGGCGACGAATCCCGCTCCCAGCAAATAGCGCAGGAATCGCAGGATGCACAGATTTTTCCGGTGAGTTCATTTTGCACCTGCCCGAGCTCCGTGGTCTTATACTGGCTTTTGGGGGTGCTCATGGAAAGGAAAATCTGAGACAGTCCCTGAAAGGACTCCGCATAGCCCCGCAATTTTTCCTCCTGTCCACTGCATTCCCTCTGTTCTTTTTCCGGCGGACGCCATTCCCACTGCATGATGGCATGAAATCCCCGGTTAAGCAGAATCACCGCTCCGAAAACAAACACACCCTCTAGCAGCATCATTCCGGTTTCCGGCTGATTTTTCCATTCCAACAGACTTCCGGCAAACGATAAAATTACTGTTGTAATTGCCGCAAGCCCTCCCGCCAATACAGACGGGCAGCCATCATTCGCCCATTCCACCAGCTTGATTGCCCCCGCAATGACCAACAGCGCAGCCATGTATTTTACCATGGCAGTCAATGGCATGAACAAAAACATTCCTATGTACATCAGCCCCAGCAGCGCAAAGCCGCTCACATTTTCCAGATACAGTGCCGCAAAATACGCCGGCACAACCGGATAGCAGCCCATAATGCCCACCTTGCAGACCAGACTTCCCAGCAGGGTCAGTATCATTTGTTTTGATCCCATTTTCTTCCTCATAACGATTCTCCTTTTCATTTTTGAAGGGTGAATCCGATTATAGTTTTTGGGAGCAAAAATCTTTGTCAAAGCAGGGACCGGTTTTTAAAAACTTTTCGCCAAAATCCCTTTCCCCTTGTCTTTTCTAAGGGTTTCTAAGAAATTCATCCATTTTAACTTATTCAAGTGCGAAGAAAAAAAAGAATCCTGCTCCGCAGGATTCTCCGCCTATTTGCTGCTCTGTTCCTTAAAGATAATCTCATTGTCATACGCCATGCCAAGCTTGCTCCTTGCCACATCCTCCACATACTGCTGGGACTTCGTGTAAGCCTCATAGTCTGCCAGAGAAGCCTGACGTTCCTTCTCATCGGAAAGCTGTTTCTCCAGGGAAGCCTGACGCTCTATGTATTCCTGATCCTTCTGGTAAACCCTGACAATCTGAATTGACATAACTGCCACAAACACCAGAACGATCATCCCGATGCAAAGTTTACCGGCCCGGTTATTATCTTTACTCCGTCTAATCCGTTTCGACATAGCCCATTCCTCTCTATTATCGTTTACATAATCCCATTTTAACCGCTTTAAAGGCTTTTTTCAATTGTTTTCTGAAAAAGAAAGAAACTTTTTTTGTAATTTTGCAAAAGGGTCGAAAAAGAACGGAAAGAAATTTGCCAAGGAAACCGGACACCGTCTTCCACACCAGCACGTTCAAACGGATGAAAAAACGGCTGAGCAATCCGTAGTAGAACAGCATTCCCACCAGAATCCCGCCCAGGGAATAGCCTCTCACCATCCCATCGTTCTGGAAATACAGCATGACAAAAACAGCCCCGGTGCAGACCAGCCAGTACAAAAAATCCTCCACGCCAATCCAGACCGTGCCGTGAGGAACAATGCGCCTCAAAATACGCAGACAGTCATACAGCAGGAACATACCTGCTCCCAGCAGCACTGACACCCCCAGAAAAACTGCCTCCTGTCCAATCGCTCCGCTGACCACCATTTATTTAAACAGCCTTCCCAGCAGAGACTCCGCCTGTTTTCCCGCTGACTTCACATCCGAATAAGTGAGGGAGTCAATGCGCCCTTCAATATCCACTTCCCCCTTCTCCAGGGTAAGCCGGTTCACATGAAGGTCATGTCCCTTAATCAAAAGCATCCCCAATTCCGTCTCCAAAAGGATCTCCGCCACATCAAAGGACAGCACATCCACCACTCCGCTGAATGCACCGCTTTGCCGGTTGGAAAGCAGAACCTTATGGGATTTTGCAACAGTATTTTTCTCCTCCATAAAAAGCACCTCCTAAAAAAATATATTAGGAGGTGCTCCGGTTTATGATACATATTCAAACAAATCTTTTGCTTCTTCCTTCTTGGTGGTCTCCAAAAGGTTCAGCACCTTCACTTTAACTGCTTTGTTGCCAAACCCAATCTCAATGATGTCCCCCACCTTCACATTAAGGGAAGCCTTTGCCGGCTTGCCGTTCACAAGGACACGCCCTGCATCGCACGCCTCATTTGCCACCGTCCGCCTTTTGATCAGACGTGACACCTTTAAAAATTTATCCAGTCTCATATTAACTTATATTCCTTCCTGCTTACACATTCTTAAAACGGTTTACTTCACCGCTCAACTGGTTGGAAATCTCCTGGTTGCTCTCGGTCTCCTGCTGGATATGTGTAATGGATTCCACCAGACTTACGGTACTCTGGGCAACATTTGTGACACCCTTCGCGCTCTCATCCACCGCGGTAGCAATATCGTTGATTCCCACATTCATGGTCTGGATTGTTCCCTGCATTTCTTCCGTGGTCTTCGCAAATGAAGCAAGCATATCATTTACAGTATCCGCATCCCGCTCATACTGCTCCGCCACATCCACAAATCCATCGTAATCCTTCATGACCTTCTCGCCAATAAAACGCATAACCTCTTCCGCATTGTTCGCCAGCTTCTCCACCGCGCTGGTTACCAGATTACTGATGCTCTGAATATTATTTGCCGTATCGCGGCTGCTATCCGCCAGTGTCCGGATTTCATCCGCCACCACTGCAAAGCCCCTGCCGGCCTCTCCAGCCCGCGCTGCCTCAATCGATGCATTGAGCGCCAGAAGATTGGTCTGACTCGCAATATTAAGGATTTCTCCGGTCAGTTCATTAATCCGCTCCACGCTGCGGCTCTCCTCAACAGCAGCCTTCAGCGCCACGCCAACCTGCTCCATATTTCTGGCAGTCTCCTCTTTGCCCTGCACCGTGCTCTGGTGCACGTTCTGCGCATGTTCTTTCACACCATTGGCAAAATTCACACCATCTTCCACGCGCCCGTTCATTGCCTGAATCTCTGTATATACACTGTCACTTCCATTTGCAATCTGACCCAGCGTTGCGGAAATCTCCTCCATGCTGGCTGACATTTCTTCCATGGCGGCAGACACGCTGCTGGCGCTTTCGTTGGACTCGTCAATTTCTCCCTTCACCTTTGCCGCAGATTCCATCATTCGCTCTGACTCTGTCTTTAACCGCTGCATAATGCTCTGTAGCTGCTCGATAAATCCATTGATTCCGGTGGTCATCTGGCCGACCTCGTCCTTTGTCTTAACCGGAATACGCTCCGTCAGGTCGCCCTCTCCATTCTCAATCTTATGTACAATCTCCTGCAGTCTCTCACCTGACTTTTTGGCCGGTCCTGCAATTGTGACAAGCACAACAAGCGCTGCCACAGCCAGAATCGCCAGAAATACTACGATAAGCGCGATATCAAACAGAGACGTTCCTGTAATTCTTTTCTCACAGGTAGTCTCCGCCTTAGCCATTCTCTCCCGCAGCAATGCATCATAGGCGTCCTCCGCCTCCTGTGCCGGTGCTTTATATTCTTTCAGATTGGCAACTACCTTCCCCACCTTGACAAACTGTTTCTCATCCGCAAGGGAAAGAATCTCCGAACAATGGGAAGCAAAATCACCCAGGGCAGTCTCCCATGTGACATACGCCTCTGACAGTTCACTGTCGCCAAGCTCGTCACAGATTGCCTTCATGGACGCAAGACCGCTGTCCATGCCATCCATGCTGCTCTGCAGCTTCTCCGCCATGGTGCTCCCCTCTTCCGTTCCCTCCTTATAGTACAGAAGATTCGCATACAACTGCGTCTGCTGGAAAGATGTGGAAACATCTCCCTTATACTGCTCTATCTCGAGATAGGCAATCAGTGCCTTGTTATTATCCCCCATCGCCGACAATGCCGCAATGTTTAAAGCCATTGCCAGAATAAAGAATGCTCCCATGATTCCCAGCAGGCTAAAGACCTTTCTTCCAATACTCTTTTTCATACCTGTTCCCTCCCAATGCCGTCTTATCCGATTTCTGAAAAACTCTAATTTTATTCTACTCTCTTTCCCATTCAAAAACAATACCTTTTTCCCAACAAGAAGCCCCCACATACTAAGCGAAAAAACGGTTTCCGCATAATAAACGAAAAAACGGTTTCTACATACTCTTGCAGAAACCGTTTCCCGTAATCTTTATAAACGTTTACAAAAATTAGCCGTTCACTACGTCCTTTAATGCTTTACCAGCTTTGAACTTCGGAGCCTTGGAAGCCGGGATTACCATCTCTTTGCCGGACTGCGGATTTCTTCCAGTTCTCTCTGCTCTCTCAGATACCTCAAAAGTACCAAAGCCTACTAACTGAATCTTCTCGCCTTTCTTCAACTCCTCAGCAACAACATCGGTAAATGCCTTTAATGCTGCCTCTGCATCCTTTTTGCTTAACTCTGCTTTCTCAGCCATAGCTGCAACTAACTCTGCTTTGTTCATGTCAAAAATTCCTCCTCTGGATTTTCAATATTAATGATGGTAAATTCTTCTCAAAATTACCTACTTCATATTTATACTTGTTTTTGTCGCCTTTGTCAAGAAAAATCCCATAATTAAGGCGTTTTTACATCATTTTGTCTATCATTGCGTGAACTGCCTCCGACAATGCTCTGGATTTCTCATCGGCATCCGCAAGAGAAGTTCCCTTCACACCGAGATAGAACTTCACCTTCGGTTCTGTTCCGGAAGGTCTTACGCATACCCACGCTCCATCCGTCAGTTCATAGTAGAGCACGTTAGAGGACGGAAGTCCGGTGGGCTTCACTGCTCCGGTGGCAATGTCTGTAATGGTGTCTTTCTTATAATCACGCACCGCAGTCACACGGTAGGCACCGATTTCTGCCGGAGCGTTCTCCCGCAGTGTGTTCATAATCTCCTGAATCTTCGCCAGACCTTCGATTCCCTTTAAGGTGATGGAGGTCACATCATCCTTGTAGTAGCCATAACGCTCAAACAAAGCAAGCATAGCATCCCACAACGTCATGTTCTTCGTCTTATAATAAGCTGCCGCCTCACACAGCGTCATGGAAGCCACTACCGCATCCTTATCTCTTGCATAGGTTCCGGTCAGGCAGCCATAGCTTTCCTCCATTCCGAACAAATAGGTTCCTTTTCCGGTCGTCTCAAACTCCAGGATCTTCTGTCCGATGAATTTAAAGCCGGTAAGGACTTCAATAAGCTGGATTCCGTAATACTCCGCAATAGCATCCGCCATATTGGTGGAAACGATGGAACGGATAAATGCACCGTCCGCCGGAAGTCCCTGCAGTTCTTTTCTCTGACCAATCACATAATCGCCGATCAGACAGCCCGACATATTACCGGTCAGACTGTGGTATTCGCCGGTCTTCGCGTCCTT
This sequence comes from Roseburia sp., assembly GCA_051877675.1. GTDB lineage: Bacteria > Bacillota > Clostridia > Lachnospirales > Lachnospiraceae > Roseburia. The sequence continues at coordinate 18,210 of JBJEJC010000169.1, read as the reverse complement.
CACATAAACGCCAAGACGGTCTGCATCCGGGTCCGTGGCAAGAATCAGATCCGCATCCACTTTTCTGCCCAGTGCAAGTCCCAGTTCAAAGGCTTCCGCTGCCTCCGGATTCGGATAGCTTACCGTGGGGAATTCTCCATCCGGGAGTTCCTGCTCAGGAACCACATACACGTTTTTAAACCCAAGCTCGGAAAGCACGCGGCGTACCGGAATATTACCGGTTCCATGGAGTGGAGAGTATACAATCTTTAACTCGCCGCCCACCTTGTCTATGCAGTCCTGATGAAGCACCAGTTTCTTCAGCTCTGCAATATAGGGATCGTCAATGTCCGCGCCAATCACCTGGTAAAGCCCTGCCTTCTTCGCTTCCTCCAACTCCATCGTCTTAACTGTGGCGTAATCGGTTACCTTCTTCACCTCTGCCATAATTCCGCCATCATGCGGCGGTGTAATCTGTGCGCCGTCCTCCCAGTATACCTTATATCCGTTATACTCCGGCGGATTGTGGCTTGCCGTAATGTTGATTCCGGCAATGCAGCCTAATCTGCGCACTGCATAGGAAAGCTCCGGCGTAGGACGCAGGGATTCAAACACATAGGCTTTTATTCCGTTTGCCGCCAGACAGAGCGCTGCAACATCTGCAAACTCCGGTGACATTCTTCTGGAATCGTAGGCTATGGCAACTCCCTTTGCCTCTCCTCCCACTTCCAGAATATAATTGGCAAGTCCTTGGGTCGCCTTGCGCACCGTGTACACATTCATACGGTTAGTTCCGGCACCGATAATTCCCCGCAGTCCCGCAGTGCCAAACTCAAGATCCATATAAAAGCGTTCCTCAATCTCCTTTTCGTCGCCTGCAATTTCCTGCAGCTCCGCCTTGGTTGCTTCATCAAAATACGGATTGTTTAACCATTCTTCATACGATTCTCTGTATCCCATCTCGTTCCTCCTTATTTCTATAAAATATCTGATATATTTATTTTAACGTCACCTATGCTTCTTTGCAAGCAGGTTTCCCATTAATCTGTTCCGGTGATTGCCGAAAGCAGCTCCGTCAGGGTGGAAATATAGTCCTTTGAGGAGGAAGAACTGCTGCTGTCATTGTCCTGATCGAGCAATTCATTCACTACCGTGTCAATGGTCGCTGCATCCAGACCGGAGGTATTCGTGCTGCTGCCCCCGGAGGTACCGGTCGAGGCAGCACTTCCCGTACTGCCTGCAAGACTTCCCGCAAGGCTTCCCGCAGCAGCGCTGCTGTCTGTTGAAGTACCGCTGTCTGTCGCAGTACCGCTGCCAGTCCCGGAACTACTGGAGCTTCCCGCAGCAGTGGACACCGTATCCGGCTCCTGCATCATAATTACAACCGTCGCTTCGTCCGAGTTGACATACAGTTTTTTACTGTAGGTCGAGTAATTGTCCGCCGTCACAATCAGGCTGTGCAGTCCGTACTGAATCGATATCGCCTCGCTGTAATCCACCTCCTTGCCATCAATCAGAAGCTTTGCATCCTGCACATCGATGGCAAATAAAATGTTTCCATACTTCGGTCCTTCTCCCTTCAGTTCCTCCAGGTCCAGTGTAGTGGTCTCCCCACGTGTTATGGTGATGTCCTTACTTCCGCCATACCCATTATTTGCCACCGTCACCGTGTAGGTTCCCTCCGGAAGTTCCATGGTCATATTTTCCGTGACCTCCGAAAAAATATCCCTCCCAATCTGCATATAGCTTCCGTTAAACAGCTCCGTATTCTGCAATTCCAGTCTGCCGTGTCCCGAAGTCACGGAAACAGAAAGAATCTTTTTGCCTATCCCCACTGCCCGAATCTCATCCATGGGGTCCAAATCCGCCAGCCACAACGCCTGTCCGTCCGAGTTGACATACAGGTCAGCGTCATAGGAATACTTTGTGTCCGCAATCGTAAAAATTCCCCGTTCCTCATCGATGGAGAACCGCACGATATCTGAATATTCCCACACTGCATCGGATAGCTGAATCTGCATCAGCCGCCCTTCGGTGTCCTTCGAGCCGATGGTCACCACTCTGCCCGGTTCAAAGGAGGACACCGGTGCATGATTTCCGTATTTGTCCAGAAAGCTTGTCGTCAGACCATAGTAATACATATACTGCTTTCCGGTGACAAGCTGCTCTAGAATCAGACTCTCCTCACCCATGTCGATACTCATGATCATAAAAAGATCACTTCCTATGGACGGCTCCATAACGCTCTCCTGCTCCGTACCGGAATCTGCTTGGGCTTCTTCTGCATCCTTCTGAGCACTTCCTTCTGCCGTCCCCGGACTGTTTTCTTCCGCCACCTTGTCTGCGGATTCCTCTCCGGTATAGTAATGTTGTCCCATCTCCACCCTGGGGGCTTTGCCACATCCGCTAAGCGCCAGCAGCAGCGTTACAATACACATTATGATTATGGTTCTTTTCTTCATGTAATTTCCTCATTCTCATCCGGTATTCTCTGCAGAATACGAACACTATTCTACCGCTGTTCCTCCATATAGACAGACACCCGGTTCTGAATCAGCCTTGCAACCTCTTCTTCGGATTTCTGCCCGCTAAAATACGCTGCCGCCTCTTCCTCAATGATTGCCAGTATCTGTTCATCCTTTCCGTTTGCCGTCGAAGCCGAATCAATCAATGCCGTAATCTGCTCCACCTCCCCGGGAAGCGGAACATACCAGTACAAGTCCATATCATTTATGTTCTCTACCATGTTATAATGCCTGATAGGATTTCCTTCCGCATCCAATTCGACTTCCCCATTGATATCTTCCTCATAGGGCGATTCCATCGCAATCGAGAAGAAATTATCCAAGCCCCTCCGGTTGGAAGGAAAACCGCGATTCGAAAATGCCCAGGTAGGCTCTGAGGTTCTGTCCATCTCCGACAGGTACATTTCCAGGAAAGCCCATGCGCCTTCCTTATACGGGGATTTTGCAGAAATGGAATAGGAACCTCCCTTTGCCTCCAGAAGATTTCCCGGTGTTCCATCCATGGTCGGAAACCCGATGAATGTGATTTCATCATCCCCAAGCATCTGCCCCAGCAGATTGACATCCTCCGCCGCGCTGATTGTAACCTCATAGAGAATTGCATCTCCGTATGTAGCCCCATAGATTGCTGCAGCGCGAGATTCCCCCTGCGACGGGAAACGCCCGCAGAACTGCAGCAGCTTGCAGAAACTGTCCGAGTCAAATTTGCAAACGGACTGTTCCCAATCGATGAACGCAGACTGGTTGCAGGTAAGACAGTACTCCAACATCGTCTGCCGATCCACCGCAAATACCGTTTCATCGGAATGGCTGTTCACAAAATCCATCATTTCATCCAGGCTCCATCCCATTTCATCCCCAATGTCCGCAGCTTTTCCTACAATTGTATGCACCTGGAAGGTACACGGAAGGGCTGCAAGCTTTTCCTGAAAGGTATATGCTTCCAGAATCCCCTGCAGGATGTCCTCTGTATTAAGACTCCCGCTCTTCTCCAGATACGGCTTCAAGTCCTCAAGAAGTCCCTTGGAAGCATAGTTTACAAAATCACTGTATTCCAGATTCAGAATATCCGGACAGTCTCCGGAAACAATATCCAGATTCAGTGCCGTCTTTGCGTCCTCCACTCCGTAATCCGCTGTACTCAAAAGCGGGTCGTAATATTCCTTCAATTCAATCCGGTATTCGTCGTTTTCTCTGTTAAATTTGCAGATTGCATTCAAAAGACTCGTGCTGGCAGAGAAGGTTCCCAGGGTAATCATCTTCTTCTCCTTTATCTCAGACTTGTCCGTTTTGGTAAGTATCACCACTTCCCCCGGCTGCTCCCCGGCTGCCTCCTGCAGCCACACCAGGATTCTCCCATCCTGCAATGTGGCAAGCTGCTTTATGCAGTCATCATCAACATCACAGTTAATCCACTCCAGAAGTGCCTCTGTTTTCCCGGTGCTTTTGTCATAGCAATAAAGCTTTCCGGAAAAGCTCGTGAGAAAGCCGCTTTCCCCAAAGGAAGCCAGACCGGTTCCAACCGGAAAATTCTTATAAGACTCTCCGATACTTCCCTCCTCAAAGGAAATCCGGTTCAGCACCTTATTATAGTAGTCCTTCGTATTCAGCGAATACGTGCCATAAACATTTCCATCCTCACTCTTTGTCAGCGCCAGCATTTCACTGTCGCAGTCAACCGCTGCCTTCCAGGTTCCGTCCGTATCAAACAGTGTCAGTTTCCCTCCGCTTAAGACATACAGATGACCGGTATCATCCACCGCCAGCTTTGCCGGCATCCATCCATCTGCATAATCGGAAATATCCTCCCGCACCAATTCCCTGCACTGCCCGTCATATTTCGCCAGGTAAACGGTATTCACCACGCTCTCCGTGTCGGCAGCAAAGCTGTAAGTACTGTAAACCACATAAAAATTTCCGTCACCGTCCGGCTGGATACTGCTGGCTGCAAGGTCTCCGTCAATGGAAAGCCGGATATCAAGCTGCTCCGGTTTTTCGTCCTCCCCGGGTTTCCATCGGTAAAAGCTTCCCTCCGCCGTGGCATAATATAGCTCATCCTCATAAATATTCACGGAGGCGGCATTTCCGTCCAGAGTGTAAAACTCCGGAACATAAACATATTTCCCTGCATCTTCTACACCGTTCCCACCGTCTTCCTTCTTACATCCGGCAAGGCATAAGGCAGATACCGCCAAAAGCAGAAGCAAAAGTCTCCGAATGCCGAAAGTCTTTTTCGTAAGCAATTCACCCTCATCTCCATTTCGAATTTGAGTTCAATATACTATTTTTCCTTATAAAATGCAACTTCTTATCCTTAAGGCAGTATTCCATTCCGGAATGCTTCCGTCATGCAGTAAAATTGTAAAGAATCTCCAGAAACTGGCTGCGGGAAGCCTCCTGAGCAATGACTTTTTCCAGCTTTTCAATATTTCTGCCAGAAAGCCAGGCTTTATGGCTGTTGTAATAGTGATTTGCAATCTTCCAGAATTTTTCCGGGTATGCAAGATACAGATAGAGATAGCGCAGTTCCTGGGAAGAAAGTCGGCGCTCCCCATCATAAGCACGGATCATGTCAATTCCGAGCCCCGCGTTCCAGTTGTTTTTCTCCAGCATTTTCCGCATGAAATTGGCAAGATCCCCGATGCGGATATGATAGGAAAGACTGTCAAAATGCACAATAGCTGTCCCACGGGCTGTAAAAATCACATTGTGCTGGTTGTAGTCCCCGTGGCAGAAGCCGAAAATTCCCGGCTCCGGCGCAAGCTCCCGCAGCATCGCGGTGACTTCCCCTGCGCAGCCCATAAAATAATCATATTTTCCCGCAAAAAGTACCTCAAACTCATTTTTCTTCTTTTTACTTCTTATGTAGTTTTTAACTTTGTTCAACTCCCGGTTGTGCTTCTCGTACAACAGCAGGAGCGCCTGTTTTTCCGTCCGCATAAACTCCGGCACCATTCCGCCGTAACGCTCCGCCGCATTGTGAAGCGCAGCCAGTTGCCGCACCGCCTGAAGCATGTCATCCCGGGATTTCGTGTCACACTCGGCACCGGAAAACACATCCAGCAGCAGGTATTTCTGCTCATCCTCATCCTGCGCAAGAGGGCTTCCCTCCCTGGTCTTTGTCACATTCTCCACAAGAATGCCCTCTTCCCGCAAGAACGCAAGAATTTCCAGCAGAAACTGTGCCCGTTCCAAAGATCCCCTGTATTCTTTCAGCACCTTCCTGCCCTGGCTGGTGTCACAAATATAGCCCTCACGCCCCTTGGAAACAGATTTCACTTCTAACTCATACTGTTCTAATACCTGCTCCGGTCGATTATACACAAAAACCCCTCCATATGATTTATCCTACGGCTATCCGCCGTGTCTATTCATCATATGTCCGGGGTTTTTATTTTATGTGCCTGTAAAAGTAAATTCTCTTTCGTGTTCTGTGACGGGTCCTCCAGCACCAGCTCCAGAAGCTGCTTTAGGATGGCTCCAATCTCTTTTCCGGGTGCAACACCTGCGGCAATAAGGTCTGTGCCGTTTATGGCAAGCTGCTTTAATGTGATACACTGCTGTTTCTCCAGAATGCTCCGGTACATCGCCTCGTACCTGTCCACATAGGTAAGCTTTTCTTCCTTAAGCTACGCACTCTGTGCCAGAATATCCGCCCGTTTTACCTCAAATAATGCCGGGTACTGTGCAAGCCCGATTCGGTTTAATGCCCGGCGGACACTCCGCTCGGTTAGCTCCGGGTTATCATCATGCCACCAAACCAGCTTTGTCACGCGGTCCGTGGTGTCATTGTCAAATTTTAATCTGCGCAGAATGTCCCGCGCCATAAGGCTCCCCTCTCCGGGATGTCCATGGAAATGGGCAATTCCATCCGCCCCCACCACCTTGCACCGGGGCTTTGCCACATCATGAAGCAGCATGGCAAGCCGCAGCACCTTGTCCGGCGGACAGTTCTGCAAGGCGTGTATGGTATGCTCCCCCACCGTATAGCAATGATGGGGATTCTCCTGCGGTGTCTCCATCATCACATCAAATTCCGGGAGAAAGACTCCGGTCAGCCCGGTCTCATATGCGGTGTGAATCTCCTCCGGGTGGGGGGAGGTCAGAAGCTTCACCAGTTCTACCTGAATCCGTTCTGCGCTCACCTTCCCGATATTCGCCGCGAGTTTTCCCATGGCAGCTCTCGTTTCCGCCTCAATAGAAAACCCTAACTGTGCTGCAAACCGCACTGCCCGCAGCATTCGCAGAGCATCTTCTGTAAATCGCTCTTCTGCCACACCCACACAGCGAATTCTACCGCGCTTAAGATCTCCGATGCCGTCAAAGGCATCCACCAGTCCTTCCCTGGGGTTATACGCCATGGCATTGATGGTAAAATCCCTGCGCTTTAAATCCTCCAGCAGACTGGCGGTAAACGTTACCTCCCTGGGATGTCTGGCATCCTCATACTCCCCGTCAATCCGGTAGGTTGTCACCTCAAACCCCTCGCGCTTCAGCATCACAGTCACCGTGCCATGCTGAATTCCGGTATCGATGGTGTGGGAAAACAGTGCCTTTACCTGCGCCGGCTTTGCGGAGGTGGTAATATCCCAGTCCTTCGGCTCCCGCAAAAGAAGAGAATCTCTGACGCAGCCTCCCACCGCATACGCCTCAAACCCATGGTTCGTCAGCGTGTCTATGATAAAATTCACTTTTTCCGGCAAATCCAGTTTCATATTTTATAGGTTCCTTTTCCGGATGTCTTAATACTGTAAAGCAGATCATCCGCGTGCTTAATCATATCATTGATTTCTTCCTCATTCCGGACATCCGCCTCTGCAACGATACCGATGGAGCAGGAAATTTTATGTGCCTGATCGATTACCACAGGGCGGCAGAGTTTTTCGGAAATATCCGCAACAAAACCATCCGCCTCCTCAATTCTCCGGTAAACCATCTGTGCAAGAGACTCCAGATGCGCTCTCTCCGAAGTATAGAGAACGATGATGAACTCATCCCCTCCATAACGGCAGACAAAGCCCTCTCCCTCACATAATCCCTTAAAGATATCCGCCATCCGCCGCAGTATCAGATCTCCCACATCATGGCCAAAAGTATCGTTATAATGCTTGAAATTGTCCAGATCAATGAACATAAGCCCAAGCTTTGCCTCCCGGGAGCCATTTTCAATCTCCTCCATCAACGCAGTAAGCTTGCGGTAAAAACCTTCCCGGTTGTAAATCCCGGTAAGCTGGTCTGTCACCGCAGACAGGTAAAGCTTATTGTTCATCTCATAAATTTTATCATAAGCGTCCAGCCGGTTCAAGGAGTACCTCACCTCCCGGAACAGAAGCTGGTACAGATTCAGATCATCCTCATCCAGCATATAGCGGTTCACAGAGGAATGCCAGTTATCCTTCATCAATACATAGGCAATGAGAAAGCTTTCAATCCTTGCATTATTAAAAAACGGAATTGCCACCATGGAACATACATCGTCCTCCCCGAAAATCGAAGTGACATCCTGGTGTTCCATATAATTGCTGCTGATTTTAGAGATGACAAACCCCGAGGGGTTCTGCTTAAATGCATGCTGCAGCCGCCGCAGCAGCTCCTGGCTTAATGTAACTCCCGTATTATTGTACAGAATCTGCGGTTTACGCTCGATATATCGCACATACAGTGCACAGTCCACATTGAAATGATTCAGGAATGCGCGCATCACGGATTGCACCATTTCTTTTGCCGTCACGCCGGTCACATCGATCAGCTTCTGCCAGGTGGAAATGAAATCCAACTGCCGCTTTTTGCTCTTATAAGCCAGCAGAATGCTCTCATTCGTAATCAGTTCATCCAGTGCCTGCATGGAAATCTCTTCCTGACATGGCTTCTGCTCCAGTTCCTCCAGAACCGGGGCAATTCTCCCCATATCCTCCACAAGCCCCTTATACTGCCCGCTGCGGGAGTCCTTATACGTCTGCAGAAGCTGCTGTTCTTTCTCATAGAGATGTGTTTTCCCCAGCGCTTTAAAACATTCCATACGCTTCGTACGAAACAGCGCATAACTGAAGAACTGATTTCCTTCTGCCCGCTCCAGATAGTCCTCTGCCTCCGAATACAGCTTAAAGGCGCGTTCTTCATTTCCCTCCAGCCTTGCCAGAAGCGCCTGGGAAAAGGTATAGAGAAACAGGTCATCATCCACCTTCGCATAGTCATGGACTGTCCCAAGTCCGTTTTCCATCTTTTCTTTTTCCAGAACATAGTTTAAAAACTGGCGGCAGTTGTTCAGATAACGCTCACAGTTAAAGCGATTTCCCTGCAGCACAGTGACCAGCGCCAAAAGTCCATACAGCTTGGAAAGATTGCATACTCTGAGGCTGTTTAGATGAAGCTTTTCGATGGCCTTCATGCACTGGGTCAGATAGGTCTCCGCCTTCGCATACTGTCCTAACATAATACAGTTTAAGGACATATTATACTGCACCTCTGCAATGTCCTCCGGGCGCTTTAACCGGTAAAACAGTTCGATGGCACGGTTATAATACAACTGTGCTCTCTCATTCTCCCCAACGGCACAGAGATTATACGCGATACCGGAATAAATCCGTCCGCCCTCCACGGACTCCCGGTCCCGCAATGCCTCATAGGTCCGCACCGAGTACAGCAGCGAAATTTCGTACATTCCATTGGTGGAAGCAAGCATAATATTTTTACGGTAGGCGGTATCCACTAACTGCTCATTCCCAATTTTCTTTGCAATGGCAATCCCCTTGCTGAAATATACCAGAGATTCCTCCGAATGATATGCTTTTGCCACGATTTCCGGCTTATTGTCATATGCATATATGTATACATGGGCGAGATGGTTTTTGAAATTATATTTTTTCAGTTTCTCCAGCAATCCATCTGCCACCTGCACATCCTGCGCACAGAAAAAGATATTATACCAGCCGGACATCTGAATCTGCGCCTCCAGCAGCTGCGCCTTGAATATGCCAAATTCGTCTGCCCGTTCTCTGGCATATTTTCCCGCTTCTGCTGCATACTTTAATGCCTCCGGAAGCCTGCCCTGATACATATAGACCGTGGCAACCAGATAACTCCACTCAAATCTGCATTCCTTTTCTCTTCCATGGATTTTCAGTGCGGCAATATCCTCGCAAAGCTCCAGTGCCTTCGCGAGATCCCTTGTGAGCACCGCCACATTGGCAAACTGTAACATCAGCCGGTACTTCACTTCATTGCGGACTGCCAGGTTATCAAACTTGATTCGTCGTTCTATGGATGAAAACACATAATAAGCCTGTTCAAAGTCCAAAAGCTCCACCAGATTATTCAGCTTGGAGTTTTCTTCCCCGCCATCATAATCCAGCAGATAATCCTGGTTCTGCTGTTCTCCCTTCTTCTGACCGGAATTTCCAATGTGATAAATCCGGCTTCCATCGTCCATTTTTTCATAAATGAGATCCCACACCGGCAGCAGAAACTCCGGAATACTCTGGGTTTCATTTACCCCGAGAATAATGCCGATATTCTTAGCACCGCCCCCGGAAATCTGATTCAACAGACGAAGTGTCAGAACCATGGTACTGCGGCACGCGAGCTGGAAACGGTTTAAAAGAATCACGATAGGACATTTTTGTGCAAGATGAATAAGCATGGAAAAAACAGCCTCTGTCATACGCTGCTGCTCATATTCCACCTCGTCCAGGAGGATTGACTCCTCCCTTCTGCACTCTCCGCTTTCAAAATAGCTCCGCAGCACCGGGCGCTGCAGCTCGTATACATCGCATTCCTCCAGAAACGCATCAAAACTTCCCGTCATATAACGCCGGAACATCGCGCAGATAATGTCCAGATAAGGCTCGTACCCTCCGGATATCTGTGCATACTCAAACTCATGGCAGGCGAAATAAATATCCTCCCGTTCCATGGCCCGCGTCACGCTCTCCAGGTTTTTTACGGAGAACTCATTGCTGTAACGCACCAGAATACTGTTGTCCGGCTGGAATCCCAGCCCGGCAAGCACCTGTTCAATTGCCCCATTGTAATATTTTTCAATCATAAAAACCTACCCCGTACCCCTCGTGTTTTTTATAATTGGAACGGCTGCTCCAATCGGTAGACTAACCTCCGCTTTGTCACCGGATGCCGGAAACCGATCTGGTAGGAGCACAACGCCAGCCCTTCCCCGGTGGGTGTTAAATGCTCCTTAAAATTATATTTTCTGTCCCCCACAATGGGGAATCCAGCATGGGAAAGCTGCACCCGGATCTGATGATGACGCCCGGTAAAAAGCTGAATGGACAGGATTGCCCTGCCGCCTCCTGTTTCCAATACCTCATAAGAAAGTTCGGCACGCTTTGCACCCTGCCTGCCCGGCTCCACCACAGCGGATGTATTGGTTTTGCCGTCCCGCAGCAGATAGTCCGTCAGACTGCCCTTCTTCTGCGGCGGAATTCCGTCCGTCATGGCGTAATAACACTTGTCTGCCTGTTTCGAAGAAATCTGGCGGCTCAAATCCGCTGCCGCCTCCTTCGTCTTGGCAAATACCATCACTCCGGACACCGGCTGGTCCAGCCGGTGCACCACGCCAATGTAGGGCGGCTCTCCTTTGGATGCTCTGTAATTTTTCAGCAGGCTCTCCATATCCTTCTGTCCCAACTGCTTCGTCTGCGTTGCGATACCCGCCGGTTTCCTGCAGACAAGAACTGCCTCGTCCTCGTATATAACCTCAATTTCTTCCATGATATTCTCTTCGTTTCGTTTTTTTTCGTAATCTAACTATATAATAGCATAATAAGAAACATTTTCCAACAAAAAAGTGAGCATCTGCCTTACCTGATGGCAGATGCTCACTTTGCGCGCCTATGCGCATTGGGACAATCTGGGCTTCTCTTCTATAATTTAAAGCGATAA